>NZ_CP081150.1:1940548-2263973 GCF_019665765.1 Deefgea tanakiae
TCATGTAAAAGAAGCACGCCATCATTTAGAAGAAAGTGGTACTGCGTTTAATAAAGAAGGTTTTTTTGCAGCAGCTGAGCGCGGCGAAACGATGAAGCTCGTCTTGTTTCTCAAAGCAGGAATGAAGATTAATGCGACCGACCACCATGGAAAAACCCCGCTCATTTGGGCCTCCTCCTTCGGGCAATTGCCCTGTGTTGGTTTATTACTCGCTAACCAAGCGGCCACAGAAAGCCAAGACTCCGGCGGCTATACCGCCTTGCATTGGGCTGCGGCCAATGGCCACGCCGAAGTGATACAGCTATTACTTGAGCATGGTGCAAATGCGAATGCAGTCAGTAAAACTGGACGTACTCCACTGATTCAAGCTGCTGCACGCGGGCAACGCGACGCGGTGATGGTACTGATGGAAGCGGGCGCATACATCAATCATCAAGATGAAGAGGGTGAAACGGCCTTGCATAAAGCGCTACAGCAAGGCCATGTGCATGTTTCAGAAGCACTGATCAATCATCATGCCGATGTAGAACTCAATAACAAGGCTCAAATCAATGCATATGCAATGGGTCTAAAACACAGCAATATCGCCATTCGACGGCTACTGAGCGAAAAGAAATTCATCAGCCAAAAATAGATTATTTTTTTAGCATCAAGCGAATATCACGCCGCGCTTCAGCCTGCACCCAGCGGATCACCGCCTCTTCATCATTCGGCACCAAAGGCTCGACTCGCAGCGATTGACCTTCGGCCGACATCGCCACCATCGTAAAGTAACAACTATTGGTATGCCGCTCAGTTTGTTCACGAATATTCTCTGCGACCACCCGAATACCAATTTCCATTGAGGTTCGACCGGTGTAATTGACGCTGGCCAAAAAATGAACCAATTCACCTACGAAAATCGGCTGCTTGAACGTGACTTGATCGACCGATAAGGTCACCGCATAGGCGCCGGCATAGCGGCTAGCGCAAGCATAAGCGACTTGATCGAGTTGCTTTAATAAAGCCCCACCATGCACTTTGCCCGAAAAATTGGCCATATCAGGTGTCATTAAAACGGTCATGGTTAGCTGATGTTTTGGTAAATCATGCATCAAAATTACCTCACGGTATGTTCATCTAGCCTATATTTATAAAGAGCTAGATACAAATACCCAATAAAAACGGAGCCGATGGCTCCGTTTTTATTAACACCTAAAAATTAAACACCCGCGTTATGCGCTTGCTGATCTGCGTGGTATGAACTACGCACCATCGCACCAACCGCCGCATGTTTAAAGCCAAGTTCATACGCACGGTTTTCAAAGATTTTAAATTGATCAGGATGCACATAACGCAACACTGGCAAATGGCCATTGGATGGCTGCAAATACTGACCAATTGTAATCATGTCGATATCGTGCGCACGCATGTCTTCCATCACTTGGAATACTTCTTCATCCGTTTCGCCAAGTCCGACCATGATGCCCGATTTGGTATTCACGTGCGGATACAAGCGTTTGAATTCTTTCAGCAAATCAAGTGAGTGCTGATAATCCGAACCCGGACGCGCTTGTTTATACAAGCGTGGTGCAGTTTCCAGATTGTGATTCAATACGTCAGGCAAGGCGTCTTTGAAAATCGACAGCGCAATGTCCATACGGCCACGGAAATCAGGCACAAGCACTTCAATCTGCGTGGCAGGGCTAAGTTCACGCGTTTTTTGAATACATTCAGCAAAGTGAGCAGCGCCGCCATCGCGCAAATCATCACGATCCACGGACGTAATCACCACATATTTGAGTTTAAGCGCAGCAATCGTTTCGCCCAAATGGCGCGGCTCGTTTTCATCAAGTGGATTTGGGCGGCCATGGCCGACATCACAGAACGGGCAACGACGCGTACAGATATCACCCATGATCATGAAAGTCGCAGTGCCCTTGCCGAAGCACTCACCGATATTCGGGCAAGTGGCTTCTTCGCACACGGTATGCAGCTTTTGTTCACGCAGGATTTCTTTAATTTCATAGAAACGACTGTTGTGACTTGCCGCTTGGACACGAATCCATTCTGGCTTTTTGAGTTTAGTTTCAAGCTGAACGATTTTAATCGGGATGCGCGCTGTTTTGGCTTCGCCTTTAAGTTTCACGCCGACTTCTTTTGATGCCGGTTTTGCCGCTGGCGTCGCGCCCGCTGCCACGTCTTTAATTTGTTCTGTCATAGCGTCCGAATTACCGCACTATTTATACGGGTAATTGCTTGATTTGTTGAAGAATTTTGTCGGCCATTTTACCGAACAAATCGGCGGGTGTCTTGTTTATCCCTAAGTCCACCATCCGCGTTACTTGCAGACCTTGATAACCACATGGATTGATAAAGGCAAAAGGGGCTAAATCCATGCTCACATTGAGCGCTAAACCATGGTAGCAACAACCATTTTTGATCCGTAGGCCTAAACTGGCAATTTTAGCTTCGTATTCACCCAATTCATTCTTGAGCTGGACATATACACCCGGCGCATCAACTTTGCCGTAAGCGGTGATGCCATCATCAGCTAAAACGCCAATAACGCTATTTTCGAGCAAGCGTACCAAATCACGAACGCCAAGCTTATGTCGGCGCAAATCAAGCAACAAATAAGCAACCAATTGCCCCGGTCCGTGATAGGTTACTTGCCCACCGCGATCGATCTGCACAATCGGAATACTGCTGCTTTGCAAAATATGCTCAGGCTTACCCGCCAAACCTTGCGTAAACACCGGCGGATGCTCCAACAGCCAAAGCTCATCGGGTGTGCTCGCATCGCGGTTCACGGTAAACGCTTGCATCGCTTCAAACGTTGGCAAATATTCAACTTGCCCTAATTGTTTGACAATGACATCTGCCACTTAAAGCACCATACGAACCATAGGATGGGCACGCAGTGCGGCATCAAGCGCGTGGACTTGATCGACGTGTTCAAAGGTAATCATTAGAGTCAGCGCATGATAATTGCCGCTACTCGATGCGCGGATTTCAATTTTTTCTTCGACAAAATCAGGCACATGCAAAATAGTCACTTGCAACACTTCTTGCACAAACACTTCTTGGGCAATATTTTTTTGACTGACCGCTTTAACCGGAATCAACACCGGAAAAGTCACTAAATCTTCGAGTTTTTGACTCGGAATATCGGTAAATCCAACCATGCTAATTTACTCCAAACCACGGCGCATCACCGTCGTTTTAAAATCTTGATAAAAACTGACCATTCTTTTATATATGGGGCCAACTTGCCCATTTCCTACTGGCTGTCCATCTAAAACAATAATCGCAAGGATTTCTTTTGAAGACGATGTCAGCCAAACTTCATCGGCCTGCCGCAACATGGCCTCAGTCACATCCCCCAACTGCAAAGGTAAGTCGTTTTGCTCTGCCAACTCAATCAATAGATCGTAAGTGATTCCCGTCAGCATCAAATCGGATGGCGCAGGGGCATAGATTATGCCCGCTTTTACGATAAAAATATTGCTCGCAGCGCCTTCAATCATCAATCCATCGCGCAATAAAATAGTCTCGGCCACCCCAGCATCAGCAGCCTGCTGCTTTGCCAATACATTTGCCAGTAAAGAAATCGCTTTGATATTACAACGCAACCAACGCACATCCGTCGCTGTAATTGCGTGAACGCCCTGCTCGACCAGCAAATTAGCAGGCGCTTCTAAGACATCAGAAAACATAAAGACTGTAGGGGAAACTTCAGCGGGAAAAGCATGATTACGTGGAAAAGCAGGCCCGCGCGAGACTTGTAAATAAATCGATTGGTCAGCAAAGTTTTGTTGCTCAACCAATGAAACAACCAATCGCCGCCACTCGCTCCTTGAATAAGGATTTTGTATACTGATCGCTGCTAGATTCTTTTCCAGTCGCGCTAAATGCTCATCAAGACGAAAAATGGCATGACTGTAGACCGGTATCATTTCATAGATGCCATCACCAAATAAAAAACCACGATCCAAAACCGAAATTTTGAGTTGGTCTAAGGCCGCAAACTCACCATTCAAATATGCAATTCGCTGTGGTACTTGCATCATGCTCTCCAGTAGATTCAATTGAAGAATTGATTCATCGACATGCCATGAGACTTGGAAAAATTTAGCTTATCAGTCTATACTAAGCGAGCACTTTCAAACGACCGTTTTAAAAGGAAAAGTCATGAGTGATTTAGCAGCACGGTTTAAAACCGCACAAGACGAAGTGGTTAATCTGAACGATGCACCCGATGTGCAAACTAAGTTGAAACTCTATGCGCTTTACAAACAAGGCAGCGAAGGTGATGTAAGCGGTGATCGCCCTTCTGCCATCCAGTTTGTAGCACAAGCAAAGTACGATGCATGGGCCAAACTCGTTGGCACCAGTAATGAAACAGCCATTAATGGGTATATTGATCTAGTCGAAGAATTAAAAGCAAAAGACGCTTAAACCCGTGAGGGGTATTCCCCTCACTGATTGAGTATCAACACTTTGTTTTGCTCTTGCATCAGTTCAAACGCAGTAGCCGTGATAGGGCGACTAAATAAATAACCTTGAATCGAATCGGTTCCTGCCGAACATAAGAACTCAAGCTGCGGTTGAGTCTCAACCCCTTCGGCCAATACCGACATCCCCAGTGTTTTACCCAAGCCTATAATCGCCATGACAATCGCCGCATCATTAGCATCACAACTAATATCTCGCACAAAACTTTGATCGACTTTGAGCTTATCAAAAGCAAAACGTTTCAAATACGCCAAGCTCGAATACCCAGTTCCAAAATCATCCAGCGACAACTTCACCCCCAGTCGTTTAATACCCTGCAAAGTGAGCATCACCTGCTCAACCTCTTGCATCACGACGGACTCAGTCACTTCAATTTCCAAATATTTGGCCGCCAAGCCAGCATCGTCCAGCGCACTTTGAATCAACTCTAAAAAATTAGCTTGATGCAATTGCAAAGGGGATACATTCACAGCGATAGTAATCGGTGGTAATCCCGCTTGCTGCCACTTCGCAGCTAAACGACAGGCTTCTTGCATCACCCAATTGCCAATTGGCACAATCAAACGCGACTCTTCAGCAATGGGAATAAATTTAATGGGCGAAATAATCCCTTGCTCAGGATGATTCCACCGTATCAAGGCTTCAGCACCTAAAATACAGCCCGTTTTTAAGCTCACTTGAGGTTGGAAGTAGAGTTCAAACTCACTATTTGCCAAAGCATTACGCATGCTCGTTTCTAATATCAGCCGCTCAGATGCTCGGGCATTCATATCTGCAGTAAAATACTGATAATTATTGCGCCCCATATCTTTTGCCTGATACATCGCGACATCGGCGTTTTTAATCAAAACATCGGGATCACGGCCATCATCAGGAAATACGCTAATCCCAATCGAGGTCGAAGTCGCAAAACTGCCCGCATCGAGTGAGAATGAATCATGAAATGACGATAAAATTCGGTCTGCAATATTTCCTGCAACTAAAGGATTAGGTAAATCGGCCAGCACCAGTACAAATTCATCACCACCCAAGCGAGATAAAATATCTTGCTTGCCGACAATTTGCCGCAAACGCCCCGCCACTTGCGCCAACACCATATCGCCAGCGGAATGACCGAGTGAGTCATTGATGGTTTTAAAACGATCTAAATCCAAAAATAAGACTGCGAGTTGCGTATTATGCTTCTCTGCATTGGCAACAGCGAGACGCAGCTCATCACGCAATAAATTACGATTGGCTAAGCCGGTGACCGTATCAAAATTAGCCAATTCAGTTATACGATCTTGCGCTTCTTTTCGCTCAGTAATATCGGTCATCGTGCCAATCAAACGACTAGGCTTACCACGGGTATCAAAATCAACAAACTTGCCACGGGTTTGAAACCAGCGAAAATCACCCAATTTAATTTTACGGCGAAACTCAACCGCAAATTGCGCCGAATTGCCGACATAATAATCACGGTAAGCTGAAACCGCTTGCTCTCTATCGGTGGGATGCAGCTGATCTTTCCATTTATCAAATGTTTCAACCAATTCACCCGGTTGATAACCCAATAGGCGATCGTATTCAGGACTAGTAATTGCCGTGCGCCGACCATCCAGCGGCATATCAAATAAACCGGTACTGGATGCTTCTAATGCCAAACGCAGTTGCTGCTCTGATTTAACAATGGCCTCTTCCTGCATTCGTCGCTCAGAAATATCACGAACAACGGCACAGTTATACTCTTGCCCTTTAAATAAAATATAGTTGGAATGAACTTCACAAGGAAACTCTTCACCAGTCCTTGTCTTTAAGATAATTTCATCAAATAAATGCCGATGATGCCGCAATAAATTCCAAAATTTAGGCCAGCTTTCTGGCTTGAAATTCGGATTAATATCCCGAAAACGCATGGCCATTAAGTCTTTCTCAGAATAACCAAAGCGAATGCAGGTCGTTGCATTGATATAGCGAATATGTCCTGCTGGATCGAGCCAAATCGCCATGTCTGCGCCATTCTCAATAGCAACTTTAGTTAAATATAAATCGGCCTCGGTTCGTTCTAAGCGACGTAGTTGGCGCAAAACATAAAACAATAAGGCTGAGCCACCCAATAACAGCGTTAAAGCCATTCCCATCGTGATAAATGTCTCTTTCCACCAAGGTGCTAACACATCATCGCGGTTAATACCAACCGAAACACCTAAAGGCCAACCCTCGACCCGCCGCCACCCGTAAATGCGAGTAATGTTATCGACCTTGCTGGTTTCATAAAATACGCCGCTTTCAGTACCACTTGAAACACGATCAAAAAATTCCTTATGTGAAATATCTCGGCCAATTTCCTCATCACGCCGTGGAAAGCGAGCAAGAGAAATCCCGTCATCACGAAACAAACGAATAACAACATCGCGGTTTTGGCTAATTGATGAATAAAATTTTTGGAAATAGGCTGGATTTAAACCGGCAATCATTACCCCAGAAAAATTGGATTTCTTATCCAGCACACCGGTTACAAATGGAATAATCGAATCCGTACCCGTTGGATCGGCTTGCTGTTCAGCGATATAAAAAGGAGCTTGCGGTCTTGAGCGTACAACTCGGAAAAACTGGCTACTGGATAAATTATGCGCTTTGACTGGGAACATTAAGCTTGAGGCAGCTAAAACACCATTTTCATTAGCTAAACCCATACTGCTTAGCTGTGCATATCGACCAACAAAACGCAACATATAAGCATGTAAACAAGCAGAATCCTGAACCGCTAAACAAGACTGAAAAATTTCATCTTGCTCAACCGTATTTAGCGCTGACAATGTGCCTTCCATCGTCCGCCCTACGTGCTGATCAAATGCACGCGCCAGCAATAGCATCTCTTGCTCAGCTTTGGCGAGCGTCGCTTGATAACTACGCCATGTCGAAATGCTTTGAATCACCAAAGCGGCGACAAACACGCAGATAAACAAAAAAACGAGTACTTTACGAATCCAGCCAAAAGAATCACCAGATTCTTCGTAATGCTGATTAGAAAGGTTATTTGACACGCAGTCTTTCTCTATATGATCGATTGAGTTGGTTTTCTAACAGCAGTAGGTACAGTTGATAATTATTTAGTCTACACACAACGGTAGTGGCGCACGTCTAATCTGCAGTATAGCGTGTCATTGATCAAGTCATTATGGTGCCTGGCTAAGTCAACGAAACGGTGAGTCTCGCCCAAACAGATATCGTAAAGACCAACGTAATCTCCGCATATCTGACTGGACGCACGCACGTGCAATAAAATTATAGTTACATTTCGCCACAAATACATTCAGGCACAAAAAAACCGCCAAATATCATGGCGGTTTTTAATACGCATTTGCTCTTATTTACGAGTTGTTGATGCATCGTTACGGCTACGTTCATCTAAATTAATCGGGGCTTTATCCCACAACAAAGCGCGGCCTTCAATTTGGCCTTGTTTTAATTCAGGATTTTTTTCCAACACGCCTTCGATAAATTGAGTGTATTCAGAAACGTAGGTATTGTCTTTGCCAAACATGTACTTCTCCTCTTTGCATTCTCAGTTTTGCGATATTATAACTGAGGGCAGTCTGTGGCGGCGGACTTGTTTATACGTGATCAATGACAAATCGGCTCAGACGCCATCATCTAGATCATTAACACTCTGGCATTTTGAATCCTATCAATGACAATCCAAGCAACTCAAAAATTTTGCGATTCATTCAAGCCAATGACAAGCATGCGCTTCAAGTCGTTTTGTGGCGCATTACTGCTCGTCTTATTGCCTAGCTTGGGCAACGCGGCACCATTGCGGATCGTACTCACTGATAGCAACACCATGCCGCTCGCTCATATTCAAGATTTCCAGCTCAAAGGCGGCATGCTGTTTGAACTTGGCAATGCCATCGCGCAAGAAATGGGTCGCAAAGCAACTTTCATCACTCTGCCCCGCAAGCGAATTGCACAAGCTTTAATTGACGGTAAAGCCGATTTGATTTGCAACCAAAATCAGGCATGGCTGGTTGGCCCTTTTGACTGGAGTAAAAATTTCATACCACATGTCGAACTACTGGTCAGCAATCAAAATCAAGTACGGCCGATGCAAATGTCAGAGCTGTCGAACATCCCGATTGGCACTATTCTTGGTTTCAATTATGTTGAAATGCGCCAGCAACTGGGAAATCAATTTATACGCGACGATTCACTTGGGCCGAAGAACAATCTACTCAAGCTGAATGCGGGACATGTAAATCACATTATCATTCCCCAATACATACTCGAATATCAACAAAAACTCGGTAATCTCAAAGTCAAAATTCACCCGTATTTAGTGATCAAAGATCAGCCTGCTGCGTGTGCGGTATCGCGCTCTGGACAAATCAAGCTGGCAGATCTCAATCGAGCGATTACCAATCTTGAAAAAAGAAACAAGCTTAAACCCATCTTTGAGCGTTATCGTTAGATACTAGCAATTCATGGCCTTGCTAAACCATGTGACACAAGCTTACCCCACATGCGGTTTAAAATGTCATTCGGTGTGTTTGTGTCATTTTTTGCATATCGCCCAATAAAAAAACCGCTAAAAAGCGGTTTTTTCAATTTAATCGATAGGGTATTGGCTTACAAGGCAATACATCAATCAGCCATAGCCTCTTCCAAGACAGCAATAAAACGTGCATTTTCGCTTGGTAAGCCAATCGATACGCGCAGGCTATTGAGCATGCCGTAGCCTGCCAGCGGACGCACAATTACGCCGCGCTCCAGCATAAATTGGTTGAGCATTTTTGCGTCACCACAATGGAAAGTCACAAAGTTACCGCTCGACTCAATAAAGCTAATGCCAAGGCGGCGGAAAGCATCGGTGATTTGCTGCATGCCCTCAAGATTCACACGCACCGATTCACGCAAAAATTCCAAATCATCCAGCGCCGCGCAGGCCGCTGCTTGTGCCAGACTATTCACATTAAACGCTTGCCGCACGCGATTAAGCATATCGATGATTTCGCTGCTCGCGAGTGCGAAACCCACGCGCAAACCAGCTAAGCCATACGCTTTGGAAAATGTCCGCACCACGATCAAATTAGGAAATTGTTTTAACCAAGCAATTGAATCACTGCGTTTTGCGGCAGGCAAAAACTCGGTATAGGCCTCATCCAACACCACAATCACGTTCTTTGGGCACAATTCCATAAACTCAATCAAATCGCCCGGCCGCGCCAGCGTACCGGTTGGATTGTTGGGATTGGCGATCCAAACGATTTTAGTGGACGGCAAAATCGCTGCGCGCATTGCATCCAGATCATGGCCGTAATCAACCGCCTTCACGCAAATCCCTGTCGCACCCATCGCTTGCGTGGCGAGTGGGTACACGGCAAACGCATATTCTGAATACACCGCCGAATCACCTGCTTGCAAAAAAGCATGTGAAATCAATTCGAGCACGTCGTTCGAGCCATTGCCCAAGACAATTTGATTCAGTTCAACATTAAATTTTTGTGCAATTTTGGCTTTGAGCTCAAAACCGTTCCCATCGGGATAACGCGCTAACTCAGCGATTTCGGCCTCTATCGCGGCACGAGCTTTTGGCCCCATCCCTAGCGGATTTTCATTCGATGCTAGTTTCACGATATCAGCAGGATTTAAACCCATTTCTCGTGCCAATTCGGAAACCGGTTTACCCGGTTGATACGGCGCAATCGCGCGAATGTGTTCGGGGGCAAGTGTGCTCAGTGACATAATTTTTCCTATTCTTTTTCGAATAATCTTAGTTTTTTGAATTAAGTGTGCGTGAGTTGATTCAATGCTTTAACCAGACGTAAACTCGCTGGTAATGCAAATTGAGCGAGCTGTCGCACTTCAGATTCAACCCAAATCTCAAATCCGTGCTGCAGATAAAATCTCAGCGCAGCTGGATTGCCACTATCCACATCAACATGCAAGCTAGCGTAGCCCGCTTCACGCGCGGCGTAGCACACTTGGGCCAGCATACGCTCACCGAGTTTCTGACCACGATGCGCAGCATCAACGGCAATGGTGCGTAAATACCAAGCATTTTTTGGAACATGCGGAAATAAAAAATCGAGCTGATATTGCCGCTCTCGCAAGATACTTAAATCTAATGCCAGAGTACCCAGCTCAAACTCATCACTTACTTGAAGTTGCGCACCATACCCTGCGGCATAATGAAACACCAAGGCGATCAGTTCATCATCACCATTGCGCAGCACTTGCGCGTTCCGATAACTATAACTACCCGCTTCGGCTTGCCAAAGTTGCGCCAAATTAAGCAACACCAACTCCGGCGGCAGCGCAAACCAATAGTCGTAAAAAGGGGCGTCGGACTGATAAATCAGCGCCGCCGCCCTTTTGGCATCACTGGCTAAGGCTAAACCTAAGTTTTCCACCACTCACCTGCACTACTGGATGGTTTTTGCTGCAGCAATTCAAGCAAATCGTGCGATTCATCGGCACACAATAATTTGGCCGCATCGCTGTCCTTCACAAAGCCTTCATTCACAGCTTGCGCCACCATGGCGCGCAGAGGCACAAAGTAATCAGCGGTATTGAGCAATCCAACTGGTTTCTCATGCAAGCCAATTTGACCCCAAGTCAGAATCTCAAACAACTCGTCAAACGTACCAAAACCGCCGGGCATCGCGATGAACGCATCTGCTAACTCTGCCATGCGAGCCTTGCGGGTATGCATCGAATCAACAACTTCTAATTGGCTGCAAGCGCCATACCCCAGCTCACGCTCAACCATAAACTGCGGAATGACGCCGATCACTTTGCCACCGGCATCAAGGCAAGCCTCTGCGACTGCGCCCATCAAACCGACATGGCCGCCGCCATACACCAAGGTCATTTCTCGCTCGGCCAACTCACGCCCGAGTTTTTGCGCTGCATGGCGGTAGATTTCTTTGTTACCGAAGCGTGAACCACAAAAAACGACGACTGATTTCATTTAAAAGATCCCGTATGTGATAGTTAAAGCTGACCGAGCTACACTACGGTGCCAACATCACAGTTAAATGACAGCTTGCGGATACGAGCCCAAAACCTTTACAAATGCCGCAACGTCTTGCAATTCTTTTAGTGCAGTTTGCAAATGCGCGTCTTCCACAAAGCCATCCACATCAGCAAAAAATACGTATTCCCATAAACCGGTTCGGCTTGGACGCGATTCAAATTTAGTCATCGACACGCCATTGCGTGCCAACGGCTCAACTAAAGCATGCAATGCACCTGGACGATTCGGCGCTGAAATCACCAATGACGTTTTGTCTTTACCCGAACGCGCTGCATTTTGGTATCCAAGCACCAAGAAGCGCGTCGTGTTATTCGGTTCGTCTTCGATGTTTTCGGCCAATTTAACTAGACCAAATTTTTCAGCTGCTGAATCACCTGCAATCGCCGCGCTGCTTGCATCAAGACTAGCCAAACGCGCCGCTTCGGCATTGCTCGCGACAGAAATCCGCTCGACACCTTCAGGTAAATTTTTATTAAGCCATTCATGGCATTGCGCCAAGCTTTGCGCGTGGGAATACACCCGCTTTACATCGCTCAAACCCGTTGTCGCGCGCAAGAAATGGTGATGAATTCGCAGCACCACTTCGCCACAGACTTGCAAAGGCGTTGTAACCATCAAATCCAAGGTACGTCCAACCGCACCTTCGGTAGAGTTCTCTACGGGCGCAACGACATAATCCGCCCCACGCGCTTCAACCACGCGGAAAGCGTCATCAATTGATGAACAAGCCAAAGTTGCTGCGGCATGACCAAAATGCTTGATCGCTGCAGCTTGGCTAAACGTGCCTTCAGGTCCCAAAAACGCAATTGTTAACGGGCGCTCCAGTGCCAAACAGGCCGACATAATTTCGCGAAACAAGCGCGCACAGGTTTCGCCCGATAGCGGCCCCGGATTGAGCTCTTTAATCCGCGTCAGTACTTGTGCTTCGCGTTCTGGGCGATAGACAACGCCGCCACCTTTAATTTCACCAATGGTGCGCGCGTGTTCAGCGCGTTGATTAATCAGCTGCAAAACTTGCTGGTCGATGGCATCAATCGCATCGCGATGCTGTTTTAACAAATCATCAGACATGAATAAACTCAATTATTGGGTTTGAATAAGGCCGCATCGACAATCGACCACAAATGAATAATCCAGCCCAGTAAAATCCACCACAATACCGCAGCAGAAATAAACATGAGCGCAGCTTTCAGCACGCGACCTTGCAGCAATTGCCCCAAGCCAGGAATAAAAAAACTCGCCAATGCGGCAATCACATTACCGCCAGAACCTTGTCCAGCCATCGTGTTAACCCTTCACTTGAGCAAATTCGTTCATGTAAGCCGCCAGAGCTTGGCAGCCTTCCAACGGCATCGCGTTGTAAATCGATGCGCGCATGCCGCCCACCGAGCGATGGCCTTTCAATTGCAATAAATGCCGTGATTCAGCACCTGCAAGGAATTCTTTATCTAGATTGCTATCGGCCAGCGTAAATGGAATATTCATTCGTGAACGATCTGCAAGCGCGGTTGGGCAATGATAAAAACCATTCGATGCGTCAATTGCCGAATAAATGACATTGGCTTTAGCAATGTTTTTCGCTTCCATCACCGCCAAGCCGCCTTGCTTGAGCACATGCTTAAACACCAAACCCGCCACATAGATACCAAACGATGGTGGCGTGTTGTACATCGAGCCATTATCAGCAAAGGTTTTATAGTTCAGCATCGTAGGTGTATCGCTGCGCGCCTTACCCAGCAAGTCTTCGCGAATAATACTCATCGCGACACCGGATGGCCCCATATTCTTTTGGGCACCAGCATAAATCATACCGAATTGGCTTACATCGACTGGGCGCGACAAAATATTGGACGACATATCGCAAATCAGCGGTACGCCATTGCTTTGCGGAATATGGTTAAACTCGACGCCGCCAATGGTTTCATTGCTGCAATAGTGCAAAAAAGCCGCGTCAGGCGTGCGCTGCCACGTTGCTTCATCCGGTACATAACTGAAATTTTTATCTTCACTGCTGGCAGCAATATTCACCTTAGCGAAGCGGCTAACTTCTTTAATTGCGACTTTCGACCAATGCCCAGTATTCACAAAATCAACCGTGCAATCAGGACTTGTGAAGTTGAATGGCAGCATCGCAAATTGCAAATGCGCGCCGCCTTGTAAAAACAGCACTTTGTAATGATCAGGAATCGCCATGAGCGCACGAAAATCGGCCTCAGCCTCAGCCAAGATTTGACCGAATTCAGGGCCGCGATGGCTCATTTCCATCACGCTCATTCCCGAACCATGCCAATCGAGCAATTCAGCTTGCACTTGGCGCAACACTTCAGGCGGTAAAACGGCAGGACCAGAGGAGAAATTAAAGACTTGAGTCATGGGCTATCTCGAAAAAACACAATGCTTAAAAATGGTAGTAGCGGGCAGGCTTACGTGAGCATGCATGGACGCCCTCTCCTACGATAAAACCGGACATTAACTTAATAAGAAATGAGCGCGGGCAGTGGCCACAGGCTGTGATTCATCATCTTGCCACGCGGTCATCAATACATTGGCCACACGCTTACCTTGGCGAACAATTTCACAGCGCGCATGCAAATCTAAAGCCCGTGCCGAACGCAGATAATCAATTGAAAAATCGACAATCCGTGGAATCTCATTCGATTCTTGCGCCCACATCAGGTGCAACACGGCGGCATTTTCTAAAAAGCCACCAATCACACCGCCATGAATCGCTGGCAATAGCACATTGCCAATATTGTGTTCAGCAAACGGTAGATAAAATTCAGGTAAACCATCACGATCAACGGCTTGAATACCCAATAGTTTTGCATAGGGTATTTGATTCAAGGCTTCGTTAATAGTAGCAAAGCAAGCAATACCCTCAGCCATTATGCAGACTCCTTCGTCGGTGCCATACGTGCAAAGGTCGAAACCGAGTGTGCGACCGGCTTGTCTGGATCGGCTTGGTAAGCCGTGGCGCGCATAAACGCAATCGACTCAGTTAAGCGGTAGCACTCGGCGGTGCAATACAGCGGTAAATCAGGTTTGGCAGGACGCAGGTAATCAATACGTAAATCCAGTGTGGCCGCCGCTTCGGGCTGATCGAGCAAGGTATAAAGCGAAATGCCACTGGCAGTATCAATCAAGGAGGTGACGACACCACCATGTAAAACACGAGTTTCAGGATTGCCGATCAACGCGTCTTTAAATGGTAATTTCAGCGTGACTTTACCGCGTCCTGCGGTGACCAATTCCAAGCCCAAGGTTTTGCAATGCGGCAGCGCCATAAACCATGGCGCCACTTCGGCAAAAAAATCAGGGTGTGCAACTGGTAACCACAGTCCGCTGCTCATATTCGCCTTTACTCTTCGCTAGGGGTTTCATCTTGTGGCGCTTCAGGAGTGATCACAGCATCATTCACTACCACGCCGTCTTCACCGACCAATTCAGCATCTTCACCTTCGGGCTCATCGACTTCAGCTACTTTTTGCAAGCCAGATAGATGTTCGCCGTCATCCAGATTGATCAAGCGTACACCTTGCGCAGAACGACCGGTTTCACGAATTTGATTGACCTTGGTGCGAATTAACACACCGCCGGTGGTAATCAACATCACGTCGTCCGACTCTTCAACCAAGCTCGCCGCAACCAGTTTCAGGCCCGTTTTATCGGTCAAGTCCATCGCGATCACGCCTTGCGTGCCACGGCTGGTATGCCGGAAATCACCCACTGGCGTACGTTTACCGTAACCACCATCGCTGGCCGTCAACACCATTTGCTCATCAGAGTTCGCAACGAGCAATGAAATCACTTTTTGACCTTCAGCCAACTTCATGCCGCGCACACCTGCCGCAGTACGACCCATTGCACGCACGTCATCTTCAGCGAAACGCACTGATTTACCGGCATCAGAGAACAACATCACTTGATCAGTACCATTGGTCAACGCAACGCCAACCAGATAATTACCTTCATCCAAATTGATCGCGATAATACCGTTACGTTTTGGACGCGAGAAATCAGCCAGTGACGTTTTCTTTACCGTGCCATCAGCGGTCGCCATAAAGATATAATGATCTTCAACGAACTCGGCCACCGGCAATACCGCATTGATCTTCTCGCCCTCTTCCAGCGGCAAGAGATTCACAATCGGCTTGCCACGGCTAGTGCGGCCACCTTGCGGCAATTCATACACTTTCAACCAATACACACGACCACGCGAGCTAAAGCACAAGATGTAATTGTGTGTATTTGCCACAAACAGACTATCGATAAAGTCATCGTCTTTAGTCGCTGCAGCTTGCTTACCGCGACCGCCACGTTTTTGCGCACGATATTCTTCGACTGCAGTGGCTTTCATGTAGCCGCCATGCGTCAAGGTAACCACCATATCTTGCGGCGTGATCAGATCTTCGAGGCACAGGTCTTCACCATGCGCGATGATTTCTGAACGACGTGCATCACCATAATTGGCTTTCACTTCGAGCATTTCGTTGCGAATGATTTCGGTCACGCGCTCTTCGCGCGCCAAGATATCGAGCAAATCAAGAATCTTCTCAACGACTTCTTTGTATTCAGCAATGATTTTGTCTTGCTCAAGGCCAGTTAAGCGTTGCAAACGCAATTCCAAAATCGCTTGCGCTTGTACGTCAGACAGGCGATAGCCTTCGTCTGACAAGCCATACATTTCCAACAAACCTTCTGGGCGCGATGCATTCGCATCGGCACGCGCGAGCATCTCACCAACCAAACCTGATTTCCAAACCCGGCTCATCAAACCCGTTTTGGCTTCCGCTGGTGTTGGTGCGGCTTTAATCATCGCAATGATTTCGTCGACATTCGACAAGGCAACAGCCAAGCCTTCGAGCACATGACCGCGATCACGCGCTTTGCGCAATTCAAACACCGTACGGCGCGTTACAACTTCGCGGCGGTGCTTTAAGAAGCATTCTAAAACTTGCTTCAGATTCAATAAGCGAGGCTGACCATCAACCAAGGCAACCATATTGATACCGAAACTATCTTGCAGTTGCGTGTGCTTATAGAGATTGTTCAGAACCACGTCGGCCATTTCACCGCGTTTGAGTTCAATCGCCACGCGCATACCGGATTTATCCGATTCATCGCGCAGATCAGAAATACCCTCGATGGTTTTCTCACGCACCAACTCTGCAATACGTTCTAACAATCGTGCTTTATTGACTTGGTACGGTAACTCATCGACGATAATCGCTTGGCGATCACCATTTTTACCACACTCTTCAAAGTGAGTCCGCGCGCGCATCACGACACGGCCACGGCCCGTGCGGTAGCCTTCACGAACACCATGGATACCGTAAATAATACCGGCGGTAGGAAAGTCGGGAGCTGGAATGTAGTCGATCAACTCATCAATCGTCAGCTCGCTATTATCTAATAGCGCTAAGCTGGCATCGATGACTTCATTAATATTATGCGGCGGAATATTTGTCGCCATACCCACTGCAATGCCTGAGGAGCCATTCACTAATAGGTTAGGAATTCGCGTTGGTAGAACAGTCGGCTCAAGTTCTTTCTCATCATAGTTGGGCGTAAAATCAACAGTTTCTTTGTCAATATCGGCCAGCAACTCACTAGAGATTTTTTGTAAGCGGCACTCGGTATAACGATAAGCAGCAGCGCGGTCACCGTCGATAGAACCAAAGTTACCCTGACCATCGATCAAGGTATAACGTAGTGAAAAGCCTTGCGCCATACGAACCAAGGCTTCATACGCAGCAAAATCGCCGTGTGGGTGGTATTTACCCAACACATCACCAATCACGCGCGCACATTTGACGTAAGGACGATTCCAGACGTTACTACTTTCATGCATCGCAAATAAAATGCGGCGGTGAACGGGTTTTAAACCATCACGCACATCAGGCAGCGCACGACCCACAATGACACTCATTGCGTAATCTAAATAGGAATGGCGCATTTCCTCTTCGAGGCTGACGGGGATTGTTTCTTTGGCAAAACTGTTTTGTTCGAGCATTGATAAGGCCGGTTAGTGAAAAACGTAGGGACTATCAAAGCCAGCGCTGAAGTAAATCAGAACCAGCGGACTTTACGGTAATTTTGAAACTTTGTTACAAAAAATACAGACTAGTCAGATTCAAATAATCTATAGTGACACTGAAGTTTACCACGCAGAAGCAATCGAACCAATTATTGCGTAATCGATGCGCTTTGATGCTAACGGCTGTTACAATTTTGTTAAGTTGCGACTAAGCAAGCTTTTTATTTGCGCCAAATTTGCCTAAGACAGTAGAATAGGACTTGGGACATATTTAGTGTTTATGTAACGCCCAGTAGCTTACATTTATTTTGATTTTATAAACGGGGAATTCACATGCTGACTATCAAGCAAACTCTGACATCATTCGCTATCGTTGCAGCTTTTGCTGCAACTGGCGCACAAGCTGCTACAGAGATCTACGTAACAAACAGCACTAACGTGTCTGAAGCAAATCCAGAAGGCGCAGTTAAGATTTCTGACGGTACTTGTGTTCAAACTGGTTCTTGGAATGCTGAAGCTGCTAAATCAGTTAAAGGTTGCCAAGGCTACGTAGCTCCAGCTGCACCTGCTGCAGTTGTTGAAGCTAAACCAGCTCCAGTTGTTCCAGCACCAGTTAAAACTGCTAAGAAATTTGAATTGAAATCAGACGCTTTGTTTGCATTCAACAAATCTGACTTGAAACCAGCTGGTAAAGATGCATTGGATGCATTGTATGTTGAAGTTCAAGGCATGAACCCAACTGACGGCATGGCTGCAGTTGTTGGTTTCACTGACCGTATCGGTTCAGCTAAATTCAACCAAGGTCTTTCTGAGCGTCGTGCGAACACAGTTCGCAACTACTTGATCAGCAAAGGTGCACCAGCTGACAAAGTTACTGCTGAAGGTCGTGGCATGGCTGACCCAGTGACTGGCGATACTTGCAAAAATGTTAAACCACGCGCTAAATTGATCGAATGCTTGGCTCCAGATCGTCGCGTTGAAGTGACTGTTTCTGGTACTGCTGTAGTAGTTAAGTAATAACTAGCTGCAATGAGTACAGAAAGCCCCGCCATGGCGGGGCTTTTTTGTTTACATGCGTAACATCAAGGATAGATAGATGAGAAAACTTACTCGTCAATTTCTGATCGTTTTTACAACGACACTCCTTGCATCGCCTGCCGTCTTAGCAAACAGCGTTGCAAAATTACAACAGCAGTTAAACGACATAAAAACGCTTCAAGCCAACTTTACTCAGCAAGTGAGTAGCAAAAATAACAAGCCCCAAACGTCGAACGGCCAAGTAAGCCTAGTCCGCCCCGGCAAGTTTCGCTGGATCTACAGCAAGCCCTATCCACAAGAAATCATCAGCGACGGCAAACAAGTCTGGCTGCATGACGTCGACCTTGCCCAAGTCACGATCAAACCCGTTGGCAAAGCACTCGATGCCAGCCCTGCCGCGGTTCTGGCTGGCAATAATAAACTGGACGCCAGTTTTACTGCCATCGAATTGCCGAATAAAGACGGCTTAAATTGGGTTGAACTAACGCCTAAGCAAAAAGAGAGCAGCTTTGCTCGCATTCGAATCGGGTTTAACGAGACTAATTTGTCCCGCATGGAGCTCGATGATCAGTTTGGTCAAACGACACAAATCCAGTTCTCTCAAGTCGTTCGCAACAAAGCCATAGATGATAAGTTATTCACTTTCACTCCACCCGCAGGAAGCGATGTCATCCGTGAATGATTTGTTTAGCAATAAGCCGGTGCAACCTCTCGCAGAGCAGCTACGTCCCAAATCGATTACGGATGTCGTAGGTCAACAGCACTTACTCGCAAAAGGTAAACCGCTCGCGCTGGCTTTAGCGAGCGGCAAAGCACATTCCATGATCTTTTGGGGCCCGCCCGGCGTGGGCAAGACCACATTGGCGCGTTTACTTGCCAATGCGTTTGACTGCGAACTAATTGCCCTGTCGGCGGTGTTTTCAGGCGTCAAAGATATTCGCCTCGCGATGGATCAGGCCGAGTGCAATCTACAACTCAATCGACGTACGATTTTGTTTGTCGACGAAGTCCACCGTTTTAATAAAGCGCAGCAAGATGCTTTTCTACCCTTTGTCGAATCTGGGCTAATTACCTTTATTGGCGCAACCACCGAAAATCCATCCTTTGAAGTGAATGCGGCATTGTTGTCGCGCGCACAAGTATATGTATTGCATTCATTGACTGAAGCTGATCTCAGCCAGCTCATTCAACGAGCAGAGAAACAGCTTGATCCGACGATCACGATTGCTGCGGATGCCGTGCCTGCATTCATCGATCTCGCCGACGGAGATGGTCGCCGCCTACTGAATTTGATTGAGCAAGCCAGCCAAGCAGCACAAGCGAGCCAGCGCAACCACATCAACGCGGCGTTTCTCGCCGATGCATTGAGCATCAGTAGCCGACGTTTTGATAAAGGCGGAGATCATTTCTACGACCAAATTTCTGCACTACATAAATCAGTACGCGGCTCGAATCCCGATGGTGCGCTGTATTGGCTGGTACGGATGCTTGATGGCGGCGCAGATGCACGTTACTTAGCGCGCCGCATTGTACGCATGGCCTGGGAAGATATCGGCCTCGCTGATCCGCGTGCAATGCAAATTGCCAATGATGCCGCTACAACGTTTGAGCGACTTGGCTCACCCGAGGGTGAGCTCGCCCTAGCGCAAGCCGTGATTTATCTCGCGGTAGCACCAAAATCAAACGCAGGCTACTTGGCCTACAAAGCGGCGAAAGCACTGGTTAAACAAGACCAATCCCGTGACGTACCGATGCATCTACGCAATGCCCCCACCAAACTAATGGCAGAGCTAGGACACGGCCATGAATATCGCTACGCTCACGATGAGCCCGATGCCTATGCCGCCGGTGAAACCTATTTGCCTGAAGGCTTAAATCACGCGCGCTTTTATGAGCCCACACCACGTGGCTTAGAGCAAAAAATCACCCAAAAAATGCAGCATTTAGCTGAGCTTGATGTCGAATGGAATAAAAACCAAAGCAAATAATCAATAATTTTCTATGTATCTTGATACAGCTCTTTTACATCATAGCCCAGCAGCAAATACCCAATAAATAGCCATTTTTACCTCAATAGATACCGAGCCACCACGGCCTTGGTGTAAAATCTCTTCATTCATTCAAACGACAATCTACTATGCTCGATATCCAACTCCTTCGCACTGACCTCGCCGCCGTAACTGCACGCTTGGCTGAGCGTAAATTTGTCCTCGACGCAGCCGCATTCCAAGCGCTTGAAGATGAACGTAAAATTTTGCAAACCCAAACGCAAGACCTACAAGCGAAACGCAATACCAGCTCAAAACAAATTGGCGCAGCTAAAGCCAAAGGTGAAGACGTTAGCGCCATCATGGGCGAAGTGGCCAATTTGGGCGACGAACTCAAAGCCGCAGAAAGCACATTCGCCCAATTGGATGAGCGCATCAAAACGCTGTTGCAACACATCCCGAATCTCCCCGCTGCAGACGTACCTTTTGGTACCGATGAAAGCGGCAATCTCGAAGTGAGCCGCTGGGGCACGCCACATAGCTTTGATTTTGCAGTCAAAGACCACGTGGATTTAGGTGCACCACTGGGCTTAGATTTTGAAACAGGCGCTAAACTCTCTGGCAGCCGCTTTAGTGTATTGCGCGGCCCCGTTGCGAAGCTTCATCGCGCTCTTGCGCAATTCATGCTCAATACGCACAGCAATGAGCACGGCTACGAAGAGATGTACACTCCCTACATCGTCAACGACACAGCACTTTTCGGTACGGGCCAGTTGCCAAAATTCGCTGAAGACATGTTCAAAGTGACGCGGGGTGGCGAAGAAGGCAATGTGGATCAGTACCTGATTTCAACCTCTGAAATCACGCTCACCAACACCGTCGCAGGTGATTTACTCAAGCTTGAGCAATTGCCGATCAAACTCACGGCACATTCACCATGCTTCCGCTCTGAAGCTGGTTCGTACGGTCGTGACGTGCGCGGCATGATTCGTCAGCATCAATTTGACAAAGTCGAAATGGTGCAAATTGTTCACCCAGAGCAATCAGATGCAGCCCTTGAAGAACTCGTAGGCCATGCAGAAAAAATCCTGCAATTGCTTGAACTACCTTACCGCAAAGTCTTGCTGTGCACGGGGGACATGGGCTTTAGCAGCCAAAAAACTTACGATCTCGAAGTCTGGTTACCGGCACAAAATACGTTCCGTGAGATTTCGAGTTGCTCCAACATGGGCGCTTTCCAAGCTCGCCGTATGCAAGCGCGCTTTAAAAATGAAGCGGGCAAGAATGAGTTGGTTCATACGCTCAATGGCTCGGGTCTCGCAGTCGGCCGCACTTTGGTTGCGGTACTAGAAAACTACCAAAATGCCGATGGCTCAGTGAATGTACCAAGTGTTTTACGCCCTTACTTGGGCGGATTGGAAAAGCTGACGGCTTAATCTCCACCACTTCATGCAAAAGCGCACGATATAGTGCGCTTTTTTTGCGCCTACGGCTTGAGTCAGCTAGGCTAGTCGAATCTATACGACCTGAAACGGCGCTATGTCTACTACCAGCTTCTGGCTCATCCTTGCCGCCATCCTGATTTCTTGTGAAATTTTCACAACGACTTTCTATCTTTTAGCGATTGCACTTGGCTTTTTAATTGCAGCAGCCGCAGCAAGCCTCAATTTCAGCATCGAAGTACAAATTGGCCTCAGTGGCCTATTTGCGCTACTTGCCGTACTCGGGGTTCGCCAATGGAAAATCAAACATCCACGGATTGAAACGCTAGTCGATGCGGATGATATTGGGCAACGAATTGAAATTGAAACATGGCTAGATGATCAACACGCCCGCGTTAAATACCGAGGCAGTTACTGGGATGCCGTCACCGCGCCCAATACTCAAAAGGCTGAGCATCTACACTGGGTCATCAGTGCGCGCCATGGTGCAACCCTGGAAATCACCCCACTATTATCAAATTAATTGTTCTGGAGAACTTTAATGTCTTATGAATTCATGCTGGCTTTTCTGGTTGTCGCGATCATTTTTGTCGCAAAAACCTTCAAAATCGTACCTCAGCAAAGCGCGCTCGTAATTGAACGCCTTGGGCGTTTCCATGCGGTGCTCGCACCCGGCCTAAGCATCGTGATTCCGTTTATTGATCGTGTGGCGTATAAGCACTCCCTCAAAGAAATCCCACTCGATATACCAAGCCAAGTATGTATTACCCGCGACAACACCCAACTGCAAGTCGATGGCATTTTGTATTTCCAAGTAATTGACCCACGCATGGCATCGTATGGTAGCTCTGACTATGTGATGGCCATTAGCCAACTCGCGCAAACCACTTTGCGCTCTGTAGTGGGTAAATTAGAGATGGACAAAACATTTGAAGAGCGAGATGAAATCAACCGCTCGATTGTTGCTGCTCTCGATGAAGCAGCAGCAAGCTGGGGCGTTAAAGTGCTCCGCTACGAAATTAAAGACTTAACCCCACCCCAAGCGATTTTGCATTCAATGCAGCAACAAATCACCGCAGAGCGTGAAAAACGCGCACTCATTGCACAATCTGAGGGCGTGAAACAGCAGCAAATTAACTTGGCAACGGGCCAACGCGAAGCCGCAATTCAACAATCACAAGGTGAAATGCAGGCCAACATCAACGAATCCGAAGGTGAACGCCAAGCGCAGATCAATCGTGCCACTGGTGAAGCTGAAGCACTGCGTTTAGTCGCGCATGCCACGGCAGAAGCCGTACAAGCCGTCGCAGCTGCGATTCAAACGCCAGGTGGTATGGAAGCGGTCAACCTCAAAGTTGCAGAACAATATGTCGCCGCCTTTGGCAATATCGCCAAAACTGGCAACACAATGCTATTGCCGAGTAATGCGGCCGATGTGGCAGGCATGGTAGCGACAGCAATGAATGTCGTGAAATCTGCAAACTTGCAAAAAACCAACTAAAGTAAATGCACTAACGCAGGAGCTTTCCCATGGCAGATCAAAAATACCGTTTGGTAACCCGCAGTGATTTTGATGGTTTAGTGTGTGCCGTTCTACTCAATGAGCTCGATCTCATTGACGATATTTTGTTTGTACACCCGAAAGACATGCAAGATGGGAAAGTGCCGATCACCGATCGCGACATTACCACCAACCTTCCTTATGTCGCGGGTGCTTATCTAGCTTTCGACCACCACTTATCTGAAACCATTCGCAACGACGGCAAGCTAAAAAATCATATCATTGATCCTAAAGCCCCTTCAGCTGCGCGCGTTGTTTATGACTATTACGGTGGTAAAGAACGCTTCAACGACATCAGCGATGACATGATGCTCGCGGTCGATAAAGCCGATTCAGCTGAATTTACTCGCGATGAAATTCTTAATCCGAATGATTGGGTGTTACTCAATTACCTGATGGATGCAAGGACAGGATTGGGGCGCTTTAGAAGTTTTAGAATTTCAAACTATCAACTGATGATGGATTTAATTAAGTACTGCCGCCATCACGGCATCGATGAAATCCTTAAACTACCCGATGTCATCGAGCGCATTGAGCTCTACATGGAACACGCGCCACTAGCCAAAGAGCAAATTCAGCGCTGCAGTCGCATTTATGACAATCTCGTCGTTTTGGATTTGCGTGATGAAGAAACCATTTACGCCACCAATCGCTTTATGATTTATGCACTGTATCCACAGTGCAACATCTCGATTCACGTGATGTGGGGATTGCAAAAACAAAACACCGTCTTCGCTACCGGCAAATCGATTATCAATCGCTCATCGCAAACCAATATCGGCGAGTTGATGCTGCAATACGGTGGTGGCGGCCATGAAAATGCAGGCACCTGCCAAATCGCCAACAATAAAGTCGATGAAGCACTCAGAGAATTAGCACTCAAAATCACTTCGGATGGCTAATTTTAAATTGATCACCCAATAAAAATGCCGCAATCTGCGGCATTTTTTTATTCGCTTGGGTAATTTCGTCCTTGTGTGGCTAACAAACCATGACGCCCTTCACATGGTAAATATTCGACTTCGTGATAAGCGACATCTGCAATTTTTACTTGTCGACACAGCTCACCCAAGCTAACCACTTTATAACCTTGCGCTAGCCAGCCTTCCAATAGTCGAGAAAAATCATCGACTGCTTGCACACCTTCAAAATCGGCAGCTGCGTTATAAACATGGCCAAAATCCGACTCTTGACTGGTCAGTGCCAATATCGCTTCAACACGGTCAACACCAGAAACAGACTGAATTTCTTCTAGCATTGGCAATGTCACGGGCAATTGTATGCAGCGTGAAATTTCAGCATTTGAAACAGGAAAATATGGAGAAACACCTCGGGTATCACTTGCAAAAGCAAACTGAGCAAGCTGCTCAGCCCGATACACACCACGATGACCTTGCCAAGACTTTGCGGAAAAAGCGACGGGCATTTGCCCTGTTAAGCGACTAAACACTTCAATGTCACTTTGCAAAACACTCGCCACCTCGGTTGGCGTCCAGTGCGCAATGGTTCGCTGCCATTCATAATTTTGCGTAGGCCGCAGGCCATGTTCAAAAGACGAAGACTGCAAAGCTTGCATTGCACAAAGCGCACTTTTTTTCAATGAAGGGGAAGGAGAAAAACTACCGCGTAATAAAGCCTTCCAGCCGAATCGGGCCTTCAGCGCTTGCACACCAGCACCTTGAAAACGCCTTAAACCACGAGCGGGCCATAAAAAAGTGCCGTTTTTTTCATTCCCTAAGGACCAAAAAAAAGTCGCACCACATTCACGCGCCGACAGCAATTGACTCAAGCGAGGCACACCGAGTTCGATGGCTGATAAACTATCAACATCAATTTTTAAAGCGATAAGTTTCATTTGAAATTCGAGAAATGGCAGGACAAATTCGGTGCAGAAAGAAATGCACCACATCAATTGCCCGCTAGTGTA
The DNA here is from genome assembly GCF_019665765.1 of Deefgea tanakiae. GTDB lineage: Bacteria > Pseudomonadota > Gammaproteobacteria > Burkholderiales > Chitinibacteraceae > Deefgea > Deefgea tanakiae. Next base: position 1,966,057 of record NZ_CP081150.1, read on the forward strand.
CTACGAGTCTATGTCAGTTATCTTGTAAAGACTGCGAAGAATGCACCTAGATAAACACAAAACGACACTTAAATTTCGTTCAAGCATAATTTTGAGATGCGTGGCGCACAATAAAGATTGATTAGCTGTGAACTTGAATAATTTCTAAACCCAACTCAAAAAGCGTCGAAAATTCAATTTTGTGGCTTCGCTTTACACGTACACGGGCTGAAAAAGGCTCACTACGTAATATGTGAGATCGGGCCGGCATCAAAAAAATATCGAACTCCTCCTCTGGGCGAGGCACATAGCTAGTCTTCACCGTCATGCCCGTTACGCTCAAGTCAGTGCAATCCCCATAAAAAGGCAAACCCAAGTCCATAGGGCGAATTTTTACTTTATAAGAGACCTGCATTCGCAGCGCACCACGTTGATCTTGTTCGCGCATCCCGACTTTCATAAGCACACCTTATTTAAGGCCATCATCCAGAGCCAGTGAATTCACAATAATGGGTTGCAGCTTAAAGTGAGCGAAGCAAAATGCAAAGAGCCGACCATCAGACGACTCGATAGCAAGCGCAAACACCAATTACCATTTAATGCAGTACCGAGACCAAGTCATTCTTTTGTAGTAGACGCAGCGCTATACCCCCGATAGTCACGACGTCTTCTGCAATTTCAAAAAAATTCTTCGAAAAGCGACACCATTTTAATTAACTGATTCATAAAGATTTTCTGAACACATCAGCGACCGAGATGCATAAATATCAGAATTTTGTCGCAAAATGAGTTGACGCCAGAATCGAGAAATGATTTAATTCGGCCTCTCTCGAACGAGGGGTCGTTAGCTCAGTTGGTAGAGCGCCTGCCTTACAAGCAGGATGTCGGCGGTTCGACCCCGTCACGACCCACCACTTTTTATCAAGTGTGGTTCAAGAAAGTAAGTAGTAAATGCTATTGGAGTGGTAGTTCAGTTGGTTAGAATACCGGCCTGTCACGCCGGGGGTCGCGGGTTCGAGTCCCGTCCACTCCGCCAGCAAACAAATGTAGCACAATGGGTCGTTAGCTCAGTTGGTAGAGCGCCTGCCTTACAAGCAGGATGTCGGCGGTTCGACCCCGTCACGACCCACCAAGTTTTATGCAGTAAATAATTAATACCACTGCGGAGTGGTAGTTCAGTTGGTTAGAATACCGGCCTGTCACGCCGGGGGTCGCGGGTTCGAGTCCCGTCCACTCCGCCACTAGTTTTAAAATGGGTCGTTAGCTCAGTTGGTAGAGCGCCTGCCTTACAAGCAGGATGTCGGCGGTTCGACCCCGTCACGACCCACCAAGTTTTATGCAGTAAATAATTAATACCACTGCGGAGTGGTAGTTCAGTTGGTTAGAATACCGGCCTGTCACGCCGGGGGTCGCGGGTTCGAGTCCCGTCCACTCCGCCACAGTTTCAAAATGGGTCGTTAGCTCAGTTGGTAGAGCGCCTGCCTTACAAGCAGGATGTCGGCGGTTCGACCCCGTCACGACCCACCAAGTTTTCTCAGCAAATAATTCAATACCACTGCGGAGTGGTAGTTCAGTTGGTTAGAATACCGGCCTGTCACGCCGGGGGTCGCGGGTTCGAGTCCCGTCCACTCCGCCACTTCCCTTGTTGCTTCCTGTCTTAAATTCAAAAAAAATCATACCTAATTTTCAGCATTCAAGTTAACATTGGCGCCATATACACTAATACCAATGGCATTCGCTGATTGCTTATGACACAAAAAATTGCACCGCTGAACTGGTCTACCAGTAGCAAATATAAACAAGCGCGCACCCTTGTTTATATTGCTATTTTTCTTAGTGCATTCATTTTATTGATTTTTTCTTTTGGTGAAAGTAAATTCACTGTATTTAGTCAGATTAGCCTTGCTCTTTCCTTGTTCCTATTATTGGCCACACTCTGCTATGTCCAAGTGGTATTAAAGTCCAAGAAAGAAAAACCAACCCCTTCACAACACACGACCATTGTACCGCCCGCCGAAGCAGCCGAAGCTTTGCACGCTTTACCTGATTTGATTTGGACTATCGATTACGCAAGCCGCCGCGTTACCGCTCAAAACCAAGCACTGAGTACCACTCACCCAGATGGCATTGAGCAAACCAAACTAGCATCGCTATTTCCGGCCCGTGTTTCACGCCAATTTTTGGAAAGCCTAATCAAAATTCAAAATACACAAACCGCACAGCGGTTTGAATATCAACTCGACAATACTGAAATTACCTTCGAAGCCCGCCTATCACCACTCACGACTCGTAGTTGCGTCGTTATTATTCGTGATATTTCGAGCACCAAGGCAATCGAAACGGCGTTATTCCAGCAGCAAATGTTCACCCAACAAATTCTGGATGCGAATCCAAGTTTGATTTTCGTTCGGGATCAACATAAACGCTTCTTGCTCGTCAACCAAGCGACCCAGTCATTACTGGGGCATGAGCTGCTAGTTCAATCGCACATGGGCCTGGATGAAGATACCTCCATTCTCACTAAGGGCGACGACGAAGTTCTAGAGCATGGAAACACCGTGAGACTCGAAGACCACTGCACACTGAGCAATGGCCGAACCCACTGGTTTGACCTCACCAAAATACCGCTTGAGCGTGAAGGCCAAGTTTATATTTTGACAATTGCCATCGACATCACTCACCTCAAAGAAGCCGAACAAGCGCAAGCGGGCACCAGCCATTTAGTGCGAGCCATGGCCGACGTTCTGCCACAGCCTTTCTTACTGGTTGAAAATGAAGTCATTCAATTTGCCAATATGGCAGCCTGTGCTCGCTTGGGCGTTACACCTGAAAATCTAATTGGCGAATGCATCAGCCAATTCGCCCAAGGTGAACATCAATACGCCAATCTCACCCACCTAAAAAACATTGCAGGAGAAGCGATTGACTGCGCGCTACATAAAGTAGACCGTGGCAATCAAAACACGCATCTCGTGACGCTGCAATGAGCATTGTTTGTACAGAAGCATTGTGGCTGTACATGGTAAAATCGCGCCTTTAGTGCCTTTTAAGCCGCCGCTGCAATGAATCTGGACTTTCGCGCCCTGCGCGCACAACTCGCTGACTGCCAATCCAACGACTATCACTCGCTCTCTCGTCTTTTGCAGCAATGCAACGAGCGGCAAAAAAAGCAGCAAGACTTTGCACAGCAACACGCCGACTTGCTCGCAGGCATCGCCAAATCGCAAGCCAAAACCGCATTGCGCCGCGAAAAGCTCCCGATTCCCGACTACGACGACAGCCTACCCGTCAATCAACGACGCGATGAGCTGAAAGCCGCAATTGCCAAGCACCAAGTTGTCATCGTCTGCGGTGAAACCGGCTCAGGTAAAACCACGCAGCTGCCCAAAATTTGTTTAGAACTTGGTCGTGGTGTGCATGGCTTGATTGGTCACACGCAACCACGCCGTTTGGCTGCGCGCTCAGTCGCTAGCCGCATCGCACAAGAGCTCAAATCCGAAACCGGCGCCATTGTCGGCTATAAAGTCCGCTTTACCGACAAAAGCTCACCATCGAGCTACATCAAGTTGATGACCGACGGGATTTTGCTTGCCGAAACGCTATCTGATCGCTATTTAAATCAATACGACACCATCATTATCGACGAGGCGCACGAGCGCAGCTTGAACATCGACTTTTTGCTCGGTTACTTGAAGCAACTCTTACCGCGTCGCCCTGATCTCAAAGTCATCGTCACCTCGGCAACGATTGATTCCGACCGTTTCAGCAAGCATTTCAATAATGCGCCGGTAATGGAAGTCTCTGGCCGCACCTTCCCAGTTGAAGTGCGTTACAAAGAGCTCGCCAGCAAAGACGAAGACGACCAAGAAATCGAGATGGAAGAAGCCATCGCGCAAGCGGTCGATGAGTTATGGCGTAAAGATGGCAGCGGCGATGTGCTGGTGTTTTTACCGGGCGAGCGCGAGATTCGCGAAACCGCCGAAGAACTACGCAAAGCCAAACTGCGCGACGCTGAAATCCTGCCGCTGTTCGCCCGATTATCCAATGAAGATCAGCAGCGCATTTTCCGCCCGAGCAGCACAGGGCGACGTATCGTGCTGGCGACCAATGTAGCCGAGACTTCGCTAACGGTACCCGGCATTCGTTATGTAATCGACAGCGGCCAAGCAAGGATTAACCGCTACAGCCCGCGCGCGAAAGTCGAGCAACTCTTGATCGAAAAAATCTCGCAAGCCTCGGCGCGCCAACGTGCTGGTCGTTGCGGCCGTGTCGCCAGCGGGATTTGCGTTCGCCTGTATTCAGAACAAGATTTTTTGCTTCGCTCTGAATTTACCGATCCAGAAATCACCCGCTCTAGTTTAGCGGGCGTCATTTTGCGTATGGCCGCACTCAAACTCGGCAATGTGGTTGATTTTCCATTTTTGGAAGCCCCATCCAGCAAATTGATTTCCGATGGGTATCAGCAGCTACGCGAATTGGGTGCTGTCAATGATAGTGATACCCTCACCGATATTGGTCGACAACTCGCCCGCCTTCCCGTTGACCCACGCGTTGGCCGGATGTTGATTGCGGGGCGTGATGAAGGCTGTTTGAAGGAAATGTTGATTATTACCTCAGGGCTCTCACTCCAAGACCCACGCGAACGCCCGTATGAAGCGCGCGCGGCGGCCGATCAAGCGCACGCCAAGTTCAATGAAGAAAAATCAGATTTCCTCTCTTATTTGCGGCTGTGGGAATTCTTTGAAAAACTGTTGGCCGATAAAACGACCAATCGCCAATTGGTGCAAGATTGCCATCGTTCGTTCTTGTCCTATTTGCGTTTGCGCGAATGGCGCGAATTGCATAAACAGCTTTCCGATATGGTCATCAGTGAAGAGGCAAGCGACGCGCGGCACCGCCATGCGCCCTTCCGCTTGAACGAAAAGCCGGCTACGTTTGAGCAAATTCATAAAGCCTTGATTACGGGCCTATTGGGTAATTTAGGTTTCAAACAGCCAGAAAACGACGAATACCTCGGTGCGCGCGGCATTAAATTTAATGTGTTTCCTGGCTCTAGCCTGAAAAAAACGCGGCCAAAATGGATAGTCGCGGCGGAACTAGTAGAAACCAGCAAGCTCTACGCGCGCTGCGTCGCTGCGATTGAACCCGAATGGATAGAAAAACTCGCGCCGCATCTGATCAAGAAACAATACTTTGATCCGCATTGGAGCAAAGACAATGCGCAAGTCAATGCATCGCTCCGTATTACGCTGTATGGCTTGCCGATTGTAGCGCGCAGGACGATACACTTCGGGAGTATCAACCCTGCCGAGGCCCGCGAGATGTTTATCCGCGAAGCTTTGGTGCGCTTTAACTACAACAGCAAAGCCAAGTTTTTCGACCACAACTTTGCGATGCTGCTCGATGTGGAAGAACTAGAGCACAAAACGCGCCGCCAAGACGTCTTGGTCGATGAAAACGCCCTCTTCGCTTTTTTCGATGCGATCATTCCGCAAGACATCGTCAATGGCGCTGGCTTTGAAGCTTGGCGCAAAGGCGCAGAAAAACTCAATCCGCAACTGCTCTACCTGCAAAAAGACGACCTGATGCAGCACAGCGCAGCGGCGGTCACCGAAGAGCAATACCCAGAATTCATCCGCGTGCACGACATCAAACTGCCGCTATCGTATCGCTTTGAACCCGGCCACGTGCTCGATGGCGTGACGATGACGCTGCCGCTGCATTTGCTCAATCGCGTCAATCACGCGACGTTTGATTGGCTGGTGCCCGGCTTAATCCGTGAAAAAATCACGCTACTGATTAAATCGCTGCCCAAATCGACTCGTCGCCTCTGTGTACCGGTGCCCGAATTTGCGACCAAAATGCTCACCGCGCTGGAAACCGCTAGCCGTGACGAACCACTGCTACCGCAACTGGCGCAAGCGACCACGCGCGGCGTTGGCCAGCCCGTCAGCGCTGATGAATTCAGTCAAACTGATTTACCACTGCATTTACGGATGAATTTCCGCGTCGTCGATGACGCAGGCCAAGAGCTCGCCCAAGGCCGCGATTTGATTGCGATTCGCGCTCAGCTCGGCGAGGCGGCGCAACTCACCTTCCGCGATACCGCGGATGAAACCACGGGCATCGAGAAATCGGGCATTACAAAATGGGATTTTGGCGATCTACCCGCCAAACTCAATTTCAAACGTCATGGCAAAGCGATGACGGGCTACCCCGGCCTTGTACCCGACGAAGACGAAGCGGGTAAAGAATGCGTCGCGATTCGTCTGTTTGATACCGAACACGCCGCGAATGAAGCGCACCGTGCTGGCGTCGTCCGCCTGCTGCAATTTGAACTCAAAGAGCATCTGAAGCAATTACCGAAGGCGCTGCCGAACTTTAACCAGCTCGCGATTCATTATCGTTCGCTCGGCAATAGCGACGAGCTAATGGCGGACGTCATCGCCTGCATCTGCAACCGCGCCTTTTTGGGCGACGACGAAGCGCCGCGCAAAAAGAAAGACTTTGACGACCAAAAAAGCCGCGCCAAAGTACGCCTACCGTCAGTGCGCGACGCCGTGCTACGCACGCTCAACGACATCGCACCCGATTTTGTCGCACTCGGCACGCTGACCGCCAAAGGCGGAAATATCCAAAACGAGCTAAAAACCCAGCTCAGCGAGCTGATCTACAAAGGCTTTCTCACCGCCACGCCATGGGAGCAATTACCGCGCGTTCCCGTTTACATCAAAGCGATGAAAGTCCGCCTAGAAAAACGCGCCCAAAACCCAAACCGCGACGGCCAACGCGGCGCAGAAGTGGCTGAATTGATGCAGAGGTATCTGGCTGAAATCGATAAATGGCAAAGAGAAGGAAGAGATACTTCGACCCTATTGCCATTCAGATGGATGATTGAGGAATTACGCGTTGGCTTGTTTGCGCAGGAGTTGCGGACACCGTATCCGGTATCAGTAAAGCGGTTGGATAAGATTTGGGGTGAGATTACGAAGCGGTGATGGTTGATCAATGTTGATGTGTAGGGTGGGTTAGCCGAAGGCGTAACCCACCAAAATATGAATCAAAACGCCATTTCAGCGCGGGCATGACCCGACCTACATGGCTTTAGGTGCAATCTAGAACCGCCAATACCAACATCATGGGAATTTAGTTAAGTCGACAACCCAAAGAAGTCTTATGCAAAGAAAACTACACCCCCTACACTCGATGCAGCCAAAGGCATTATCAAAAATTGCTTTCAGCAAAATACCTCTCACAATATGCCTTATTTGCCTTTTGTCGGGTTGCAAGTTGAACATATTTACTCGACAGGAGCCATCAACGCTGTTTTTTGATGATTTTAATATTGAAACAGTTAATGAACTAACCCAGCGTGGTTGGGTAGTTGCGGATGATGCCCAACAGTTCAGTTACAACATACCTCAACAAAAGCAGCGCAATCAGTACCGAAATAATATTGCTAATTGGCGCGCGGATCAGATTAGCTTAGTCGATCTGGCTGGAGAACCAGAAAAGCGTGTAGTAGAGTTGTTTGCCAAAAGTGACGGCACGTGGAATAGGCATTCCCAGTTTTGCCAGCCACCGCGTTTTGCTATCGGCACCTTCTCGGCAAGAGTAAAGTTAAATAACAGCCATAACACTATGGATGGTGACGCGCTTAATAAACATTTCCTATTGAACGGCATCGGCATCAGTCAGCAGAGCGCTCGTAGCAAGCACTCCTTTACTTACGAGCAGCGCCCCGGCTACACGCACCCCATCCTGATTAACGAGCAGTTGCAATATGACACGAAGCGTAGCTTCACTGGAGATCAACCGCGCAGAGAAATTGGGTATGTAGCACCCGGCTGGTATCAGCTCACAATCCAGTTCAACCCAAAAGCCACGTATTGCCGTAGACACAACCGTGCAACGCACTGCCTACCTACTGTGCGTTTTTTCCTTGATGATGAACAGGTCAGCGAACTACCGATTTACACTGCTTCTTTGGAGGCGAAATTTGGCATGACTTTCGCTCATTATTACCCCTCCGTTGTTAGCAATGACTACCTTAGGGTAGAAACCATGCAAATCGATTGGGTATATCATGCCCCAAACATCCTACTTCGACCGAATGAAATTCGCTCCTATGTAGATGAGCATCGCCGTGCTCATCGCTCTTTTATTGACACGACCGCAACAAGAGTCATCCACGATGCAGAGAAGGAACCATATCGCTGCCCCATCACCACACAAGAATGATACTTTCCGTTCACAATCATAGCCTTGTAGAGCGGGGCACGACCTGCGCTGATTACCAGTGGCGATATGGAAACAAATTGGCGGGTTACGCCGTCGGCTAACCACGCCCTACACTGTGAAATTCAAAACCGCTTCTAACGGGAATTTAAAACTATAACCCGAGCATTTCGACAAATACCTACCTTTGTATTGCCCTGTATCTCATTACAATCATTAATCAAGCCGATATACCCTACCGCTTATTAGAACAAATTGCCCGTGGAGCCGCGCCGTTAGGGAGGTGATTGGCGAGGTCTTAAGACGCGACTGTTTGAGCTGCGCGACGCTAGCGCGCAGCGAGTTTGAGCGTCGCCTTGCCAATTGCCGGACGGACGGGGTTTCGTGGCGATCGGGCGCGCGCGGGTTGCAAGGGGCGGCGCAAGACCCGCTCCTTGCTCGTTTGGCCGGCGAAACGGCCGACTCACCGCCTGCGCCAGCAGGCTCAGCAACGCAGCCAAAAACCTACAAAAAATGATTTCACAGCGCCAGAAATAAGTGTTATCCCTTACTCCAAACCCCATTCCCTGTGCCCCACTTCACACAATCCAACACAGTAAGAAAAGCCTGCAAGAAACATTTGTTAAATCAATCCACTGCATGATAAATTACGCGCGCTTAGTGCCAAGATAAATCAATATTATCAGAAACTTATAAGCAAATTTGTGCTGCAACCGCACATCAAATTGCCTAAAGCTAAGCCACCAAACCACAAAACTCGGAGCAGACGACGTGAACAAAAAACAAATCTCAAGCCTGATTGCCACTAGCCTTTTCGCTGCCAGCGGCGCGCTGGTGATGCCACAAATGGTATCCGCCCACGGATCAATGGAAGTGCCAGTCAGCCGTGGTTTAAGCTGCTTTAACGAAGGCCCAGAAACGCTTAAATCAGCAGCCTGCCAAGCCGCAGCAGCGACTTCTGGCAAGCAAATGTTGTACGACTGGACAGGTGTGAATCAACTGCCGAATGGTGATCACAAAGCATTTGTACCAGATGGCCAGTTGTGTGGCGGTGGCAAACCTGATTACGCTGGCCTGAATTTGCCGCGTAACGATTGGGCGACTACGCCGATTGCACCCGATGCTAACGGTAACTTTGATTTTGTTTTTTACGGTACTGCGCCACACCAAACTCGCGATTGGCAACTCTATGTGACGCGCGATGGTTGGAATCAAAATCAGCCACTCAAATGGGCTGATCTAGAGAACTTCTGCACCTTGGGTAATCTTCCAGTTGATAGCAATAAACGCTATAAACTGAGCTGCAAATTGCCGAAAAAAACCGGCCAACACATTATTTATTTGACTTGGCAGCGTAGCGATAGCGCTGAAGCTTTTTACTCATGCTCTGATGTGAAATTCACGGGTGGCGTTTCTAATTTCAAAGAAATCGGTCAAGTACGTGCGGTGCAAAATTTAACTGAAGGGACAAAAGTCTCATTCCGCCTGTTTGACAACAAAGGCTTTGACGTTGAAAACATCCAAGTGACCTTGGGCTTTGACAATGTGACGGGCTTAGATTCAACACAGATGGCCAACTGGCCGTACGCGTTGGCGCAAAAAGTAAATGAAACCTCACGTAATATCAGTATTGGTGTCTTGCAAAGCAATGGCACGATCAATCCTGTGAAGAGCGCTCAGGACAACCGTGTTTACAATCGCAGCGGCATGGATTTGACGTATCAAATCGATATTGCTTCACCGGGCGGTGCAACACCAAAACCAACAGTGGCACCAACACCGACGGTTGCGCCAACCGCAACACCAGTGGTTACAGCGACACCAAAACCGACTGTTGCCCCAACGACAACACCGATTGTTACTGCGACACCGAAACCAACAGTAGCGCCAACAGCAACACCGGTTGCAACTGTGACACCGAAACCAACAGTGGCACCAACACCTGTTACCACTCCAACACCGGTTGCGACAGTGAGACCAACAACTGCACCGAGCGATGCTTGTGTTACGGCATGGAATTCTGCGACTCAATACACGACACCAAATATGAAAGTGAGCTACAGCGGCCGCAACTACAGCAATAAATGGTGGACTGTGGGCGAAGTACCATCGGCTTCTGGCCAATGGGGTGTATGGAAAGATCTGGGTGTCTGCAAATAATGATGCCCTGCACTGAATAACTCAGTGCAGATGTAAAAATAGCCCGCTTCATCGCGGGCTATTTTTTTATGCTTTGATTGACTGAGTTTAAGCCGTTTTCATCGCTGCTACGGCCAATTGATGCAATTCTGGGTTGGCAGCTGCGATCACGCGCCCCACTGAACCTTTGACTAATGGCTGCCCTTGCCAATCAGTCATTACGCCACCCGCGGCAATCACGACTGGTGTTACGGCTGCGAAGTCATGTAATTTGAGCCCCTCTTCCACCACCAAATCCAAGCCCGCGGTCGCAACCAGAGCGTATTGATAGCCATCACCGCCGTAAACGGTGAAGCGTCCGCCTTTTTGTAACTCATTAAAGGCTTGCAATCCTGATGCAGAAAAATACTGCGGCCCAGTCGTACCAATTCGCGCCCGAGCTAGCTCGGTGATTTGGCTCACCGTGATGGTTTCTCCATTCAAGGTACAACCTTGCCCCACCACGCCCACCCAACGCTCATTCGCAATCGGCTGATTGACCACACCCAATACCGGCTGACCACGGTACAAAAGACCAATTAAGGTCACAAACAAAGGCCGCCCCGTAATAAATGCTTTGGTGCCATCGACGGGATCGAGCACCCACACCCAATCCGCGTCTTCGCGCTCAGCGCCAAATTCTTCGCCAATGATGCCTTCATCAGGGCGTTCGGCATTAATCAAAGCGCGCATGACTTGCTCGGCTTCACGATCAGCTTGCGTAACCGGGCTTGCATCCAATTTATCGTCGATGGCTAAACCAGTGCGATAGTATTGGCGAATCACCGCGGCACTCGCATCGGCTAATTTTTGTGCAAATTCAATTTGTGTCTGGCTTGGAATCACGCCATTCTCCTTAAATCATCATTTAATTCTGATTACACTATTTTACGGTGAATTGATGACCGTCTGTAGTGCGTTTTCTCGGTGTTTTTACATTTCATACTACTCAAGGAATTTACTCAATAAGAATCAATATTATTAGCATTTTTATTAATTACGCTTATCGTAATATATTATTGATAATTATCAATATACGCGTAGAATTGATTCACTATCAGTGTTAGCAACACCGAACTTATACTTAGGAGATCAGCATGCAAGGCGATAAAAAAGTCATTAAAACGTTGAATGCGGTATTAGCCAATGAACTCATTGCTATCAATCAAACGTTTCTTCATGCGCGGATTTACAAAAATTGGGGTTATAAAGGCCTCAATGACAAGGCCTATCACGAGTCAATTGATTCGATGAAACGCGCCGATAAATTGATTGAGCGTGTTTTGTTTTTAGAAGGCCTGCCGAATCTGCAAGATTTGGGTAAATTGCTGATCGGTGAAGACGTTGCCGAAATGTTGGCCTGTGATTTGAAACTCTTTACCGGTTTTATCGATACCCTCAAAGATGCGATCAAGACCTGTGAATCAGCCCAAGATTACGTCAGTCGTGATTTACTCGAAGACTTGCTAGAAGATGAAGAAGAATACGTCGATTGGCTTGAAACACAGCAAACACTCATCAAAGACATGACACTGGCAAATTACCTGCAATCACAAGCTTTTGGCGAATAAAGACAAATACAAAAAATTTCCAGCAAGGCACGCCGTCGATGACAGTACATGAAGTACGGCAAGACGAAGCAACGCAGCAGGAAAGTTTTTGTTTACTACTTAAGGAGAATTATTATGAAAGGCAGCCCTAAAGTTATCGCCGCACTGAGTGAATTACTCGCCACCGAATTGACCTCGGTCGATCAGTATTTCGTCCATAGCCAGATGTATCACAACTGGGGATATGACAAACTTTTTGAGCGTATTGACCACGAACGCCAAGATGAAATCGGCCATGCTACCCTACTGATTAAACGCATTCTATTTTTGGAAGGCATCCCGAACGTAGCAGCTCGCACGCCACTGCGTGTAGGTAGCAACGTACCAGAAATGCTGCATTTTGATTTATTGACCGAGTACGAAGTTGCAGCCGCGCTGAAAAAGACCATTGCACTCTGTGAAAAAGAGCAAGATTACGTCACGCGCGAAATGCTGATGACTCTGCTTGAAGATACCGAGCAAGATCACGCACATTGGTTAGAGCAACAACTCTTCTTGATTAAACAAATAACGCTAGAAAACTACTTACAGTCACAAGCGTTTTAATCAAAGGTATCAAGCTGTAGCTATTATTAATTAATGGCTACAGCTTGATACTGCAACAATCCAACAGTTTTATCCAAATTCAATATTTCAGCTGCATCAAAAAAGTATTCCCTCTACACTGCCTTTTTTATTGCAGTTCAGAGCTATCCCATGGCCAGCAGCGTCATTCTAAAGACCATCTTCAGCAGTTTTTTATTGCCACCCGGCCTCTTTATCATTTTACTGATGCTGGCTTTTTTACTGCGCCATAGAGCCCCGAAATGGAGTCCACGCCTATTTTGGACGACATTAACGGCGATGTATTTACTCAGTACGCCCCTCATCGGCAATCAAATTTCACAATTAGTGGAATCTGAAATCCACAACCAAGCTGAGCCCGGTATAACAGCCACTGCCATTGTTGTACTCGGCGGGGGTTCGCGTTTTGGCGCGAAGGACATGCTCGAAGGGCAAACCATCAATAATGTGACGCTAGCGCGAGTCCGCTACGCGGCTAAAGTCCACAAATTCAACCATCTTCCGATTTTGGTTTCTGGTGGCGCACCGCTCGGTGGTATCACTGAAGCGCAATTGATGCGGCAAAGTTTGCGTAATGATTTCGGCGTAGAAACCACTTGGCTTGAATCTGCCTCGAATGACACGGGCGACAACGCAAAGGAAAGTGCGAAATTATTACTGCCAAAACATGCTGAAATTATTTTGATTACTTCAGCCGACCATATGCAGCGCGCAAGCAGAAGTTTTGAACAAGCAGGTTTTAAAGTCCATGCCGCACCGACTGATTTTCACAATCACGAACCAGTCAGTGTGATGAGTTTTTTCCCAAGTGCCAAAGTACTGGCAACAAGTAGCAGTGCGAGCCGTGAATTACTGGGCCAGATCTGGTATCGAATATTAGGTAATTAAGGGTATATGCATGAAAACATTAAATAATAATGGCTACATGCACATACATCAGACATGAGGAAAGTGAGGATTCCAAGCCACTTCCCATAAATGGCCATCGGGATCAGCAAAATAGCCGGTATAGCCGCCCCAAAAAGCCTTATGCCCCGCCTTCACCAAACGCCCACCACCTTGCGCGCCCGTAGCAAGGAGTTGATCCACTTCTTCAGGACTGCGAACATTGTGCGCCAAGGTGATGCCACGAAAGCCACCGCCGTCATCGGGCACTCCGGCATCCTCGGCCAATAAATCATGCGGATAAAGCGCGAGCCAAACCTGCCCCAACTCAAAAAAAACCACGCTCTCTTTCACTGAACGTGGCTGCAGACCTAAGATATCGCGGTAATACACCAAAGAGCGCGCTAAATCAGTCACCCCCAAGGTAATAAAGCTGACTCTGGGTTCCACTTAACGCCCATCCGTTGCGGGTTTGGCCAATTCATAAACCGTCTTACCTTGCAGCTTGAAATACTCTGCGGCGTGGTACAGGTTTTCTGAATGCCCAACAAACAAAAGGCCATCATTTTTGAGCAGTGGCGCAAAGCGTTGCAATATTTTAAGCTGTGTTGGCTTATCAAAATAAATCATCACATTGCGGCAGAAAATCGCGTCAAACGGCCCACGCAGCGTCCAATTGGCTTCAATTAAATTCAGCTTGCGAAACACAATCATATTGCGCAATTCACTTTTTAACTGATAACGACCATCGGCTTGTTTATCAAAAAACTTGCTGACCCGCTGCGGTCCTAGTTTTTGCACTTCAAGTGCCGGATAAATCCCCAAGCGCGCGACATCGAGGACATTGGTATCTAAATCGGTCGCCACAATTTTGACGGGCGGGCGTAGTGAATCGAAGGCCTCGCAAGCCGTGATCGCTATTGAATACGGCTCTTCACCGGTACTTGATGCCGAACACCAAATATTAATTGTTCCCACACTGCGTAAGTTTTTGAGTTGTTGATTCAAAATATCAAAATGATGCGCTTCGCGGAAAAATGAGGTGAGATTGGTGGTCAATGAGTTGGTAAACAACTCAAATTCTTTTTGGTCACCACGCTCTAGCACCTGTAAATATTCATTAAATGTCTTTAGATTGAGCGCCCGTAAGCGTTTTGCTAAACGGCCGTACACCATATCGTGTTTTGACGTGGCCAGCGAAATACCCGCATAGTTGTAAATCTTGACGCGGATCTTTTCAAAATCCGCTTCAGTAAATTGAAATTCGCGATTACTAGCTAGCATGGTTCTGATTCCTGATAAAGGTCACTCAATGAAGACAGCATAGCTGATTTACAGACCTAATTCGCCCCAAATTGCATCAATCCGCGCAACAGAAGCAGCGTCGCGTTCAATCACCCTGCCCCACTCACGGTGCGTTTCGCCCGGCATTTTATTGGTCGCATCCAGCCCCATCTTGCCACCCAAACCTGAAATAGGGCTAGCAAAGTCCAGATAATCAATTGGTGTATGCTCGACCAAAGTGGTGTCGCGCACCGGATCCATGCGGGTGGTGATCGCCCAAATGACTTCTTTCCAGTCACGGCAATCGACATCATCATCCACAATGATGATGTATTTGGTATACATAAACTGCCGCAAATACGACCACACACCAAACATCACACGCTTGGCATGACCTGGGTATTGCTTCTTGATTGAAACAATCGCCATCCGATAGCTGCAACCTTCTGGCGGCAAATAGAAATCAACAATTTCTGGAAACTGCTTTTGCAGAATCGGCACAAATACTTCATTGAGTGCCACGCCAAGAATCGCTGGCTCATCCGGCGGCTTTCCAGTGTAGGTACTGTGATATATCGGATCAGGTCGCGAGGTAATCCGTTCAACCTCAAAGACTGGAAACCAATCTTGCTCGTTGTAATAACCCGTATGATCACCGTACGGGCCTTCTAAGGCGTGCAAGAAGCCATTGACCTCTTTGAGTGGTACACCATGCTCCGATACGCCGCTGTAACCCCGCTCGCACGGTTTGAGTACCCCCTCGAGGATAATTTCTGCCGTTGCGGGGACTTGTAAATCCGAACCGATACATTTAACGAGCTCCGTTTTACTGCCACGTAACAAACCCGCAAATTGATATTCACTCAAGGTATCAGGCACTGGCGTTACCGCACCAAGAATGGTGGCGGGGTCACAGCCAAGCACCACGGCGACCGCGTAGGGTTGCCCTGGATTTTGCTTGGCGTGCTCACGAAAATCCAGTGCACCGCCACGATGCGCCAACCAGCGCATAATCACTTGATTACGGCCAATCACTTGTTGGCGATAAATCCCTAAATTTTGGCGTTTTTTATTCGGACCACGTGTGACCACCAAACCCCAAGTAATCAATGGCGCCACATCGCCTGGCCAACAATGTTGAATCGGTAGTGTCGTTAAATCGACATCAGTACCTTCAATGACATTTTCTTGGCAAATCCCTTTTCGAACTTCTTTGGGGGCCATGTTCAAAACCTGCTTGAGTAATGGCAGCTTCTCCCAAGCATCTTTGAAACCTTTAGGCGGCTCAGGCTCTTTTAAATATGCAAGGGTTTGCCCAATTTCACGCAGAGCCAGTACATTTTTAGCGCCCATGCCTAGCGCGACGCGGTGCGGCGTACCAAATAAGTTGCCCAAGACTGGCATCTTGTGATTTGGCACATTTTCAAACAATACGGCAGGCCCTGCAGCACGCAATAAACGGTCGCAGACCTCGGTCATTTCTAATTTTGGCGATACAGGCGTTTGAATGCGCTTCAACTCACCTTGTGCTTCCAGTTGCGCCATAAAATCGCGCAAATCACGGTATTTCATGCAGACTCCAGCCAAAAAAATGCCCGGCAAACACCGGGCTGGTTTTGATACAGCGTAGTTTTATGCAGACAGCGTCATCGTTGCTGTGTGACTGGCACCCGCAGCGAGTGTGAGCGCATTATCAAACACATCACCACGCTCAACACATACAAAGTGCTGATAAGCATCACCGCCAATGTCGGCAATATTTTTTGCATGCTCACCGGGGTTCCAAACCACAGCACTTTGCGCACAACTTGAGATGCGAATAGTACGTGTGCCATCAATGATGGTTTGTACTTCAGGGACGTCGAGATACACTCGGTCGGTTGAGCCGGTAAATACCACATCACCTTCTTGTACTAAGCGACGCTCAACACCAATCGTATCGATATAATTTAAATCAGCTAATCCAGAAACAGCGACTTGGGTATAGTCTGAAACAGCAAAGTAAGTATGGAATGCGTACGTATACGGTACAGAGGTATCACTTAAATTCTGAGTGTTCATGCTCAATTCAAGTACTGTACCGACCAAAATAGTAAATTCAAATTTGAAAGCATGCGGCCAAAGAGAGCGAGTTTGTTCAGTATCTTGCAAACTCATCACAATTTCAGTGCGACCATCAGCGAGATTGCGAGCCGACTGCAAAGTCCAATCGGTACTCCGTGCAAAACCGTGTGAAGGCAAACCATCGGGATGCCCACCAAACCAAGGCATACACAGTGGAATCCCACCGCGAACAGCTTTAGTCGGCTCAAAAATGGCATTGGGAGATAGCCATAACAGGTCTTGGCCACCAGTTGGAATGAAGGAAACTAAATGAGCGCCTTGAATCACAATAGCTGCAGAACCCAATGCATTTTCTACTACCAATAGCGGCAGTCCATCTCCGGCTAAATTAAAATGGGCGCTTGAAGTCGTTAAACGTACGCCATTTACATTGGCTAAAACAGTAGAAAAGTCTTGTTGAGTCATTCAGAAAAGCTCCATCGTTAAGCGCTCATTTTAAAGTAAAGCCAGCAAAGCGGCTATGATTCTTTGTTTGGCACCCAAACCAGTGCGTCGCCCGTCAACACAACGACACCGCGAACCAGACACTCGGTCAGTAATTTAATACGCTGTTTCTCGGGGTAAATCTCGATAACAGTTGCTCTGGCAGTCACGGTTTCACCTATATGCACTGGTTTCAAAAATTTAATATTTTGTCCCATATAAATGCAGCCTGGCCCTGGCATTTTCATACCGATGACGCTGGATAAAAAACTTGCCGTCAACATGCCATGAATAATTCGACTGCCAAAGCGAGTCTGACTCGCAAACTCTTCATCGATATGCATTGGATTATTGTCACCCGTGAGGCCGGCAAAGAGCACTACATCGGTTTCAGTGACCGTTTTCCGGTACTCATCAAAATCACCCACTGCCAATTCATTAAAATAACGAGCCATGCCAAACTCCTCTAATGATTAAATTCCAAGCGGAATGATTGCATCCTACAGGTGTTTGGTGGATTTATTATTAATTCAAGACAAGAACTTAGGGCAGATTGCTCGGAGGTATACCTTGAATACTCCGCTCAGGATCAAACCAGCGGGAAATCCACTTAAATGATCGGCGCCAAGCATCTTGCGCAGCGACAGAATTAGGTTGTGATGCTGCTTTAGTGCTCGTTGGCTCTGTGGATTTTTTGATCGGTGCGATGTCTGCACTCGCAAAATCATGCTCCGCATCAGAATAGCTGACCTTGTGGAATAAATCTTGGCCAGACTTAAGCCCCAGCTCACGGCAGTATTCAGCCGCCGCCGTTTCACCCTCTTCACCAATCAACAACAGAGTTGGCGCGGCGACACGATAGTTTTTAAGACCTAAAAATAATCGGCAATTTGGGTAAAAAGCGACCGCTGATTTTACCCCAGGATTATTTCGGTTCATCAAAGACAGTACAGTCGACGCGCCCTCAGCCCATCCAATAACAGCGATACGGCTGGCATCAACTTCATTACGCGCTTTTAACCAAGCAATCGCAATCTGTGCATCGTTGGCACGCAGGCCAATATTTTTTTTGTTGGTACGGCCAATACAACCCTGTCGCTTACCCTTAGGGCCAAGTATATCCAACATCAAAACGCCAAAGCCCATTTCCTGCAGCAACGATGCCATTTTCATCGTTCGCTCATAGCTGGGTGTTTGTTGCTGAGCCAAGCGATTGCAACCGTGCAATAACAAAACCGCAGGGCCTATGACTTTATGCGGCGCCAAGTAAACGCCAGACAGTGTAACTTTGCCGGAATTGATGGTGACTGTTTTGGCCGCGACTTGTAATGTCACGAACGTAAAGAGAAAACACAGCAAAAATTTCATTTATGCAATCAGCCGAAAGGCAAAAGGGAATCGATACAACAAGCCTTTGCTAGCGCTTAATGCTGCCAAAATACAGCACACAATATTTGTGACAAACAACAAACCAGCTAGTAACCAGCCAATCAAGGGAATCCAGCCGAGCACGCATGACAATATCAGTACCGTAATCGACCAATTTAATGCTTCTTTTCCAGTTTCATAAACAAACGGCTCTTCTTTTTTGCACAAAAAAGCGATTAAACCCGGCAGAAAGCTAAAAAAAAGCGTGAAGACATAGACCAAAGCCGCTAAGTTTTTGGCTTCAGTCGAAACAGGCGAAGAAACATTGAGCGAAGAGTGCGGCATCAGTCTACAGATAGCAAAACTCGGGGTGAGACTTTACCACAGCGGCGCATATGAAAAAAGTTCATCCAAACCAAATCCGTGCGATGCCCCATATTTATCCGTTAATTTTAAGACTCAGTGGCAAAATCACTGGCAGAAATTCGGTTTGTACACTAAACCAACTATGAGTCTAGTGCGCCGCAGCAATTTTCAATCAATGAGGTCTATGGCATGAGCGATACCACTCTATATTCAATCGATCACCGTGGCGTTGCAACGGTGACATTGAATCGGCCTGAGGTCTGCAACGCAGTTGATGAAATCATGATTGCAGAGCTAACCGCTACCTTTACCGCTTTGCGCCTCAATAGCGAGGTGCGAATGCTGATTTTAGAAGCCAGTGGTAATTGCTTTTGCAGTGGCACTGATTTGAATTGGATGAAACGTGGCTCACTATCCGACCCAAATCATAATTTTGAAGATGCGCTTCGCTTTGCTCGCCTACTTCGAACGCTCGACCGACTCCCTATTCCCACGATTGCCAGAGTTCACGGTCTTGCCCTAGGCGTTGGTCTAGGAATTATCTCATGTTGTGATTTAGCCATCTGCACCGAAGATGCTTGGTTTTCGATACCGGAAACACGGCTTGGCTTGATACCTGCAGTCGTTGGACCGTACATCATTAGCCGTATTGGCAGTACCGCTGCACGCAGGTATTTTTTAACTGCAGAGAAATTTAATAGCTCAACCGCCAATAAAATTGGCTTGGTCCATGAAACAGCGCCAGACTTGGGCAGTATGGATGCACAGATTGAGCTATGGGCGAATGAAATTTGCCAAAATAGCCCGCACGCTTTAGCGGCTGCAAAACGATTAATTACTTCAGTGGATCATCGCCCAATTGATGATGCGATGATTTCAGACACCGCCCACCGAATTGCCCATATTCGTACGCATGAGGAGGCTCAAGAAGGCGTTAATGCTTATCTTGAGCAACGCTCACCGTATTGGATTGCCACTACGACAGCTTAAGCCAAGGCCGTGGTCGAGGTATTGGTTGATGCTCCTCGGATTCAGCAACCGTGAGTAAACGTAAAGCAAGTTCTTGTTGTGGAAAGTTATGAATTCTTTCGCTCGGCACATTTCGATCTTCAGTTGAAAGATCTTGGCCCGAAGACATGTCAAATATATGGGACATTTTATGCTCCTCCATCAATTGTATAACGTGTTGAGGAACCTTACAAAACTGGGCTTACAATTAGAATATCGGACCAATTGATCAAAAATACAATCTTTTTTTGAAAATAAAAAACGGCAGCTTTTAAAGCTGCCGTTTTTTACTCATTTTGAAAACTTATTGCCCTTGAGGCTTTTTCAAATTGTACTTCACTTTAGTCTCTTTTTTGATTGCTTCAATAAATGCAGTCATCTCAACTTGGCCATACATCTTGGCTAAATTCTCTTGCATTTGGAATTGATTCTCAGCCGACAAAGCCGGCGCAGGAACTGCCGCAGTCACTTTATAAATGGCATATCCTCGTCCAGGTACTGCAGAGCCAACATAAGCAGGTAGCTTGGCTGTATCGGCTTTGAAAATAGCTTTCAAGTCGGCATCCGCAACGCCTTGTCCAGCAATGCGCGTAAATCCTTTCGTTTCTGCCCAAGTTAAAGGAACAGCAGCACCAGTCTTAAGGCTAGCTAGTTTCTTTTCACCATCGGCTAAAGCTAAAGCCAGGGCCTTTTCTTGCTTTAATTTCTGAGTAATCAAAGGCGAAACTTCGGTCAAAGTTTGTGTGCTTGCCGGTTTATATTCTAAAACACGAGCAGCAATATATTGCCCTGGGGCGACTTCAATCGCTTCAGTATTGTGTTTGGCTTTTAATACATCATCCGAATAGGCCGCTTCAATCAATTTTGGATTATTCAAAATTGAATCAGCAAGTCCAGTCCGTGTGAGCCATTCGCTCTGCTTCACCGTTAGCTTGAGTGTATCAGCTGCTGGTTTTAAGCTATCTGACTGTTGATAAACCAACTCGGTAAACTTCTCAACTTGAGCAGGGAAAGCGGTTTGAATTTTCTGCAGCTTTAATTTCTCAACAATCGCGGGTTTCACATCAGCCAAGTTAACGGACTTGATGTCATTTAACTGCAAAATATGAAATCCGAAATCTGTTTCTACAATCCCACTAATTTCACCTTTCTTAAGGGTAAATGCAGCTTGGTCAAACGGCTTCACCATGGCTCCACGCGCAAAAAAACCTAAATCGCCACCATTGACTGCCGAACCAGGATCTTGAGATTTTTGTTTAGCTAGCTCAGCGAAACGGGCTGGCGACGCTTTGACTTCAAGTAAAATAGCTTCAGCCTGTTTGCGCACTGCGGCCTTTTCAGCTGGTTTTGCGGCTTTATCCACAGTGAGCAAAATATGGCTAACACGGCGTTCTTCTTTTGCTAGTTCTTGCTGATGTTCAGCAAAATACTTGGCAACCTCTTCTTCGCTCACTGTTTGTGCTGCAGCTAAATCAGCCTGTGATAAAAGCAGGTACTCTAATTTGACCATTTCTGGCTTTTTATAGTTTGCTTGATTCGCATCGAAATATTTTTTAATTTCAGCATCAGAGACAGACACCTGAGCTAAATATTGTTCAGGAGAAACAATCGTTGTCGCAACTTCACGCTTTTCAGCCATCAACTGGTTCAGTTGCTGCATCGATGCATTAGATACAAAGCCAGTCTGTACAAAGCCATCCATCAACTGACGCATAACAATATCTTGACGCACTTTTTGTTCAAAAATCGCTGGCGTCATTTGTTGCGCTGCCAATAGCTCTTGATAACGTTGGTCATTAAACTTGCCGTCGACCTGAAAAGCGGGGATTTGGGCGATCGCATTACGCACCATAGCATCAGGAGCTGCCAATTTAAGTTGAGCCGCACGCTCTTGCAGGAGTTTTTGTCGAACAAGCTGCTCAACTACCATAGGTTTCATATCATCAGGAACAGCTTGATTCCCAATCGCTTCAGCAACATCGCGATCTGTAATGGTCTGCGCACCGACTTTAGCAAGGTAAGGCTGATTAGCATCGCTCATCGCGTCATAGCCTGTGAGACCGACCCCCACAATCAAACCAAGTGAAACCAAACCCAAGACTACAGTTACTGCAGTTTTATTCTTTTCGACAATATCAAACATACTCAGAGAACTCCTGCTATTTATGCGCGTTATCATGCCATATTGCGGCGATGCTGTCTGTAAGCGAGGTGCTTTAAACAACAAAAAGGGCAAACTTAAAGTTTGCCCTTAGGGATTTTTTGGCGGAGTGGACGGGACTCGAACCCGCGACCCCCGGCGTGACAGGCCGGTATTCTAACCAACTGAACTACCACTCCATTGATTAGCTACATGAGTGGTTCTTAACCATGCAGTGTTATCAGTTCATGCAAGAAGTAGCAGAAATTACTGAACTGCGTCTTTCAAAGATTTACCAGCACGGAATTTAGGCTGTTTTGCGGCAGCGATTGTGATGCTTTCGCCAGTGCGTGGATTACGACCCGTGCGCTCTTCACGCTCAGAAACGTAAAAAGAACCAAAGCCAACCAAAGTCACTTCGTCGCCACTCTTCAGGGCTCCAGAGATGGCTTCAATAGTTGCATCAAGTGCTTTACCTGCAGCGGCTTTAGATAAGCCAGCAGATTCAGCAATAGCGTCGATGAGTTCAGATTTATTCACTTACATCCCCTTTCAATTTGATTGGACTAAACAGTATTGTTTTTTGCTATAAGCTTTATATCAAGCTACAAAAATACATGTCAACCTAGCATGGTACTTTGTTGGGTAGTTTCGACGTAATTGAACGTATTCCACTACACCAACGATAAAAATTATTAATGTTTCGTACTTGGCTGCGCTGCTTCAGCACTCTCTGGCACAGCCACTTCCGCTGCAATAATCTCTGCGGCTTCGGGCATTCGTTCTAGAGCGTGCGCCAATACATCATCAAACCATTTGACGGAATGAATAGCAAGTCCTCGCTTCACATTGTCGGGAATTTCAGCTAAATCTTTGACATTTCCCTCTGGAATGAGCACATGCTTGATGCCACCTCGATGAGCCGCTAACAGTTTTTCCTTCAATCCACCAATTGGCAGTACTTCACCACGCAAGGTAATTTCACCCGTCATCGCCACATCACAACGTACAGGTATACCTGTCAACACAGAGGTTAATGCTGTTGCCAGGCCAATACCCGCAGAAGGACCATCTTTCGGCGTGGCACCTTCAGGCAAGTGAATGTGCATGTCATTTTTTTGGTAAAACTCAGGATCAATACCCAAACTCACAGCGCGTGTACGCACCACCGATAAAGCCGCTTGGATCGACTCTTGCATCACATCGCCCAATTGCCCTGTCTGTATCATTTTGCCTTTACCAGGCAACTTTACAGCCTCAATAGTCAGTAATTCACCGCCAACTTCAGTCCACGCCAATCCGGTCACTTGACCCACTTGATTTTTGAGCTCTGCCACACCGTATTCATAACGATGCACACCGAGGTATTTATCCAAGTTTTTATTCGTAACGCTGACTTTTTTATCGCTTGGCTTCATCAACAAAGCTTTAACAACTTTACGACAAATTTTTGCCACTTCCCGATCAAGGCTACGCACACCCGCCTCACGCGTGTAGTAACGAATAATATCGCGCACTGCAGTGTCTGCAATCAGCAACTCACCTTCTGCGACGCCGTTATTTTTCATTTGCTTAGGCACCAGATATTTCAGCGCGATATTCACTTTTTCATCTTCGGTGTAACCCGATAGGCGAATAATCTCCATCCGGTCTAACAATGGAGCAGGAATATTCAGTGAATTGGCAGTTGCAACGAACATGACATCCGAGAGATCGTAATCCACTTCCAAGTAGTGATCACTAAATGCATGATTTTGCTCAGGATCTAGCACTTCTAGCAGAGCAGAAGAAGGATCTCCACGCATATCACTGCCCAATTTATCCACTTCATCTAGCAAGAACAGTGGATTTTTCACGCCAACTTTGCTCATGCTTTGCAAAATCTTACCTGGCATCGAGCCGATATACGTACGGCGATGACCGCGAATTTCAGCTTCATCACGCACGCCACCCAAAGCCATGCGCACGAACTTACGATTCGTAGCACGAGCAATACTCTCACCCAGCGAAGTTTTACCCACCCCAGGAGGACCTACTAAGCACAAAATCGGCGCTTTTAGTTTTTCAACTCGCGTTTGCACTGCGAGATACTCAACAATACGTTCTTTGACTTTATCGAGGCCATAATGATCGGCATCCAAAACGGTTTCAGCCGCAGCCAGATCTTTGCTAATCTTGGTTTTCTTTTTCCAAGGCAGGCCAAGCATTGTTTCAACGTAATTGCGAACCACCGTGGATTCAGCCGACATCGGCGACATCATGCGCAGTTTTTTCAATTCAGCTTCGGTTTTTTCCTTCGCTTCTTTACTCATTCCTGCGTTTTTAATTTTCTTCTCTAATTCATCGAGATCGGCGTTTTCATCCAGCTCACCGAGTTCTTTTTGAATCGCTTTGACTTGCTCGTTCAAATAATATTCGCGCTGGCTTTTTTCCATTTGGCGTTTTACACGGCCACGGATGCGCTTTTCAACTTGCAGGATATCGAGCTCAGACTCTAATTGCTTGAGCAAATGATCCATTCGCGCCGCAACATCTTCCATCTCAAGCACAGCTTGTTTTTGCTCTAATTTCAACGGCAAATGTGCAGCGACGGTATCGGCTAAGCGACCCGCAGTCTCGATGCCAGCCAAAGAGGTCAAAATCTCTGGTGGGATTTTTTTATTTAATTTAACGTATTGATCAAATTGCGACAGTAAAGCACGGCGCATGCCTTCTGCCTCGTGGTTGCCTTCATCCGCCAATGCTTGCGGTGTGGCAATCGCTTGGTAAAAACCATCTTCATCTTGAAAAGACTCAACCAGCGCACGTTGCACACCTTCAACCAGTACTTTGACCGTACCATCAGGCAACTTTAATAATTGCAGCACCGTAGCCACTGTACCCACCGGATACAGATCAGCCATAGTTGGCTCATCTTTGGATGCGTTTTTCTGCGCGACCAATAAAATATGTTTTCCACCTTCCATTGCCGCTTCGAGCGCTTTAATCGATTTTGGGCGGCCAACAAAAAGAGGAATAACCATGTGTGGGAATACTACAACGTCACGCAATGGCAGCATTGGGAACGATGTAGATTCAACCGCGAGTAATTGATGCTCAGACATATTGGGATGACCTGATCGAGAGTATGTTCACAATATGAGGTCATTGCGATTAAATTCAATCGCAATGCCATAAACAATCGCGCCCGCATTAAGCGCCTTAGATCAAGGAACCTGTTGCGGGCGAGAGTAATACAAGTTTTTATTTACTTGTTACATTCATTTCCGCAGTAACTGGCACAAATTCAGGCTTGGCCGATGCAGTGATCACTTCTTTGCTCACTACAACTTTGGCAATCCCTTCCATCGCAGGCAATTCAAACATCGTATCGAGCAACGTTTGCTCAACGATAGAGCGCAAGCCACGTGCACCAGTTTTGCGCTCCATTGCTTTATGCGCAATCGCAGCGAGTGCTTCGGTGCCGATTTCTAGTTCAACGTCTTCCATTTCAAACAATTTTTGATATTGCTTGATCAGTGCGTTTTTCGGCTCAGTCAGAATCGTCACTAAAGCGGCTTCATCCAACTCAGCCAGTGTAGCCACAACAGGCAAACGACCGACAAACTCTGGAATTAGGCCAAAACGAATCAAATCATCTGGCTCAACTTCATGCAGCAATTCGCCGATGTTCTTACGTTCATCTTTAGATTTAACTTCTGCACCAAACCCAATGCCACCCTTCACAGAGCGATTGCGAATGATTTTATCCAAACCTTCAAATGCACCGCCGCAGATAAACAAGATATTTGTCGTATCCACTTTCGGCAAATCTTGATTTGGGTGCTTACGACCACCACTTGGCGGCACTGAAGCTACAGTACCTTCAATTAGTTTTAGTAAAGCTTGCTGAACACCCTCACCCGATACGTCACGTGTTATCGATGGGTTTTCTGATTTGCGTGCGATCTTGTCGACTTCGTCGAGATAAACAATGCCGCGCTGCGCTTTTTCAACGTCGTTATCGCACTGCGCTAACAACTTAGCAATAATGTGCTCAACGTCTTCACCAACGTAACCAGCTTCTGTCAATGTCGTCGCATCAGCAATCACAAACGGCACATCAAGCAATTTGGCCATCGTTTGCGCGAGCAGAGTTTTACCCGAGCCAGTTGGGCCGATCAGCAAAATATTAGATTTTGCCAACTCAACTTCATTATCCGCCTTGCCTTTAGTCGACAAGCGTTTGTAGTGGTTATATACCGCTACCGATAGAATCTTTTTCGCCCGCTCTTGACCCACAACGTACTGATTCAAGTCATCACGAATCTCAGTTGGCTTTGGCAAACGCTTGCCGTCTGTGGTCGTCACAGGGCCAGCGAGCAAATCACTAACTTCTTCTTGAATGACATCGTTGCATAAATCGATACATTCGTTGCAAATAAAGACTTGCGGGCCTGCAATCAGCTTTTTCACTTCATGCTGACTTTTGCCGCAGAAGGAACAATACAATAATTTTTCTTTATCAGACATGAACAGCCATTCCGAATAAAACGCGCTGAGGAAAGAAAAGCCGCCAGACAGGCTGGCGGCTACTTAGGTTGAAGCTGGTGACTAAGCTGCCAGACCTGACCGAGAAGCCAACACCTCATCAACCAGACCATAGGCTTTTGCCTCTTCTGCATTCATGAAGTTATCACGATCAGTATCACGCTCAACGGTATCGATATCTTGACCGGTATGCTTGGCTAGCAACTCATTTAAAGTACGCTTCGTTTTAATCAATTCACGGGCATGAATTTCAATATCCGAAGCTTGGCCTTGTAGACCACCAATCAACGGTTGATGAATCATGATGCGTGAATTAGGCAAAGTGAAGCGCTTACCTTTCGCGCCGCCCGACAACAAGAATGCACCCATCGATGCCGCCATGCCAATACACAAAGTAGAGACATCCGGTTTGATAAACTGCATCGTATCGTAAATCGCCATCCCCGAAGTGACAGAGCCACCCGGTGAATTGATATACAGCGAAATGTCCTTGTCAGGATTTTCTGATTCCAAGAATAACAACTGGGCCACCACAAGGTTTGCCATTTGATCATTCACTGGACCAACCAGAAAAATAACCCGCTCTTTCAGCAAGCGTGAATAAATATCGTATGCACGTTCACCGCGGCCGCTTTGCTCAACGACCATAGGTACTAAACCAATATTTTGCGGATCAAATTCCATTCTGGACATTCCAACCTCTCAGTTTAAATTATTGACCTTGCTGACCCATTAATTCATCAAAAGCGACAACTTGTTCAGTTACTTTAGCTTTTGACAAAACAAACTCAACCACATTGTCTTCAAGCGCCATATTGGTTGGGCCTGACAAGCGATCTGGGCTAGCGTAGTACCAAGCCACAACCTCGCTTGGATCTTCGTAGTTTTGCGCCAAATCTTCAATAATAGCTTTGATTTGTTCTGGCTGAGTTGTTAGCTTTTCAGCTTCAACCAGCTCAGACAACACCAAACCGAGGTGAACGCGGCGACGAGCCTGTGCTTCAAACAATGCAGGTTGGAACGGAACCGTTTTCGGATCAATACCACGCTGTTGCAAGTCAGCTTGCGCGCCTTCAACCAAACGACCAATTTCAAGAGAAATTAATGAACGTGGCAGATCAAGCGGCGTAGCTTCAATTACAGCACTCATCGCGTTTTCTTTTGCGCGAGACTTCAAGCGGAAACGCACTTCACGCTCTAGATTACCTTTTACTTCAGCGCGCATTTTTTCTACGTCGCCATCTTCAATGCCCAAACTTTTTGCAAAGTCAGCATCGAGCGCAGGCAAGTTAGCCGCTGCGACGTTTTTAACTGTGATTGCAAATACTGCAGTTTGACCTGCAACATCTTTACCGTGGTAATCAGCAGGGAATGCAACAGTAACGTCTTTGCTTTCGTCTTCTTTCATACCAACAACGCCAGCTTCAAACTCAGGCAACATTTGGCCGTTACCAATAATGAATGCGTAGTTGTCTGATGAACCACCAGCAAAGGCAACGCCATCAATCGTGCCCTTGAAATCGATAATTACGCGATCACCTGCTGCTGCTGCACGTTCTACGCGCTCAAAGCGAGTACGTTGGCTACGCAAGATATCGATGGTTTTGTTGACTTCGTCATCACCAACAACCAAAGTTGGTTTTTGAACTTCAACAGCGCTCAAGTCACCCAGCACGATTTCTGGGTAAACTTCAAAAGTAGCCAAGAATTCAAATGGGCCATTTTCAGCAACGTCTTGTTTTGCTTCAAAACGTGGGTAGCCGGCGACTTGGAGCTTTTGCTCAACAACCGCTTCGCCAAAACTACGCTCAACTGTTTCACCCAACACCTCTTCCTGAATACGGAAGCCATGGCTTTGGAAAACAACATTTAAAGGTGCTTTACCTGGACGGAAACCGTCGATTTTAGCGGTCTTAGCTACGCGCTTGAGGCGGGCATCAACTTGCTTAGCGATTTCTTCGCGCGGTACCGCAATGGACAAACGACGCTCTAGAGCGCTCAGGGTTTCCAGTTGTGCTTGCATTACCAGTATTCCTCAAACGTATCCCGAATTGATTCGGAAGAAAATTAATCAATAAAATAAATGAAGCAAATTTACGTCAGACTGAGCTCCTAAATACCGCTTAGCCGACCTAATCACCACAAATTCTTCTGATAAAGCGCATTTCTGACAGCTCTATCCAGTCAAGCTGAGCATTATAGCAAAATCCCCAGCCCATGACCATCTACCGCCCAGCGTGAAATTCAGATGCAACACACTCAGAAAATCAGCGTTTTTTATTAAATTAGGCTACCAGTGCGTATTTCAAGTCAAAGGCGACCACTTTCAATCGACGCAAAAAAGCCACTTGCTTTCGCTAAGTGGCTCTTCAGTTTTGATGCTATGCATCCATGTTCTGGTGGGGGATAAGAGACTCGAACTCTTACACCTTGCGGCGCTGGAACCTAAATCCAGTGCGTCTACCAATTCCGCCAACCCCCCAACAAGACCCGCATCTTACAGAACAACTTTAGGGTCGTCTAGTCATTTTAGTAAAAACTATACATAAACCTTAATAAGTCGATGAATTCAATCAGCATTCATCTAGCCGGATTTCCGCAAGGTGTTTATAAAGGGACAAATAGATACTGTTCTGTTCCTACCTTTTTATTGAACAGTATTTGCCGCCCTTTCACCGGCAAAGCTATACTCGCTCAACGCTGATCAACACCTAATACGAGACTAAATATGAAAAAAATCGAAGCCATTATCAAACCCTTCAAACTCGATGAAGTACGTGAAGCACTTTCAGAGCTCGGCATTTCTGGCCTGACGGTTACTGAAGTGAAAGGTTTTGGCCGTCAAAAAGGTCACACCGAACTGTATCGTGGCGCAGAATATGTTGTAGATTTCTTGCCAAAAGTAAAAATCGAAGTGGTTTTATCGGATGATCAAGTCGATACCGCGATTGAAGGCATTATTAAAGCAGCCCACACTGGCAAAATTGGCGACGGTAAGATTTTCGTGAGTCCAGTTGAGCATGTGGTGCGGATTCGTACTGGCGAGACGAACGATCAAGCAGTCTGATTCGATTACCCCCAAAAAAAGCCAGCTTTTAAAGCTGGCTTTTTTATTCCCTAGGTATTTACTCGCAGCCTTTATGAATCAATAGCCAGAAGAAAATACATCTAAACCTCGACTGGATCAACATCCAATGTCCAGCGTACTTTCCCGAGTTTCAAGGCTTGAATCGTCGGCAGAGCCTCGCCCAATACCGCTTGCAATTGCACCTTCGATTTCGCAGCAATTAAAAGCTGCGCCCGCTCTACACCCGCCTTTTTTAACATCGTCGCCGCCACGGGTTGGTTCAACACCAAATCTGGCTCGGGCGAAATACACTTACGAATATTGGCCAGCGCCGCCAAAGCTTGCTCCAATTCTGGCGCATCTGCACGAAATAACGCCCATGCATTCGCTGGCGGCAAGAGCAGCATATTGCGCTCTTCTAAAGTGCGGTTAGCAAACGGCGCATAATCGCGAGCCAACAGCTGATGATAAAACGGATGATCTGAAAAAGCGGTTTGGATAAATACTTCGCCTGGCGACTCGCGCCGCCCTGCCCGTCCCGCAACCTGCGTTAGCAAGGCAAATAAACGCTCTTCAGCGCGAAAATCAACGCTATACAACCCCGTATCTGCATTCAGTATGACGACACAATTGAGTCGGTCAAAGTCATGCCCTTTGGCCAGCATTTGTGTACCGATAATAATGTCGGCCTCACCCGAATGCACTTGTGCCAGCGCAGCGTCGAGCTCACCTTTTTTGCTCGTCGAATCGCGATCAATCCGCAGGATTTTTTTGCCCGGAAAATGCTGCGGCAACGATTCTTCTAGCCGCTGCGTCCCCTGCCCGACCGGTTTCAAATCGTGATTGCCACAATCAGGGCAGGCATGCGTAATCGCTTCTTCATGACCACAATGATGGCAGCGCAGACGGCGCTCTTTGAGATGCAGCACCAAGCGCGCGGAGCAGTGCGAACAACTCGCCATCCAGCCACATTCACCACATTGCAATACCGGTGAAAACCCGCGCCGATTCAAAAAGATTAAAACCTGTTCGCCGCGCTCCAATGCCGCATGCATCGCCGCCAAAGCCATCACATGCAAACCATCGACTAAGCCCACATTCTTAGTGGGCAAAAGTACAATTTTAGGTAAAACCGCGCCAGCTACCGCCCGCTGAGTTAGCGGCAACAAGCGATAACGCTTGGCTTTAGCATTCGCCCAGCTCTCGATACTCGGCGTGGCTGAACCCAGCACAATTGGCACTTTAGCTTGGCGCGCTCGATAGACCGCCACATCACGTGCTGAGTAACGCAAGCCCTCTTGCTGCTTAAACGAAGGATCGTGCTCTTCATCGACAATAATCATGCCGAGCTTAGGCAGCGGCGTGAACACCGCCAGCCGTGTCCCCAGTACAATCTGCGCTTCACCGCGAAGCGCTGCCAGCCAATTGACCGCGCGTTCGGTATTATTCAATCCACTATGTAATGCCGCCATCCGAACGCCAGGGAAGCGTGCGCGGAAACGACCTTCGAGCTGCGGCGTGAGATTAATCTCGGGAATCAAGACCAATACTTGGAAACCGCGCGCCAATACCTGAGAAATCGTTTGGAGATAAACTTCGGTCTTACCGCTACCGGTAATGCCATAGAGCAAAAACGGCATAAAGTCTTTAGCTTGCACCAACTCATCGACCGCTGCGGCTTGCTCAGCATTTAAAGGTAATTCAGGACTCGCTGCGCCGACACATTTTTCCTCGGCGGCTGCTTGTACCCAACCGGCCTCATGCCAAGCCTTGGTCCAACGCCACGCGCTATCGTGCAATCGGCGAAGTGCCGCCGGTGTGTGTGGCACCAACAGGGCTTCTGCGACTTTACGCTGAGCGTGCGCTCGTTTTGAAATCTGATTAAGTAGCGCATCCAGCGCCTCGACAAAATACACCGAAGCGGCCGCCGGCTCGGAAAACAGTGAATTGGCCCTAAATACCGTTGGCAGCGCCGCTGAAACAACAGCACCAATCGGATAATGATAATAGTCAGCCACAAATTGGCATAGTTGCAGGGTATCAGCCGACAATGCAGGCAGGTCGTTGAATACGGTAATGATGGATTTAGGCGTGCCAGTAAAATCGGCAGCATCGTCCCGCACATCCATAACGACACCCGACAATCGCCGCGGACCAAAGGGCACCAACACCCGCGAGCCTACAGCAACCGTAAAGTTAACCACCTCATACGCAAACAGTTTTTTGAGTGGTACGTCAAGCGCAACGAGGGCAAAACTAGCCACTTTTTCTCTCTTTATTGCGTAAATTGTTTGCTATTCGGGTTATGCACAGTTTCTGTGGGTAATTTTGTGGGCAACTTGTCAAAAATCCGATTATCCCCAGTAAAAATGGGGCTACGGCTAGGTTGCTCAAAAATTAAACACAAAAATAAAACAAATAAAATCAATGACTTATGTTTGTCAACGTTTTACATCATTTTTTTAAAAGGGGATTGACAAGTCAAAAACCAGGCCAATACAAAATGTGCATAACTTACCGTAACTTCACAATGCAAGACTACATAAAACGCCGATAAATCATTGATTTTCATATTCATTACAACTTCAATACAAGCTGTAAGATTTACTTTTTACCCGAAAAACGATGCACTGCGGCGACCAATGCAGCAGCATGATCTGGGTTAGTAAATTGCGAAATTCCGTGTCCCAAATTAAACACATGTCCCGTTTTCAAACCGTCTCCGCCACCGTAGCTTGTCAAGATTCGTTCCACCTCGGCTTCAATCGCTGCTGGTGGCGCAAACAACGCCACAGGGTCAAAATTACCCTGCAAAGCGACTTTATCGCCCACACGGCGGCGTGCTTCGCCGATGTCCGTAGTCCAATCGAGACCAATCGCATCACAACCCGTTGCGGCGATGTCTTCCAGCCATTGACCACCGCCTTTGGTAAACACAATCACCGGCACTTTACGACCATCGTGCTCGCGTTTGAGGCCCGCCACAATTCGCGCCATGTATTGCAATGAGAACTCTTGATATTTGCCGAATGGCAATGAGCCGCCCCAACTATCAAAAATCTGCACCGCTTGCGCACCCGCTTCGATTTGTGCATTTAAATAATCAATCACCGTTAGGGTATTGACCTCTAGAATACGGTGCAAAAGGTCTGGACGTGCATACATCATGGTTTTGATAGTACGATAATCACTCGATGAGCCACCTTCAACCATATAGCACGCTAGCGTATATGGGCTGCCCGAGAAGCCAATCAATGGCACGCGATTATCCAATGCCTTGCGAATCGAACTCACAGCATCAGTAACGTATTTCAGCTCAGTGCCAACGTCTGGCACAAACAATTTGGCAACGTCTTCTTCAGTACGCACTGTGCGCTCAAATTTCGGGCCTTCGCCTTCAGCAAAATACAAGCCCAAACCCATCGCATCGGGAACAGTCAAAATATCCGAGAACAAAATCGCCGCATCCAGCGGGAAACGATCGAGCGGTTGCAAGGTGACTTCGGTTGCCAACTCGGTGTTTTTGCAAAGCTGCAAAAATGAACCCGCATTTTTGCGAGTTGCGCAATATTCAGGCAAATAACGCCCCGCTTGGCGCATCATCCACACCGGAGTGTATTCAACAGGCTCACGCATTAAGGCGCGCAGAAAGGTATCATTTTTTAACATTTTAAAATCCAAGAAAATAAAAAACCTGCACAGAGACGCAAAGGCACAGAGTTAGCGACTCGCTTGTCTCTGTGCCTTTGCGTCTCTGTGGTTCAATTGTTTAAGAGCTGAGCGCCCACTTGCCCTGCCCTTGGCATTCCAACACTTGAGCATGGTATTCGACCAAGCCCGCACGGTGGCCAACGCTAATCATCACGCCGTCTTTCATCGTCTCAGCAACAGCACGGTAAAGTCGCGCTTCGCCATCGGCATCAAGTGCAGACGTAGACTCATCCATCAAGAGAAAATCTGGTTTAACCAAGATCGCCCGCAGCAAAGCGATCCGTTGTTGTTCACCCAAACTCAGGACGTGTGACCAAGCATCGGTCTCATCCAAGCGCGGCATTAAATGACTTAATCCTGCTAAAGCGAGTAAACCCGCAATTTGCGTATCATCTTGCTCAGCCACATTGGGGTAATACAGCGCGGCACGCAAACTACCGAGTGGCATATACGGTTTTTGCGACAAAAATAAACTCTTAGTATTGCTTTGAACGCTATATTCACCTTGGGCATAAGGCCATATACCCGCCAAAGCACGCAACAAGGTCGATTTACCCGAGCCGGATTGACCCCGAATCAGCAAGGAATCACCGGCTTTGAGCGAAAAATTAAGCCGATCAAGTAGCGGGTCGCCGTTCGGTTTACTCACCGATAAATTGGCGACTTGCAGACCTTGTGCAATCGGCTTGGGCGAAATACGCGGCAAAGCATTTGCCTTATTAATACTATTTTCAAACGTCGTTAAACGATCAATCACCGCCTTCCAATTAGCCAGCGTACTAAAGCTACCAATAATAAAATCCAGTGCGCCGTACACTTGACCGAACGCTGAATTAATTTGCATCAAATCACCAAGCTGAATTTCTTTGGAAAAGAAACGCGGCGCAGCGACAATCAACGGGAAGATGATCGCCAATTGCCCCCAAAATGAAGTAAACCAAGTCAGGCGTTTATTCATCCGCATCAGCGACCAAAAATTGCTGACCACATTCACAAAACGATAACCCAAACGCTCTTGCTCGTCTTTCGCGCCATCATAAATCGCAATTGACTCTGCATTCTCACGCACGCGCACTAGACCAAAGCGGAAATCGGCTTCGTAGCGTTGTTGCATAAAATTGAGGCCAACCAAAGGGCGCCCGAGCAAAATCGTGATGCCGGTACCAATCAATGCATAAATGATCGCAACCCAAACCATATAACCTGGAATTGAAACCTCGCGACCACCCAACATAAAAGTCAGCGGCCCTGAGAGTACCCACAAAATGCCGATGAATGACACTAAGGTGACCACAGATCGCAATAAGCCTAATGAGAGCGACAAAGAAATTGACACAAACTGGCCAACGTCTTCGGCAATACGTTGATCGGGGTTATCGGTATCTTTATCAGTCAGTTGCAGGCGGTAAAAATTATTCTCGTTCAACCATTTTTGGGTGTAATGCAAAGTCGCCCATTTGCGCCAACGGATTTCCAACATTTGCTGAAACCAAATCGCGTGTACCGCAATCACAATATAAGCAAAGGCCAAGTAGGCAAACTTAATCAGTGCAGCTTTAAAAGCCACGGCATCGACGTTTTGAAGTGTGTTATAAAATTCGCGATTCCAGCTATTAAACTGCACGCTCATAAACACCAACCCGAGTGACAAAGCAATCACTAACGCAAGCAAACCCCAAGCGTAGAATTTATCTTCGGAAACCCAATACGGTTTGGCAATTCGCCAGAAATTACGAAATAAATGCCGCACTGTCGGTGCTTTGTCTTTCATAAAGCTCATTGATTTTTATCCAAACTCAAATCAAAAAATGCACACTAAAAAAACAGGGGCTAAGCCCCCATTTTTCGACGGTTTATTTACACGGTTTTTGCGTCCAGCCCTTGCTGTTACCACGGCGGCATTGCCAATCTTGCTTTGCCGAATCAATCAGCCAGACCGAAGTGGCATCGTCAAAACTCAAACCCAACTGAAAACGCTGTGTGCGGACAGAATCGTCCATCAAGCCCTGCATTTGCAGCTCAATATTCACTTTTTTAAAGTTTTCAGGCCCCGCCGAAGTTTGCTGGATGGCTAATCGTTGATACTCACCAATACCCAATTCGTTGGTGAGTCGATTGCCTAGGTATTCATACACGACCTGAACTGGCGCAGCCCCCAATTGGCCCGTAAACAAAGGTTTACGTGCTTCTTCAGCCATTGCAGTACCAGCCAGAACGATCATCATTGTTGCAAGTATCAGTTTCATTCGTTTCAACCTCATCAATTCAATTGAACACACCAAGTATCGGTCCGCAGAGCGCGAACCGAGCCTCCTATTACTTCGCCCAGCTGTCTTTCAACGTGACCGTGCGGTTAAACACCGGCGTGCCGCCTGCTTGATGGCTGTGGCGGTCGGTAATGAAATAACCCAAACGCTCAAATTGATAACGCGTTTCTGGCGCTGCATTCACAACGCAGCTTTCCACGTACGCGGTGATGGTTTTGAGCGATTCAGGGTTGATGAACTGGGTAAAATCCACGTACTGACCATCTTCACCACGCACGGCATCAGGGCGCGCTTCGGTAAACAGGCGTTCGTACAAATTTACCGTCGCTGGCACTGCGTGTTCGGCGGAAATCCAGTGGATCACGCCTTTCACTTTGCGGCCTTCTGGATTTTTGCCGAGCGTTTCGGTATCCAAGCTGCAACGCAATTCGATCACATTACCGTCAGCGTCTTTCACCACTTCATCGCACTTAATGACATACGAATAGCGCAAGCGCACTTCTGATCCCAAAGTCAGGCGTTGCCAGCCTTTCGGTGGTTCTTCAGCAAAGTCATCGTGCTCGATCCAGATTTCACGCGCAATCGGGATTTCACGTTCGCCCATTTCTTCGTGATGTGGATGGAATGGCGCAGAACGACTGCCCGTTACGCCCGCTTCAAAATTGGTCAGCGTCACTTTCAATGGATTCAACACCGCCATCACGCGCGGGCTACTGCCTTCGAGCTGCTCACGCACCGCGCCTTCGAGCGTGGTGAAATCAATGATGTTTTCGCCTTTTGACACGCCAATCCGCTGCGCAAATAAGCGAATGCCTTCTGGGCTATAACCACGGCGACGCATACCGCTGATCGTCGTCATGCGTGGATCATCCCAGCCCGAAACAAAATTGCCGGTCACCAACTGATTGAGTTTGCGCTTCGAAGTGATCGAATACAGCAACTCAAGGCGCGAGAATTCGATCTGTTGTGGATGGCATTCAAGGCTGATATTGTCGAGTACCCAGTCGTACAAAGGGCGATGATCTTCAAATTCCAGCGTACACAGGCTATGGGTAATGCCCTCTAGCGCATCAGAGATGCAGTGTGTGTAGTCATACATCGGGTAAATGCACCAGCTATCGCCAGTTTTGATGTGCGTTGCACGTTTGATGCGGTAGATCACAGGATCGCGCATATTCAAATTGGGCGACTGCATATCGATTTTGACGCGCAACGTTTTGCTGCCGTCTTCAAACTCACCCGCACGCATACGCGTAAACAAATCGAGATTTTCAGCAGGCGTGCGATCACGGAACGGGCTGTTGCGGCCTGGCTTTTGGAAGTCGCCACGGTAATCACGCATTTCTTCGGCGTTCAACTCGCAGACATACGCTTTCCCTGCGTTAATCAATTCAACGGCGTAACCGTACAGCAATTCAAAATAATCCGAAGAATGGCGCACATCGCCATTCCATTCAAAACCCAACCAGCGCACGTCGTCTTCGATCGCTTTGGCGTATTCGTCGTTTTCTTTTTCTGGATTGGTGTCGTCCATGCGCAGATTGCACAGACCGTTGTAATCTTGGGCGATGCCGAAATTAAGGCAAATCGATTTGGCGTGACCGATGTGCAAATAGCCGTTCGGCTCTGGCGGGAAACGCGTCTGTACCGCAGTGTGTTTGCCGCTCGCAAGGTCGGCATCAATGATTTGGCGGATAAAATTACTGGTCACAGGGGCATTTTCTGCATTGACTGCGGGGCTGTTTTTTTCACTCATCGCGGCTCAAACTCATGGGATTTTTACTCAAGGCAACGATTCTACCAAAACAGCGACCAAATCGCCCTGCCAATCTGAAATCTAATGCAGTTCAACGTTAAAAATCGCGTTCTTTAGCCGCTGAAATTGCAAGCAATACACTTGTGGATCACGGCATACAGCACAGATCAAAAATCCATCCACTGCTATCACGGCTTGATGCCGTATATGTGTCTACTGAGTGTAAAAAGTTGGGCATAGACTTTAGTTACCAATTCACGGAGCAACATCATGAATGCCGACTATCGCAATGCCCCGCAAGGCCATGGTTCTATTTCATTATCCGATGGCTCAATCTTTACCATCGATCTGCATCCAAGCGCAGAACTCAATGATCGCTATATCGATTGCCACCTCATTCCACCGTGCTCGATCTGCAGCCAACTCCTTACTCGCTGGCATTCAATCGCCCGCTGGATGCGCAATGCATGGTCGCAGCTCACTCATCAAAAAATATAAGGTTTCAAGCATAAAAAATGGCGGAGAATCATCTCCGCCACGATATGTATTTTAATGCAGCCATTATTAATTATTGGCCACAAAGCAATACCTTAAATATCCTGCCCTTCTACAATGCCATCATGATGCTTATCGGCTGGCAGCAATAAATTCAAAGCAATCGCCAGCACGCTCACCAAGCCCACACCCGCCAAGTTGAAATTGCCAACTTGCACCATCAAACCACCAATCCCGCAAGTGAGTACGACCGACACAATGACCAGATTACGCGGCAACATCAAATCGACTTTGCTATCAATCAGTGTTTTCAGGCCAATCGAGGCAATCGTACCGAATAAGAGCACCATAATACCGCCCATCACCGGCAATGGGATCGACACCAGAATCGCATTGAATTTACCAAAAAAGGCCAAAATCACCGCCAAAATTGCCGCATACGTCATGATGACCGGATTGAAATTGCGTGTAATCATCAGCGCACCAGTCACTTCGGAATACGTCGTAATCGGTGGGCCACCAATCAAGCCAGCAAAACACACGCCCATACCGTCGCCAGCCAAAGTGCGATGCAAACCCGGTTTTTCAGTGTAGTCGTTGCCCGTCACTTTACCGACCGCCATCACCGCACCGATATGCTCAATCGTCGGCGCTATCGCCACCGGCAGCATAAACAGCGCTGCTGCCCAATTCACTTCAGGCGTAACGAAATGCGGTTTCGCCAACCATGGCGCAGCAGCAATCGCGGCCAAATCAACGACACCCAAAAAGATCGCCGCGATATAACCGACGACCACACCCGATAAAATCGGTACCAAACGGAGCATTCCGCCCGCAAATACCGACACGGCAATCGTCGTCGCGAGTGAAATCGCAGCCAAAAATAACGATACATTATATGGAACGAGCTGCTTACCACCGCCCTGCCCCATCGCCATGCCCGATGCCGCGACCGCCACCGACAAGCCAATCACCATAATCACGGGGCCAATCACCACCGGCGGTAGTAATTTATGGATAAAGCCCATGCCGCGCCATTTGATCAAACCGGCGATGATGAAATACATAAAGCCAGCAAAAAATAGACCGAACTGCGTGGCGGCTTGGCCCCACGTTTGCATCGCGAAAATAATCGGACCGATAAAGGCAAACGACGAGCCTAAAAAAATCGGCACTTGCCGACGGGTAATCAATTGAAACATCAAAGTACCGACACCAGCACCGAGTAGCGCCATAGCCGGATTCAAACCTGTCAACAGCGGTACCAGCACCAGCGCGCCAAAGGCGACAAATAAAATTTGCGCGCCCGATATAAATTGTTTTACTTCAGAAAACATAACCCCTCCCAATTGCAGCGCTAGCTGAGAACATACCCAGCAGCGCCATTCTGATTATTTATTAATTGTGCCAAAAATCTTGTCGCCAGCATCACCCAAGCCCGGAATGATGTAGCCTTGCTCATTCAAATGTGAATCGAGCGACGCCGATACGATTTGCACATCAGGATGTTTTTCATTCATCAGCTTCACGCCTTCTGGCGCTGCGACCATCACAATCGCGATAATTTCTTTGCAACCATTGCGTTTGAGCATGTCCACCGTCGCAACCAAAGAGCCGCCCGTCGCAAGCATCGGATCGATAATTAAAGCAAGACGGTCTTCTAAATCGCCGACGAATTTTTCAAAATACGGTACTGGCTGCAAAGTTTCTTCATCACGCGCCAAACCCACCACGCTGATTTTGGCCGACGGCACTAAATCGAGTACGCCGTTGAGCATCCCCAAACCCGCGCGCAAAATCGGCACGACGGTGAGTTTTTTACCTTTGATTTTTTGGACTTGCACATCGCCACACCAACCTTGGATCGTTACATCCTCCAGCGGTAAATCACGTGTGGCCTCATACGCCAGCAAACGAGCCAACTCTTCGGTCAGCAGGCGAAATTTATTGGTCGAAACATCCGCTTCTCGCAGCAAAGCCAATTTATGTTGAACCAAAGGGTGATGAACGACGGTGATTTGCATGATCTGTCTCGCTGATAGTAATGCCGACATTGTAGGCATTCCTAGCGAAAGCGCTATTGCGGGAAATACGGTGAATGGGGATTTGTTGATTTAGATCGATACCGTACAGACGACAAAGTCAGCAGCGAAACTCGGAGACTGCTTAATAAATCCGCCGTACCCACAGCACAGTAGGCATTTCACTTTTTGATCGATCGAGCAAGGCGCGATGCTGCAAGAATACATTGCCAAAGCGAGCCCCCAAATCTGCCCAGAAAAACTGGCTATTCACGGCCAGCATCGCTGGGGGAATTTCAGCTTGCATCTCTTTGGGCAATTGCTGCACAAAGTCACCAGGATTAGCGAAGTATTTGCTTCTACGCTTTGCTAAAGCTTGCTCAGCAGCCGATACGGTTATTTTTGGCCCCCATGCGGATAAAACTTCAGCAGATACAAAATTGACATTGATTGTCGTCTGCACTGGCAGAGCGACAATGCTAGGCTCGATTTGCCGTACCAGCTCAATGCTGTAGCCATCAATTAGCGTCAGTTCATTGACCTCCACCAGCGGCAAAATTTTACTTTTTCCTGCCTCTAGAATCGCTTTGCTCTGCAAATGCTTCACCAAGGCATCGGCCAAGCTAACGGGTTGACCTAAATTGAGCAGTAATTTTTTGTAGGCTGCGACGCCTGCCGGACTAAGTTGCCCCTCTTTATCCAGCAAATTGGCCAAATTAAAACGGCCATTGAGTTCAGTCAACCGACCACTCATCGCGCCATTTTCAATTTTGATTTCTGGAATTGGTACCGCCCATGGCTTGAGCAAATGGTCGGGCTGACCTGCGCGGGCGTCATCGCGCAGCGTGAGACGCACCAATTGCAAAACTGACCACGTTGCAGCACGCGCCTCGGCCGTGTCTTTGCGGATCTCGAGTTGCTGCAAAGCGCGCTGCTGCCTGAGCATCAACAATCCAGCAACCGAGGCGACTAAGGCCGCGACCATCAGCGCTGCGATAATCGCGACGCCACGCTGTTTGAATTTGGATGTCGGCATCATGGAATCAAAAACACTCGTTCGTACTCACCCAAATGCTGCTCGACGGCAAGGCGCACGCGAATCGCCCTTGGCCGACTGGCTGACTCGCCCCATTGCTTACGCCATTGATTTTTATCATCGAGGAAATCAAATTCACAGCGACGTAGGTTTTTGAGTAATTCATGCGGTACCGCTTGATCGGTCTTGGCAAGGTCGGGCTGAGAAAACAATTTGAGCGTTAATGACTGAGGACGGCATTCATACACGCCATGCAAAGGCGCGCGGTCGCCATCAAAGCGAATAAATTCCAAACTGCTTGGCACTTCTGCTGAGCTGAAACTACGCAATGGCGGTTGCGATTTGCCTTCGCTATCAGTCCATGAGCGAGGTGCGATTTGGCTTAAATCACTCTCCATCCGCTCAAATGCCAGCGTCAATTCGCGCCAATAAGCGGTTTCATTGACCACCGCCGTGCGCGTATCAATCACCATATTGACGCCACGGTAGGTAATCAAACTCATGATGGCAAAAATCGCCAAGGCCACTAACACTTCAAGCAAGGTGAATCCGCGTGACATCGGCTTAATCCACTCGGGCGGCATAAAATACCTGCTGTGCCAGTATATGCTCAGGGCGCTCTGCTAATGCCACGCTCAGCTCGATACGTCGAAAACTATAATTGGGGGTGGGGCTGATATTCATCGTATAAATGAAATTCTCATTGCCTTGCGTAATTTGGCCTTGCGTTGAACCTGTCTCTGGATACGCGCGCATGGCCAGCATCTGATTCACCTGATTACTCGCCACCCAGCTTGCCAACGTTCGACTGCGATAGGTCATCAACGTATCGGTTGAGCCGATGACCAATTTTGCAGCGGCGGCTAAAGTAACCCCGAGCACCGCCAGCGCGACCAAGACTTCAACCAAAGTAAAACCCAGTGATTTGGCTCGCATCAGCGTTGTACCTGCTGCACCGTAAAGCGCCCCATCACATCACCGCTAATGCGCCACTGCGTTTGGCTGCCATTGAGTTGCACTTCAAACGACTCAATCACGCCATCGGCTGGCAGGACTATTCTTTCACCCAAGGGTCGATTTTGTTGATTAATTTTTTGCTCAGTCACCTGCACGCCATCGGCAAGTTGAGTCGCCCGTAAACCATCACGTGCACTCAAGGCTTCCCATTCTTGGCGCTCATTTTTTGACCAGAACTGATAACCGGCCCCATCGCTGGTCCACGCTAAAGCCCGACCACTGGCAATGGCCTCGTCACGTGCAGATTCAAACTGCAACATCAAACGCTCCGCCGCCGCCTGCGCGCCATCCCCACGATTAAATTGAAACACCGTAAAGCTGGTTGCAATCAAAATAATCGCGGTGACGACGAGGATTTCGAGCAGGGTGAAGCCGGATTGTGATCGCACAGAACTCTTCATAAAAGACGCTGGATTTTGCGTAGCGAGAAGCTCGAAGACAAGGCATTGCAAGCTAAAAAACCGGAGTTGGCATCAAGCCAATGAGGATTTTTTAGTGAAGCAATAACGCCGTATTCGGGCTTCGCAGCAGCAAAAATCATTATTGCCATGAGCCGATGAGATTCTCTGGCTTATCCGCTCCCGCTTGCCCTTCTGGACCATAGCTCAACACGTCCACCTCGCCATGCGCACCGGGATTGAGATACACATAATCCTGACCCCAAGGATCTTTCGGCGCTTTTTCGAGATAGCCACCCGATTTCCAATTCATCGGTACCGGA
Organism: Deefgea tanakiae; assembly: GCF_019665765.1. GTDB lineage: Bacteria > Pseudomonadota > Gammaproteobacteria > Burkholderiales > Chitinibacteraceae > Deefgea > Deefgea tanakiae. The sequence goes on from NZ_CP081150.1 coordinate 2,008,845, forward strand.
TCTGACGTTGGTTTTTGCACCAAGGCTTTTAAACCTTGCTCCGTCGTCGGCAAACGGCCGTTGTCTAATTTATATAATTTGAGCGCCGCCATAATCGCCGACACGTCTTGCTTGGCCGCGACAATCCGCGCCTCATTGGGTCTATCCATAATCTTTGGCACAATCAGCGCGCCCAAAATCGCTAAGATTGATACGACCACTAAAATCTCAATTAAAGTAAAACCACGGTTTTTTTTCATTTTTGCTCCGCTTGGGGTATTAGCCCATAATTCATATTAAATACAGCACTTAGTGCAATACATCCGATTAAACTTGCTGATTTCGAATTCTTGCCATGAAATATGCATTCACGTAACGCCCATCGCGAAACGCATAGTCCTTACCCTCTCCTTCCACTTCAAACCCAAATTTGCGATACAAAGCAATAGCCGCTTCGTTGTCGATATACACTGTAATTTCTAGGCGGTGGATATTCTGCCAATTTTCTGCCAAGTCGATGGCGGCGGCGAGCAACTGACTACCAACGCCCTGCCCTTGTGCATCATCGCGTACCCAAATACCAAACCAAGCAATATGTCGCCGACGAATATGCGGATCAATCCCCATCATCAAATGACCAAGTACTTTACCGTCACGCAGCGCCACTAAACTCGTCGAGTTTGGCGGTAACTCACTCAACATTTTTTGCCATTTCATTGGATTGCCATACGGCAAATCCAGCGTTCCCGCAAAAGCCTTTGGCCCAGCATGTACAGCATTGATTGCTTCAATATCAGCCAGCGTACTATGCCTAATTTCAACTTTCTGCATTTAACCTCTCATAAGCACCGCATGCCGACAAAATACAAAGGCGCAGTCGTCGCTATTTAACTAACTGATTCATCTCAAACACGGGCAATAGAATCGCCAGCACAATCACCATCACCACCGCCCCCATCACCAGCACCATCAAAGGGCCGAGCAAGCTGGTGAAGGCAGTGACTTTGCGATCGAGTTCTTTAGTTTGTTCAATCGAAGCACGATCAAGCATTAGCGCCAATCGCCCTGTCGCTTCACCGCTGGCAACCAAATGCAACAGCAGTGGCGGGAATTCATCGGCGGTTTTCATCGCGCGTGCCAAGCTGACGCCTTCACGCACTTCACTCGCAACCTCACCCACCGCACTTTGTAATTTCAAATTACTCATCACGCCTTCGGCCGCATCCAACGATTTAAGCAGCGGTACACCGCTGCCGACCAAAATTGCTAAGGTACTAGCAAAGCGCGCGGTGTTGGCCAAGCGATCCAAATAACCAAGGATCGGCCATGTTAAACGCCAAACATGAAAGCGGTGTTTCAGCTCAGGTTTCTTCAACGCGTAAAATCCAGCCACGCTGGCAATCAGCACAGCAAGTAATACCCAGCCACCCGCGCTTTTGACTGCAGCGCTGGTCCATAACAAAGCACGTGTGAGTAGCGGCAAGGTTTGCTTGGCGGACTCAAATACTTGCACCATCTGCGGCACCACCCACGTTAGCATCCCTAAAATCACCAAGGCTGACACAAACATCACCACGGCAGGATAAATAAACGCAATGGCGATTTTGCTATTGAGCTCGCCACGGGCTTCCAAGTAATCGGCCAAACGCTGCATCACGCCAGCCAATTTGCCCGATTCTTCACCCGCTTTGACCAAGGTGCGATACAGCATGGGGAAAACACGTGGGAATTGTTCCATACCATTCGATAGCGGCATCCCCGCCATCACGTCAGCACGCAATCCAGCAAGGACTTGGCGTGTTTTATCGTGATCAGCTTGCTCGGCCAAAACGATGAGTAATTCATCAATCGTTAAACCTGCATCGAGCAAAGCCGAAAATTGCCGCGTGAGTGTTGCAAGCTGTTGGCTGGATAGACTCAACCTTGCCGACTGGCCTTGTGCGGCGCTTGATTCAATGAGCTGAGTCGCCAGCAAACCTTGTTCACGCAACAAATTGCGCGCGTGACGCGGCGTATCGGCGTCTATTTGCCCTGATTTTGCTTTGCCACCAGCGATAGGAACTGCTTGATATTGGAATGCCGTCACGAAAGGGTCACTTGAAAGGCGGTCATCCGCGTTTAAATTCTAAAACTGAAGTTGTAATGTAAACCTTGTTTACAACTTTGCATTGCTGCATTTGAAATGCCGCCTTGCTTAGCCGCTATACCTGAAAGTTATTACTAACACTCTGCAAATAAATCTATGAATGCCATATTACATTCATCTACTTGTGCTTCAATACACGCTACTGCTGAATATTTCTAGGATATTACTACCGAAAATGGTAAATTTTCTACTCAAGGTCATTTATTCAACCGCTATGTCGCCTAGAATTTACCCTTACACCACAGAAGTACTAAATTATTGATGATGTGCTTACCAATCTCGCGGCACGGGCTGTAGTTTACCGCGCAATAATGACGAATATAAGTAAATCAAAAGCTTTCACAGGGAATTTCAGGCCTTACCGCCACTTAGACTATGCCTTTTTCTATTAAACATTTGGCGCATACCGTTCAATACCTTGCTATCGCACTGCTCATCTGGCTCGCTATTGGTCTGATTTGGCAACTACTCACGCCCAACCGTCCTGGCTCGACACTACGTTTAGCGCAAACGGCCCCCAGCTCACAAGCCTTCAATCCTGATGCGGTATTGCGCTTATTTAATACCACTACAGCCGTCAGTAGCGAAACCAGCGCTTTATCACTCAAAGCGCTAATTTCAGGTCAAAATGGCATTGCGATTATTGAAGGGTTGGAAGCGAGCGCAGTCGCAGTCAAAGTCGGTGGTGATGTCGGGCAATATGGCAAGTTAGTCGCTGCGATGAAAGACCATATTGTGTTGGAACGCAGTGGGTCGCAAAGCAAAGTCTATTTACCGGCATCGGCAACAACGTCACTCAATAATGCTGTGATTACTTCCGGCAATCCTACTCAAGCCAATGCGCCAGCCGCAGCCGTTGCCAATGTCGAAGCGGCGGGTATCACACTGACTCGCGGCCAATTAACAGGCATTTTGCAAGGCGGCAATCTCGCCAACTGGAGCAAAGGACTAGGTACCAGTCAAGCCGGTGGCATTTTGGTTGAGCAAGCCAGCCAACAACAGCTGGCACAAGTATTGCAGCTGCGTGATGGCGATATTTTGAAAGCCATCAACGGCAGGCCGCTGAATAAACTCGACGATCTGTCTTTACTCTATGGCGCTTTCAGCCAGCAAACGAATTTGTCTTTGCTCATCCAACGCCAAGATAAGCCCCAAACCATCAGCTACACCGTTAATCCTTGAAACCATGAAAAAAATATTAATTGCCGCACTACTTTGCAGCCAGCTTGCGTTTGCTGCTGACGAAAACGAAAAAATCATGCTCAATTTCGTGAATTCAGATATTGAAACCACGATTAAAGCCATTAGCCTGATCACCGGGAAGAATTTCATTATTGACCCGCGCGTCAAAGGCACAATTAATATTGTTTCAACCCAACCGGTAGCAAAAGACTTGGTGTATCCAATTTTGCAATCGGCACTGCGGCAAGCTGGTTTTTCAACAGTGCAAAGCAATGGTGCAATCAAAATCCAACCCGAAGCCGATAGCAAAGCACTGAGCAATAAAACCCTCGTGCGTGGCGAAAATGCGTCTGGCGAGCAAGTGATTACACAAATCTTTGCGTTAAACAATGAAAGCGCCAATCAAATGGCGACCATGTTGCGTCCTTTAGCGACTCCTTCGAGCTTGATTAGTGCTTATCAATCGGGTACCAGCAACACTTTGGTGATTACCGATTACGCAGACAATATCCGCCGCCTCGCGCGCATTATCGACAATATTGATCAGCCTAAAAATACCGACGTCTTTACGATAAAGCTGCATAACGCATCAGCCTTAGATGTGGCACAAAACATTGCCCGCCTGATGCCTGAGGTGTCAGTACAAGTTGGCGGCGCGCCGATCCCGCCGCCAGATGGTGTGCGTCGTTCGATTATCGTGCCGGAGCCACGCGGCAATCGCCTCATGATTCGCGCACTCAATGCGCCGCAAGCCAGTCAATTGCGCCAATTAATCAAGAGCATGGATGAAGCGGCAACGACCGACAATTCGATTAACGTCATTTATTTACGTAATGCCGATGCAGTAAAACTAGCCAGTACCCTCAAAGGCATTTTGACTGGGCAAGATGATTCACCCACTACAAACAATAACAGCAGTTCAATGAGCAATAACCCTGCCACAAGCAACACGACCAATAACAGCCCAAGCAATACCGGCACAAATATTCAAATCGCTGGCGCAACGGTTCGAGTTCAAGCCGATAGCACGACCAACTCACTCATCATTACGGCACCTCAAAATGTCTACAACAATTTGCGTTCCGTCATTGAAAAACTCGATGTACGCCGTTCACAAATTTACGTGGAAGCGATGATTGCCGAAGTCAATCAGGCCAAACTGGCTGAATTCGGCTTTCAATGGCTGGTTGCCGGCGGCAACGATAAAATCGGAGCAGGGGGTGTCAGTAACCTCAACCCAGGCCCTGGCGGTTTGGGTAATGTCATCAGCAATATTCTAGCAAAAACACCAGCAGGGATTCCTGCTGGCTTGACCATGGGCTTGTTTAATGGCGACCCGCGTGATGGAACTGCTTCACTCGGTTTACTCGCCTCAGCTTTACAAAGCACGGGTAATGGCAATGTACTTTCTACGCCTAATTTACTGATGCTGGATAACGAAGAAGCCAAAATCACTGTTGGCCAAAATATTCCGATTATCACCGGCTCGCAAAATGGCACCGGCGCCAACGCCAATCCATTCGTATCCGTAGAACGCAAAGACGTGGGTATTAAATTACGGGTACGCCCACAAGTATCAGAGGGCGGCGTGATTACGCTGAATGTGTACCAAGAAGTCTCTAGTGTTGACTCATCACTGAACACCGATGGTGCTGGTTTAGCCACCAAAGTGAGAACTATCGAAACCAAAGTCTTGGTGGACGATGGCCAAATCGTTGTGCTCGGCGGCCTTATCGAAAATCGCGTGATTAACAATGACAGTCAAGTGCCTGGTTTGGGCAATATTCCTTATATTGGTGAGTTATTCAAGTTTCAGAGCCGTAAGTACGAAAAGGTCAATCTGATGGTATTCCTACGTCCGGTAGTTATTCGCGACAGTGTTGCCAATCACACGCTGACCAATGATCGCTATCAGTACCTACGCAAACAGCAAAGCGACTTTAAAACCGATCCACATTGGTTATTGGACGACATCCCACAAATTCAGTTGCCTTCTAAGCCACCTGAAGCCGGCTTGTCGATCTATTCGGTGCAACCCAAAGCGAGCGCACCCGCTGCAGTTCCACTTCAACCGCAGCAGTAAACCGAATATGTCTATTGTTTCTTATGCTTATGCTCGTGAATATGGCGTATTTGATGGTGAAGTCATTGATGGCAGCACCACAATTGTAATGCGCCAAGGCGGCAGTATTGCCGCGATGGGTGAATTGCGTCGCAAACTCGCTCAAAGTCGGCTCATCGTTTTAGCTGAAGCTGAATTCAATACCAAACTGACTCAGCATTTTGGTGACGGCAAAGCCAGTGCCATGAATATGGTCGATGACATTGAAGAGTCAGCCGACTTGGCGCGACTCATTCAAGACATGCCTGAAGTCTCAGATTTGATGGAAGCGGAAGAATCATCGCCCGTGATTCGGCTCATCAATGCGATTTTCACCGAGGCGCTACGCGAAAATGCATCAGATATTCATATCGAACCGTTTGAAACCCGATCGGTAGTCCGCTACCGCGTGGATGGTGCTTTACGCGATGTGGTCGAGCCCAATCGTGCCCTGCATGCTGCCCTCGTTTCGCGGATTAAAGTGATGGCGGCGCTTGATATTGCCGAAAAACGTATCCCACAAGACGGCCGCATCAATTTGCGAATTGCGGGTCGCCCAGTGGATATTCGCGTCTCAACCTTACCGACTGGGCATGGCGAGCGCGCAGTACTGCGTTTACTCGATAAGTCAGCAGGCCGTTTGCAATTGGCTAAACTCGGCATGGCGGAAAAAACGCTAAAACCGCTCAATCAACTACTCGCCTCCCCGCACGGCATCGTCTTGGTCACTGGGCCAACAGGATCGGGCAAAACCACGACCCTGTACGCCGCGCTCGGCAGCATGGATGCAAAAAACAGCAATATCATGACGGTGGAAGACCCGATCGAATACGACTTAGATGGCATCGGCCAAACCCAAGTCAATATGCGGATTGATATGAGCTTTGCGCGGGCACTACGAGCGATTTTGCGGCAAGACCCCGATGTGATTATGATTGGTGAGATTCGCGATTTAGAAACCGCCCAAATCGCAGTTCAAGCGTCATTGACCGGCCATTTGGTGCTCGCCACCTTGCACACCAATGATGCCAGCAGCGCCATCACCCGCTTAGTGGATATGGGTATCGAGCCATTCCTGCTGGCCTCATCGACCATCGGCGTACTGGCCCAGCGCTTAGTTCGCAATCTTTGCAATGACTGTAAGCAACCGTATACAGCTACAGACGACGAATTAAAACAGCTAGGAATCAATACCCCTACCACCCTTTATCGCGCAGTCGGTTGCCCAAATTGCGCACAAACCGGTTATCGCGGTCGAACCGGCATTCACGAATTACTCGTCGTCGATGAAGCCATGCGCACCCAAATTCACAATGCCGCCAATGAACAAGACATTCGCACCTACGCCGAAAGCTTAGGCATGACCAGTTTACGCGATGACGCGATTGAACGTGTTTTGGAAGGCGTGACGAGTATTGAAGAAATGCTCAGAATCACACGAAATAATTAAGCAATCCAACACTTCTAAGTCAATTAGAAATGATAATTGACTAAATGAGCTGATTTTCATACCCTACGAATTCATTTGAATGTAGCAAAGAATAAATCATTGCGCTGATTTGACCAGCTCTGCCTGTGAGTTTAATTTATAAAATGGAGTCGCCATGCGTTACGTTTATATTGCTCTGATTGTTATTGTGACCGCTATTGTTGTTTTATTTCAATTTCAAAATCTCACTGCAGTCACTATTTCTCTATTCACGCTTAGTATCACGATGCCAGCCTCATTGCTTGTATTCGCAGTATATACGCTAGGTATGGTGACTGGCGGAGCGCTCTTGTCTTTATTGCGCACGTGGATTAACCGAGCAACACGCAAACCGTATTAATCCAACTGGGTTCTACGTTTTATTTTTATTAAATTAACTGGATCTAAACCATGATGAGTAATTTTTGGGATGTTGTTTGGCTAATCGCCGAAGCATTTATGTTTATTGTTTATCTTTTCGTACTATTTCATATTTTTGCAGATTTATTCCGCAACCATGAAATGAGTGGTGTTCGAAAAGCGCTCTGGGTTATTGGTTTGATTTTGCCCGTACCTTTCGTTGCGTTAATTTATATCCTTTGCCACGGCCGAGGCATGGCACAACGCCAGCAACAAATGCTTGAACGCATGAAAACGGATACCGATAGCTATATCCGCCAAGTTGCCGCAAAGTCACCAGCCGAACAAATTAGCGACGCGAAAGCATTACTCGATGCAGGCACAATCACTACAGATGAATTTGCAAAGCTCAAAGCCAAAGCACTCGCTTAAGCTTTATTCTGCGTACAAAAAAGCCATCATGACTGATGGCTTTTTTTGTATCTCACTAAAATTTAATCTGATACCCATCAGCCGTCGCGGGAACTTGTAATAGCAATGGCGCAAGTTGTTGGCGTACTTTTTCATCGGGCTTGAGATTAATCGTACCGTGCGCCGCGCCGCGCCATTGCATATCGCCATTCCCATTGACTGCTATCGCGCTAGCACCAGCGGGGGCAATTTGCCAGTTAGCGCCACCTACTACCACATTCAAATTCACTCTCAGCGCTGTAATCGGCGTCAACGCAGGAACAAGTTGGCTAAATATGGGATCGAGCACCAACTCTGCACTGTCACCAGCTTGTTGAGACAAACGCGGGCTGCGTAATTGCGCTTTGCCGCCTAAGCCCCAATTCGCGACTTTAGGAATAGACCGAAAAACGCCTTCGAGCGGAAAAGTAATATCAACATTTTCTAGCGCACTGCCGCCCAGACCCAGTGCTATACGTGCTTGATTACTGGCTCCCAAGGCTTCACCACGCAATTGCCAAGCCATCTGCGCGCGAAGCAGCGAGTTGGGTTCAAACTGCCAAGAAAGATCCTGCTGCAAAACTACGCCTTGCAAACCCAAGGCACTAGCTCGGCCATCCCAGATACTGCCACTGGCTTGTACCAAGCTCACTGAGCTGGGCAAAAACCACACCACGACACTCACTGGCATTCTGGCGATAAAAACTACCAGGCTGAAAACCACTAAGAGCAAAATAATCAGCTTGCGACGAGGATGCGCTATCACGATTTGAGTCTGTTTCATGTCCGCTCCAAAACTAAAACCAGCGCAGCGGCCGAATTATCTTGTTTGATTTGTACTGAAATGACTTTGGCACCGAGTTCAGACTTCAGGGCATTGGCTAATTGCAAAGCTTCATTAACCGAAGCATGCGAGCTACGTAATTCCAATTGCGTGGCCGAAATGGAGCGCACATCGGCACTGATTTTCTTGGCCGATAAGGCCGAAAATGCCGCGCTGCGTAAATCACCGGAACTGGCTTTAGGGCGTGTGGTTTCTGGCTTACTGCCCCGCATCGCAAACAGATGACCTTCTAATCGCGGCACATTCACCGATAACTTGCCAATTTGCGTGTTCAAAGGCGAATAAATGCCAAAGTACAAAACAACCAAGGCAACGGCGATTGACCAAATGGCCAACATTTTTCGTTCACGTGGATTGCGTTGCTGCCAATAAGTTTGTGCTTGCAGCCGCCAGCTTTTAATCAGCGGGTTCATGGTTGCACCTCGATACTCATTCGCCCATCTGGCATTTTATTACTTTGAACTTTTGCGCCCTGCGCCGTTAATTTAGCTAACAAAGCGGCTGATTTACTTTCAGCCAACACGATGTTCACCTTACCTGCTTTGACTTCAACACTATCAATACCCACATCCAAATCGATTTGCGCTGCTGTTTTATGCAAAAGATCTAAAGCATCAGCCGAGGGGCTTGCCCCACGGTTATTACCGGCATTTTGCTGACTTTGCCATTGCAAAATCGGATCAACCACAGGGACACCGGGGAAAATACTGGCAAAGGTCTGGCGGATTTCTTGCCGAAGGGCCACTTCTTGATTCGCTAAACTACGCCATTGAATAAATAGGCTAAGGAGATAAATAAAGAAACATGCCACAAGTACGTATATCGCCCCACGCCAATCAGACCAATGAGTAGAAAGCGATACTTTGGGATTTTGATAAAAAGAAACCGTGTTTTGTGGCGGTAGAATCAATTCTGCAGCTGCGATTTCTTTGAAAGACAGTGCAGGATAAAGTGCTAATAAATCAGCCTCTGATTCAAGCCAGCCCGACTCCTTATCGGTGCAAAACATGATGCCTTTGCTCGAATGGGAATAGGTCAATGCGTGCGGTAAAAGCAATAACTCAGGCAACCAGCGCTGAAAATTCAAACCCGACTGCGCAATCCATGTTGAAATCGCCGCCAGCCGTGTTTTTTCAATCACCCACACCGTCGTGATGCCATTCACTGCAGCACCCGCTACCCAGTGCACATCACTCAATTTACCCAAGATCCGATCTTCGAGTGCTTGGCTAATCAGTTGATCGCGCTGCTTTTTATTAACTGCAGGTAGCGTTAAGGAATGAGCCGTCAGCCAAGCTGCGGGAATTGCCAAATCCATTGTAGTCGCAGCCTGCAAATCCAACGTATCGTTCCGATGTGCCATTAAAGCGCCACTTGCAGTAAAACCAAACCAATCGTGAATTGACTCAGTATCTGAACCCATCCGAATTACTAAATGTTCTAGCCGATCCAAAATACAAGCCTCAAAAAAAAGGCGGCACGATTAAGCATGCCGCAAGATCCATTATTGTACTCAATATTTATGTCAGAAAGATGCTAACCGCACATATCGCGCCCTATTTGTAACATGCCTTGGGCTTTTAAAAATATGTGACCAAATTTGGGCGATTCGTCATGAATTCAGGTCAACACAAAAACAACGCTCAATAGCGATGAATTTTTGTTGACAGTTTTAAGAAATATTTAAGTCAAAACAAAAAATAAATGCAAAACACACTCCGAGACAATCCAGAATTCATTTTACCAAGTAGATAAAAATTTCTAAGTATCTCTCTACAGGCATTAATTATTAATGTTTGCAACCCAATACCCATAATTTACATACTGTAAGTAGAGCACACAGCTCCAAATCATGAGTCCGCTTTGAAATGCTTAAAAGCGGACACAGATACAACTTTTTTGATTCGAACAAAATTTAAAATTGTAAAACAGCATGTCCTTATCTAGGTTTAGTAATGATTCTTACCAAGTCCTTTACTACATCACTAAGGTCTTTCATGCAGCGAATCCAAGCTATCACACAAGCAAGTATTTTACTGATATTGAGTACCATTGGACTTAGCCACGCAGATGAGAGAGCCATCAGCACAAGCCAAGCTTTTGGCGAGCACACGCCTGATTTTCTATCGAATATGAATACCAACAATGATTGGCGAACTTGGATTAAAACGCCAATATGGACACATCATTACAACCGTGAAATGGTAAATCATGGTGATTTATCAGAAAATAATCCAGGAATAGGTATAGAGCGTAGCAATGGTCGTTGGCATTGGATGCTAGGAGGCTATCGCAACTCAATCCGACAAACATCACTTTATGCCCAACTAGCTTGGACACCACTACAGTTGGAATTTTGCGAAAACGGAAATCTTTCATTCGGTGCAACAGCCGGTCTACTAACAGGCTACAAAACGAAGAAAAATAAATACGATATAATCCCAGCCGGGGGTTTATTCATCTCTCTAGAAACCCCCTATCACTTTGGAGTCAATTTAGTTGTTGTTCCAACAATCAAATCAGTCGACCTAGAAGGATTTGTCGCCGCACAAATTAAAATTCATTTTTAGACCTCAGTTTGGATCAAGAAATAGCCTTAATTCGCCGAGCAATCCAAATCGCCAACAAACCTGCGGCGCAACTCAAAACCCCAATCCAACCATAATGATGCAAATGTCCTTGTGCATCTTGCGTGAGCAACAAGCCAGCCAACAATGACGCAGCACCGGAGGCGAAATTTTGCATGGCTGAGTTAAACGCCATCAATCGACCCCGCAAATGCGGCACCGTGGCTGCGGTCACCATCGTTGAGGCCGGAATAAATCGACCACTGACAAAGATAAAAAACAAGACCGAAATCATTAAATGCCATGGTAGTCCGACTTTGAAATTTTGCGTAATCAAAAGAATCGGCACAAAACTAGCCAGCACCAGCCATGGCATGATTTTTCGGGCAGAGTAGCGATCGGTAAAGCCACCAATCAAAGGTCGGCTAACAATGGTTGCCGCGCCCCCGACTAGATAAAAGTACATCAGATCGCTGGCGGGTAAACCCACATTTGCCACCATGGTTGGCGCGATAAATGGAATGACCATAAAGCCAGACACCATCAATGCTCCAGTGAGGCACACCGCCCACCAGTGATTGCGCACGGTAAGCAGTTCTCGATAATTATCGACCCAACTCGCATCGCGATTGAGCGTTGCCAAGTGTACACGCACAGGCGGCACGTAGCGCACCATCGCCACTGCGACCAAGGCACAAATCCCCGTCAAGGCGAAAAACGGCATCCGCCAGCCACTTTGCGCAGCCAGCCACAAACCCAAGGGCACACCAGCCACTGCTGAGATCGAAAAACCCAGCATGACCCAGCTCATTGCTCGACCGCGCCGCTCAACTGGAATCAAGTCACCGACAATCGCTAATACAATCGAGCCAATCACACCGCCAAAAATACCCGCCAAAATGCGCGCAGCGAGTAAGGTATAAAAGCTATTACTCAAACCGCAGGCCAATGTCGCCACGATCAAACCGGCATAACAAAACAGCAGCGCGTGACGCCGATCGAATCGATCTGCTTGCGATGACGCCAGCAATGCGGAACATCCTGCAGCCAAGGAATACGCCGAAACCAGCAGACCAAAATGGGCGGTATTAATCTGAAACTCATCCATCAAATACGATGCCAAGGGCATCATAATCATAAAGTCAGCAATAGCAGTGAACATCACCAACATCAGAGTGATGAGCATGGCGATTTCTTGGCGGGAGGAAAGGGGCATCGGTTTAACCTGCAAGGGGGTTTTTGCAGTCTACCCGAATCGATAACTATGACAATGGAGAATTACACAGAGGATGTATATCGATCTAGGCTATGTAATTTATTGGCCAGATCGATATACCCACGTTACTAACTCAGTGATTTATACAGATTAAATAAGCTTAATATTGAAATCAAGCTACCTACCATCCACAACAGCGTACGCGCATTTAATTTATGGCACAGCCATGCCGCAAATGGGGCGGCGAATAAACCACCGACAATCAAGCCTGCGACCAAGAGCCAATGATCCATCTTCGCCCACAGCAAAAATGCGCCAGCCGTTGAAAAGGCAATGAAAAACTCAGCGGCATTCACCGTACCAATTGTTTTGCGTGGGTCATTACCACGACCAACCAAAGTTGAGGTGACCACTGGCCCCCAGCCACCACCGCCCACCGCATCAACAAATCCGCCCAGCAAGGCCAATGGAGCGACATGCTTGATTTCATTTGAGTGTGGTTTTGGATGCGTGGCCAGCCAAGCCTTACGCAATATGTACACACCCATGAACAACAAATAGGCGGCGATATACGGTTTGATGAGTTTGCCATCGATATTAGTCAATAAAAAAGCACCGACCACACCGCCAATGACACCAGGAAATACCAAACGCTTAAACAAGGCTTTATCGACATTACCAAATTTCAAATGCGACAAACCTGAAAATCCAGTCGTAAATACTTCGGCCACATGCACCGCCGCCGAAGCCGAAGCAGGACTAGCACCGATCCCAATCAAGAATGTATTCGAGCTAATGCCGTAAGCCATCCCCAAAGCACCATCAATCGCCTGAGCAGCAAAGCCCACGCCCACCGCCAGCCAGAACATCGGCGAAGTTAATACGTAGTACGCACCGCTAGATAAGCTCTGTTGCAGCGGCTCATTGACATTTTGCAGCGCAAAACCCAACGTCGTCACCAACATCAGCAAAGCTAAACCGATAAAGCGTTTGCGTTGCCAAAATTGCCGCTCGCTAACAACAGCCTCATCAAGCGGTGGAATACCAATCGCTTGGTGCTCTAGATTTTCGGGCGTAGCCGAAAGGTCTGCGTGGCGGATTTTCATCAGGACAACTCGAATAAGCAAATGATTCGAGAGTGTAAGCGAAAATCAAATTCCAAATTAGAACGATTTGTTGTTGATTTATAACCTTTAGCGCTATAAAAAAACCGAGCTGAACTCGGTTTTTTTACTCGTATGCAAAAACGATTAAGCTTTTGGCTTCTCATCCGCAACCGCCTGCTTCACGCTGGCAATCCCATGCTGAACCTGTTCACCTGCTTTACTGGCAAGTTCAGCCGCCTTCACTTTCGCTTGATCACTTAATTCTGCAACTTGAATCAGCGCTTGATCTGCTGCATGGCCAGCTTTATCGGCTAGTTCTGATGTTTTCAATGCCGCTTCATCGGCCAAAATTTCAGCCTTGCCCACAACGTTAGCCGCAGCATCCTTGGTTGCATCCCATGCTTGATCAGCAGCGACCGTGGCTTTATCGCTCAGTTCACCGGCTTTGAGTGCTGCATCATCAGCTACTTGGCCCACTTTATCTGCAATTTCTGCCGCTTTCCAAGCGGCCTGATCGGCCAACAGCTCTGCTTTTTCAGCTAACTCAGCAGACTTTTCCTTCACCGACTCCAAAGCGTGATCAGCAGCAATCGTCGCTTCATCACCCAATTGGGCAGCTTTAAAGGCCACTTGATCAGCAACTTGACCGGCTTTATCTGCTAAATCCGCCGCTTTGGCAGAAGCGCGCTCCGCCGCCGCCTCCACGGTTTGCTCCGCAGAGCCCAATAGCTCTTTGACTTTGTCGAAAATACCAGTCATTGAATACTCCTTTAGATTGAGAGACAAACAATACACTAACAGTTTATTGCGGATTCTGATCAACTCATCCAAGCCCTCTGATTAGCTGTCGCCAAATATAGAGATTCGGATTGCTCAACGGAGTGAGCTATGTGTAGGGCAAAAGATAAATTTAATTTTTCAACCGCAAATTAAGTTCAACTTAGGCTCTTAAGCGAATCCTCCGTATTAAATCGTTTGCCTATTGATTTGAAAGCAAAAATATCGATGTTTTAGACTCCAACATTTTGCCATTTGACATAATCGAAGATAGTCGTACTCAGTTCCGCCGACTCGAAACTCTGCCGTGGGACCTTCCGCACTTTCCCAACAGCTTGCGCCAAGGCAAACACGAATGCTGGCGCTATGGCACACTGTAAGCAATTACATTTTAATTTGCTAATGATGAATCTTGAAACAGCTAAAACAATCGTAGCCAACTGGGATAAACCGCTTATTCGCCAATTATTTTGGTATTTAGTGATTCCTGCTTATGTCGAAATACAGCGTGCAGAGCCAAGCCATTTTGTTTATCACAACCAACATGGCTGGTCTTATCGGTGGCTGACTTTACTGCAAAGCATGCTGGCGCTGCTCATGCTGCTAGTAGTCGATACGGCATTAAGCGGCACCCTAGCCGTGCTGGGCCAACTGCTGTGCGCTTATTTTATGGTGATGTATGGCGTTTGGACTTTGGCCTATTGGTCGATGAAAATCCCGCGGCCTTTGTAATTTGATAAGCGCTGCGTTTAAATGCTTCTTCTGGCAAGGCAAACCAATAAGACTAAATTCGTTTGCTTCGCTCATTTTGGCCTCATGCATCTTACTACAGCGGCAAGCATGAGCGATTGAATTAAATCCATACCGCTCACGGTGCCTTAATGTTCAAGCGCTTTTCTTAATCAACTACTGATTTCTTCATTACTTGGTGTTGCGTCAGTTTTCTTGATGGCTAAGATTTTATCGATTCGTCGACCATCCATATCCACCACTTCAAGTTGCCAATCTTCCCACACGGCAATATCGCCCGTGCGCGGCATTTGCCCGAGGATAAACATCACCAAACCGCTGAGTGTATGGTAGCTATGCTTGGCTTCATCGGGTACGGATTGCAAATCCAAGCGATCTTTAAGTTCGGGGATTGGGATTAAGCCATCGAGCAGCCATGAGCCATCGGCGCGCTGAATCGCCCAAGCATCCGCACCGTCTTGTGGCGTAAATTCGCCCGTCAAGACTTCGAGCACATCTTGTAAAGTCACCAAACCTTGCACTTCGCCGTATTCATCGATCAAAAAGACCATTTCTACGCCGGAAGTGCGCATCTGCGCGAGCAACTCCAGACCAGTCAGACTTTCAGGCACAAATACGCAAGGCTGTAGATGGCTGGATAGGTCAATTTCTTCGCCTTTAAGCATTTTTTGCAAAATGTCTTTGGCACTTAAAATCCCCAGCAAATTATCTAGACCATCGCGGCAAACAGGAAAGCGTGAAAACGGCGTATTCGATACTTTGGCTAAGTTGTCGGCTACCGAATCATCTAAATCCAGCACGACCATGTCGGAGCGTGGGATCATCAATGAAGTCACGAGGCGATCATCCAAACGCAGTACGTTTTTCATCATCGCGTGCTCGTGCTCTTCGATCAAACCGGCTTCTGATCCCTCGTGCAACATCGCGTCAATTTCGTCTTGCGTCACCGCTTGTTGTGTCGTTTGATCTGCACCGAGCAAACTGAGTACGCCCTTAGTCGATGCGGTGAGTAAGCGAACAAATGGACGTGTCATCAGTGCTAACAATTGCAGTGGTCGCGCAACAAATACGGCGATGGTTTCAGGGCTAATTTGTCCTAAGCGCTTTGGTACCAACTCGCCCAGCACAATCGAAAAATAAGTCACAGAAACGACCACACAGACTGTCGCGCTGGTGTCGCTCATGCTTTCAGGCAATCCAAAGGTCATCAACCAGTCGGCAAAAGGCTCGGCCAAAACAGACTCACCGACAATACCGCTCAGTACACCAATCGAAGTAATCCCAATTTGTACCGTGGACATGAACTTAGTCGGATCAGCGCCTAATTCCAAGGCCACTGCGGCGCCCTTATTTCCTGCTTCAGCCATTTTGGTCAGCCGTGCTTTGCGCGCGCTCACCAAGGCCAACTCCGACATCGCAAACAGGCCATTGAGTAAAATCAGCCCGAGCAGTAAGAACACTTCCATGAAATCATCCGACGTATTAATGAAACATCAATATCAGGCCATTGCGCTATTTTGCAAGTTTATCAACGACTTCATTGAAGAATTAATTAAATGTCGCCCCATTTGCGCAATAAATTATGATGTATGCCCGTCATTGAAATTGCGGTGGCATTGTCGCCATAATCGGCGCGCAGTTGGCGAATATTCGTATCAAGTTCAAACAGCAACCCTCTTTCACTGCCATCTATTAACCTTACTCGGCCATCCACATCAAATATCGCCCCATTTACGAAGCAAATTATGATAGATACCCGTCATAGATATTGCAGTGGCATTGTCGCCATAATCAGCGCGCAGTTGGCGAATATTCGTATCAAGTTCAAACAGCAACCCTCTTTCACTGCCATCTATTAACCTTACTCGGCCATCCACATCAAATATCGCCCCATTTACGAAGCAAATTATGATAAATACCCGTCATAGATATTGCAGTGGCATTGTCGCCATAATCGGCGCGCAGTTGGCGGATATTGGTATCGAGTTCAAATAACAAACCACGCTCGGCGCCGTCCTTAATCATACTTTGCATCCACATAAACGACGCAACCCTTGTACCGCGCGTGATTGGTTCGACACGGTGCAAGCTGCTGGATGGGTATAAAACCATATCACCGGCGGCGAGTTTGACCTCGTGCACGCCATAAGTATCTTCAATGACCAATTCTCCACCATCGTATTCCGCCGGATCAGAAAAAAACAGTGTCGCGGATAAATCCGAGCGTACCCATTCGCCAGTATCAGTCATACGACGCATCGCATTATCAACATGCATGCCAAAGCCCATCCCCACGCCATAGCGATTAAATAAAGGTGGAAAGATTTTTTTGGGCAACGCGGCCGAAAAAAACAAGTCATTTTTGGCCAGCGCCGCCAAAATCACTTCGCGCACCGCAACAGCGTTCACTTCATCATTGGGCAACTGTTCATTATTTTTAACTTTGGCCGATTGACTCCCTGCTGTGATACGACCATCGAGCCATGCCGCACGATCCAGCTTTTCACGACACGCGACTACGGTTGCAGCATCGAGTACCGCAGGAATATGTAACAACATAAAAACTCCAAATAATAATGGGGTATTCACATATGGAATACCCCAATCGATGGTTACAAGTAAATACCCATCATTAATCTACAAAATTAGAACTTGTACGATGCCGTCACACGAGCAGTCCGCGTAGTGCCTGGCACAGCAAAGCCTGCGTAAAGACCTTCATAGTATTCAGTATCAAACAAATTAAGAACATTGAGCTGGACACTCAAATCACGGTGCGTCCATTCAACCATCGCATCCCAACGCACATAACTTGGCAAGAACACCGTATTGTCCAAGCTGGTGTAACGTTTGCCCATCGCATTCATACCGCCACCCACTTTCCAATTGCCATCGACTTGATAAGTCGTCCACAAATTGCCGGTGTACGTTGGCGAATTGTCTGGGCGATTGCCTTCTTGATATTTGCGTGCTGGATTAGCCACTTCATCAATCACTGGATCCATCAGCGCAAGGCCAGCAAAGACTTGCCATTTGTCGCTCAAACGACCTGCTGCTTCGAGTTCAATACCATCGGTATGGCGTTTGCCCGACAACAAGTATGGTTTCACCACGCCCGGTTCGATATCGGTTTGACGCTCATTGGTTTTTTCCGTACGGAACACTGCCGTGCGCAAGGCCAAATCGCCATCCAGCAAAGTCCAACGTGCGCCGATTTCGTAGTTCGCGTTTTTCTCTGGATCAGTCAAAGCACCTTTTGGATCAGTTGAATACGCTTCAGCAGAAGGATTGAACGACGTACCATACGACACATAATACGATTGCACTTGATCAGGCTGATAGATCAAACCTGTGCGGTAGCTCCACACTTTGTCCGTACGGCTCACATTATCGGCGGCTTTTTGCTTGGTGAACGATAGATTCTCGGTGCTGGCTTTAAAGTTATCGTATCGAGCGCCCAACAACACTTTCCAATGCGGATTCAAGTCAATCATGTCTTGGAAGTAGAAAGCCACGGTATCCGCTGTCGAATCAGCGGTCACGGTATTCACTGGATCGCTACAATTGCTTGGTACACCACCTGTGACCGGGTTGCCCACCGTGGTTGATGGCAAATTGCACCCCGCCAAGCCTGTCGTTGAACTTGGAAGCACTTTACCTGTTGTATCCAATTGCATACGGCCTGTGCTCAGTAACTTCTCGCGAGTTAATTCAATACCAGCCAGCACATTGTGGCGAACCGTACCCGTTTCGAAATCCCACAAGAAATCTGTTACGTTGGAGTAGATTTCTTGTTCACGCATGCGCAATTTACGACCACGAGTCACCGTCGTGCTGTCGGTCAATGCATCTGTTGGCTTGGCAAAAGACAAACCTGGTGCGCTGGCGCGTAAGTCCAAATCATACTTACCAGCCCGAGTTGAGTTTTTGATTTTCATATTCGGGTTGATTTGATGCTCAACACGCAAACTCAATACATCGGCTTGTGTTTCTTCAGAGTCAAAATCTTTTAGGCCATAGAAAGTATCGACGCGATCAATGGGTTGATTGGTTCCTTGATTGAGCGGCGTTTTACGATAGTAAGGCACGCCGTAATCCGGCACATTGTCTTCTTGGTAATGCAAATACGAGGCCGTGATTTGTGTTGGTTCGCCCAAACCCCAAGTGATACTTGGTGCAACGCCCCACCGATTCATTTCTGCGCCTTCGCGGAAACTATCGGCTTTTTGACCCATCACATTGATACGTGCCGCGGTGCTTTCACCAATAGCGCGATTGAAATCACCTTCAACACGGTAAAACGAATCCATGCCGATGGTTGTTGAAAGCTGATTCAAATCACCACGGAATGGCGTTTTGCTCACTTGATTGACCACACCACCTGTCGAACCACGACCAAACATCATCGACGCAGGGCCACGCAAGACTTCAACGGTATCAATATGGAATGTATCGCGATTATATTGTGCAGAATCACGGAAATTATCTAAGTAGAGGTCATTCGATGCACCAAAACCACGAATACGGATGCCGTCACCACTAGCGCCACCTTCGGCAGCGTTAAATGTCACGCCGACTGCATTACGCAGCGCTTCTTTCAGCGTATTGGCATCTTGGTCATTCATCAATTGGCGCGTCACACTCGTCACCGATTGCGGAATATCCCGCGCGTCTTGCTCAACGCGACCGACATGCACCGTTGGTGCTTTGAAGGTATTCACTGTGCCATTGCGGCTTTGAGGATTTTCTGCACTCACTTCAACGGGCGCTAATACGGTCTCGGCCGCATTCACACCACCTGCTACCGCGCCAAATAAGGCGGCAGCAGCCGGTAATTTCGCAAAATGGCGGATGCCTGACTTGTGTTTATCTCGCATGGTTTTTCTCTTATTGATTTGGAATATATTAAAATTTGGACAAAAAAAAGGCGGGTTTCACCCGCCTGTTTAAGCGTGTTAACTTCAGAACACTCAACCTCCCTGCCCATTGGTCATCAGACCAATCTTGTTTAAACCTGCCCGCTGCGCAGCGGACATGGTTTGTGCGATACGTTCGTACTGCACAGTTTTATCGGCGTAAATATGCACCTCGGTGTGTGGATCGGCGGCAAAAACCGCAGCAAGCCGCGCATCTAATGTGGTCGCATCGATTAAGGTCTTGTCGTCCAACAAGCCACCATCGGCCTGTAGTGTCAGCCGCAACGGTGTTTTTTCTTGCTGAACCACTGCAGCGCTCGCTTTGGGCAACTCGACTTTGACGGCATGCGTCATCACGGGCGCGGTGACGATAAACACCACCAACAGCACTAACATCACATCAACCAATGGCGTGGTATTGATTTCCGCCATCGGCGCAGCGTCTTGCTGACCAAAACTACCGAATCCCATGTTGCACCTCCGACCCATACATCGTATTCATTCCCACCATCGACTCAGGATCACGCCGTCCAAAACTACCGAATCCCATGACCACCCTCCGTCAGCAACTGCGCATGCAAATCATGTGTGAAGCCATCTAGCTCTTGGCCAAAACGGCGATTGGCGCGAATAAATGCGTTGTAGGCCACCACCGCAGGAATCGCGACAGCCAAACCCGCCGCAGTCGCTACCAAGGCTTCACCAATCGGGCCTGCCACTGTGGCTAAGGAAGCATTGCCACTCGCAGCAATCCCAACCAAAGCGTTATAAATGCCCCAAACCGTGCCAAATAAACCAATAAATGGCGCTACCGAACCAGTCGTAGCCAACCACGTCAAGCCGCGCTCCATTTGCGCTGTTTCTTGACTTAAACGCGTCCGTAATTTGCGAACTAAATACTCATCCAAGGAAACGCCTTTTCCCAAGCCACCACCTTCATGGGCGCGGTAATGACGCAGGCCATCTGCCGCCGAAGTCGCTAATTTCGCCGCTGGCGACTGATTTTTTGCCGCCAAACTCAGTGCAACTTGCCAATCGCTAGCATCCCAAAATTCATTCATAAACCTTTGTTGATGACGCTTCATTACCCACAACAAACGCGAACGCGCCACGATGACGACCCAGCTCACCACCGACATCAACACTAATAAAGCAAACGTTGCTTGCAATACAGGGTCACCCGAGTGCAATACCAAAGACAAATCCATTACCGTACCTCAAGAACTTTTAATCGAAAAAACAACCGGCACAATGACCGTTCCTGCAACAGCGACATCACCCCGCTTGGCAGGCACAAACCGCCAGCGTTGCACCGTATTTTGTGCTTCCTGATCCAAGCGTAAAAATCCACTGCTTTTGTGCAACTCAACCTGATCGACGAGGCCCTGTTGATTCACCGCTACGCGCAAATACACCACGCCTTTTTCGCCCAACTCTCTGGACTGCAGCGGGTAGCGTGGCTTGGGATTATTCAAATAATTGGCGTGAAAACTAGGCTCAGTCGGTGCCTCATTGCGCTCGGTACTTTGTCCTTGTGCACCACCGCCCGTTGTCGCTGCCACCACCTTGGTGCTCGTTGCGCCTTGCCCTTCATCTTTTGCTGGCGCAATTTGCGGTTTTTCTACTGCTGCCACTTCCATTGTTGAAACGCGCTCTGGCGTTGCTTCTTGTTTAGGCGCAACCGGAGCAGACTTTGCCATACGGCGCTCTTGCACCTTTTGTTTTACCTGCTGAACCTTTTGCTTCACCTTTACCACAGGCTTGGCAGGCGCAACTTCCGGAGCACGCTCGCCCATTGCCACCGGCATCGCCAGCATCACAATCGGCTCTGCTTCTGTGGTTTTCGGCGGCGATGATGTCATCACAGCATGCAGTACCCCCACATGCGCCAGCATCACCAATAAAATAGTTTTTCTGTTATCGAGAATCATTCGCACATATTATCGAAAATCATTCTCATTAGCAATATGCTATAACTATAATTTTGTAAGTTTTATTTGCAAACAACACATCGACAAAATGCCGACCACAGAACGCAAAAAAGCCCGTCACGCTGACGGGCTTTTCACTCAAAAGCTAAAGATCAACTTTTCTACTTTTGATCGCTTAAAAAATAATCCAAAGGTATATGGCCAAGCCAGTTATTTTAAAAAAGGCTACAAAGCTATACCCATAAATTAGTTCTCAGCATCTATATTCGCTTGGGCAGCAGAATCACGCTGCACTGGGCTCGATGAGAAATGAAACACCACGGCATTAGCAAACATGGCATCGAAGCCTTTCTCAATCATTGTTTGCACCAGCGTTTGCGCCTGACAACCTCGCGCAAGATTTTCAATAATCCATTCTTGCCACTCTGGCGTTAACTGCGTATAGCCCGACATCGTCACACTTCTCCTCGTCTGTTACGGCACACTCGAACGGTATGCTCGTAGAACACCACTCCGCTTACAATTTCAAACAAAAAAACACTAAAAACATCAAACTTGTAAGATATCGCATTATTCATCTGAAATGCGCTGCTGTCACGAATCGAATTTCAGGTGTGCATTGTGCCAACAGTTTAAGCGGCCCAATTGACGACACGCGTGGCTGTGAGGCGATGCGCGCAGTGTGTTAGAATCTGCGCTTTGATTGAGTTAAGACCTACGGACGGGTTGGCATTATGGAACTTTCAGCACTTACCGCGCTTTCGCCGCTAGACGGCCGCTACGAAAAACAATTGGCCGATTTACGTGCCCACTTCAGTGAGTATGCGCTGATTAAAAACCGCGTAACGGTTGAAGTGGCATGGCTGAAAGCCCTCGCCAGCGACGCTGCGCTTGAAGACATCAAACCATTTTCAGCAGCGACAATTGCTGAACTTGATGCGGTGGTGAGCCAGTTCAATACTGAACACGCACTCGAAGTAAAAACGATTGAACGCACCACCAATCACGACGTAAAAGCAGTTGAATACTGGCTGAAAGAACGCCTTTCGGGCAACGCCGAAGTGTCTGCCGCCAGCGAATTTATTCACTTTGCCTGCACTTCTGAAGACATCAATAACTTGTCACATGCATTGATGCTTAAAGGCGCGCGTGAAGGCGTGATGTTGCCAAAACTCTCAGAAATCATCACCAAACTCAAAGAGTTGGCACACGAATTGGCCGACGCGCCGATGATGAGCCGCACGCACGGCCAACCGGCAACGCCAACGACGATGGGCAAAGAAATGGCCAACGTCGCTTTCCGTCTAGAACGTCAACTCGCACGTATTTCTGAAGTTGAACTGCTCGGCAAAATCAATGGCGCAGTGGGCAACTACAACGCACACTTATCGGCTTACCCTGGCTTTGATTGGGAAGGTTTCTGCCAACGCTTTGTAGAAAGCCTCGGTATTAGTTTTAATCCGTACACGATCCAAATTGAACCGCACGATTATATGAGCGAGTTGTACGATGACTTTGCGCGTGCCAATACGATTTTGGTCGATATGAACCGTGATATCTGGGGCTATATCTCTCTAGGCTTCTTCAAGCAACGTGTGAACAAAAACGAAGTCGGTTCTTCGACGATGCCACATAAAGTGAATCCAATCGACTTTGAAAATTCCGAAGGTAACCTCGGTATGGCCAATGCCGTTTTGATTCACTTGAGCCAAAAGCTGCCTGTTTCACGCTGGCAGCGCGACCTGACCGACTCGACCGTATTGCGTAATATGGGCGTGGGTTTGGGCTACACCTTGCTCGGTTACGTGGCGGCACTCAAAGGTTTGAACAAATTGATGGCTAATCGCGAAGCGATGGCAGCAGATTTGAACAACAACTGGGAAGTCTTGGCTGAACCAATTCAAACCGTAATGCGCCGTTACGGTGTACCTAATCCATACGAGCAACTCAAAGAGTTGACGCGTGGCAAAACCGGTATCACCAAAGAAGCGTTGGCCGTGTTTATTGATGGCTTGGCGATCCCACAAGATGCCAAAGACCGCCTCAAAGCACTGACGCCAGCGACTTACCTCGGTACTGCCGAGGAACTTGCTCGCCGTATTTAAGTCTGTTGTTGTACTAGAGTGGGCTCACGCCCACTTATCGTCTTAAAGGATTTCACAGTGAAACGTAAAGTTGTTTTGGCCAGCAGCATCACCTTCGTCGCCCTTGCTATTGCATACGTCGGAGGCAGCTATTTTGCCGGCCAAGCCGTCGAAAAAACCATGCAAAAACAGCATGAATGGCTCAGTAACTTACCTTACTTCATTGTGAAATCTCACAACTACCAACGTGGCTGGTTTAGTTCAACCGAAACCACGACATTGCAAGTGCGCCCTGAGCTTTATCGCTTCTTGCTCGAAAAAGAAGGTCAGCCACTCCAAAAGTTTGAAGTGACGTATACCAATCACATCAAACACGGCCCACTGCCTTTATTGAGCAAATTTAATCTTCTACCGTATAAAGCTGCGGTCAATACAGAATTTGTCTTTTCAGCCGATACCCAGAAGTTTTTAGCTAAATTTTTTGGTGAACAAAAACCCATTACCATCGAAAACCGCATCAGTTTTAACGATGATGGTATCGTCAAATTATCCGTACCTAGCTTTGAATACGAAGAGGCCCTTTCTGGCATCAAAGCGCATTGGAAAGGCCTTGATGCAACATTAGATTACGGCGGCGACTTTAATCGCGTCACACTGCTTGCAAATGCACCGGGCATCACTGGCGAAGCCAAAACTAAAGGCCAATTTGCACTGACCGACTTCAGCCTAAAAATGCAGCAAGTGCGTGGCACTAGCGGTATTATGATCGGCAGCACAGAAGCCAAAATCGGCAAACTTGATTTGCAGCTGATTGAAGGCACGCCGATTAAGCTCAACTTAGAAAACCTCGCTTATGCTGGAGATATCAAAGAAGCGGGCGAATTTATCAATGGCAGCGCCAAAATTGATCTCGCCAAGCTCATTCTAGATGGGCAAGCCTATGGCCCCGCCGTATTAATTGCTGAAGCCAATCACTTGCATGGCAAAACACTGGCCAAAATTGGCGATGAACTCACGATCATCCAAAAACAAAATCTAGATAGCGAGCAACTCACGGCAGCATTGACCAACTTAGCCAAAACACACGGCCTGCCTTTATTGCAAAACGATCCCCAACTGGCGATCAAAAAACTCGAAGTCAAATTACCCGATGGCAAAATCCACTTTACTGGCGAAGTCGGCCTCAAAGGCTTTGTAGCCGCCGATTTGGATAAACCCGTTGATTTGGTCAACAAGATTTCAGCGAAAGCCGATTTTGCAGTGCCACGCAAAGTGGTCGAAACTTTAGCCCTGTGGCAAGCTCGCAATGTATTTGGCGGGCCAGATACGCAAGTTGATATGGATTCTTTGGATTTCTTAGCAGGGCAATTTGTTGAAGGCCAAATTAATAAACTCGCTGAACAAAATCTGATTCGAGTCGAAGGCAAATTACTCGCCACCACGGCATCCCTCAATAAAGGCATCTTTATTTTAAATGGCATTAAAGTGCCATTGCCTTGGGAAACACCAGCGACAGCCAGCGAAGCACAGTAAGTACAATCTGCTTCACGACCAAGGTCTCGATTTACTCGGGGCCTTTTTTATTGAAACCCACTGATAAACAGGCTTGAACGTGCAGACATGGAGCATTTTTTGCCGCGTAGTTGATAATTTTGGCGATATCGGCGTCTGCTGGCGTTTGGCGCGGCAACTCGCGCACGAGCACCCGCTTAGAATCACCTTGTGGGTAGATGACCTTGCCATCTTTGCCAAAATTCGTGCCGAAATCAATCCAAATCTCGCCGAACAAAAACTCGAATCCGTCACGATTCGGCATTGGTCAGAACAGTGGTCTGCAGACATTCAGGCCAACGATGTGGTGATTGAAACCTTTGCTTGCGATTTACCGACGGCCTACATTGAGCAGATGCGTAGCAGCACCACGCCACCGATTTGGATCAACCTCGACTACCTCAGTGCGGAAGACTGGGTCAGCGGCTGCCACGGCCTACCCTCGCCGCAACAAGGCCTCAGTAAATACTTTTTCTTCCCAGGCTTTAATGATAAAACCGGCGGACTGATCGGCGAGCAATCTATGCGCCAACAACGCAGAGCTTGGCAATCTGCAGATGCAAAACAATTGCGTCAACAACTCGCTCCGAAGCGCCCAGCAGAGACCGCAGACACGCAATACATTTCGCTGTTTGCTTATGAAAATTCGGCGCTTAATGCTTGGTTACACCGATTAAAAGACAGCCCCAACCCGATCCATCTCTTTGTGCCGCAAGGTAGGGTATTGCCTCAAATAACACAATTATTTATGCAAGCAGAGCTACACGCTGGAGAGGTATATCAGTACGGTGCGGTGACGATTTCAATCTTGCCGATGTTGCCGCAAGATCAATACGATCAACTGCTCTGGAGTTGCGATCTCAATTTTGTACGCGGCGAAGACTCATTTGTGCGCGCGCAATGGGCAGGTCTACCCATGGTCTGGCAGATTTATCCGCAATCAGAAGATACTCATCTCGAAAAACTCGTTGCTTTTTTGCAGCTCTATCTAGCTGACCTGCCCGACGAGCTCGCACAAGCGCTACGTGATTTTTATTACACGTGGAATCAAGGCGGCGACATTGCGCAAAGTTGGACAATCCTCAATACCGAGCGTGAAGTTTTGCGGCAACATGCTAAAAATTGGGCTTTACGACTAGCGGCGCAGGGAGATCTTGCGACTAATCTGGTCAAGTTCACCCAATCCAAGTTAAAATAGTCAATTGTGTCGAGCGCGTTTTAAAAGTACTGATAAGTTAGTAGCAAAAGATCGGCAAAGCGTAACGTCAAGCACGGTCCTAAAAGTACAGTGGGACCAAACAACGCTTTGGATGTATTTTGCATTAATGCTTACAAAATCGCCGCACTCTTAAAACCCGTTCTATTTAATCCGCATTTAGGTATGTAAAAACATGGCAATCAAAACTGCACACGAAGTTCGCTCTGGTAACGTAATCTTGGTTGATGGCCAACCTTTGGTCGTACAAAAAACTGAGTTCTCAAAATCAGGCCGTAACTCTTCAGTAGTGAAAATCAAATCGAAAGGTTTGTTGACAGGCTCTGGCTCTGAAGTCGTTTATAAATCAGACGACAAACTCGAAGTTGTGACTTTAGAAAAACTCGATTGCACCTACTCTTACTTCGCTGACCCAATGTTCATTTTCATGGACGCTGAGTTTAACCAACACGACGTTGAAGCCGACAACTTGGGCGACACACGTGGTTTGATCGTTGACGGCATGGAAGACCAATGCCAAGTGACTTTCTACGATGGCAAAGCAATTTCTGTTGAATTGCCAACAGTTGTAGTTCGTGAAGTTGAATACACTGAGCCAGCAGTTCGCGGCGACACTTCAGGCAAAGTCATGAAGCCAGCAAAATTGAAAGGCACTGACTTTGAATTGCCAGTGGCTGCGTTCATCGAAATCGGCGACAAAATCGAGATCGACACGCGCACCAACGAATTCAAAAAACGCGCTTAATCTGCGATTTGAATAAAAAAGCCACCGATATTTCGGTGGCTTTTTTGTTGCCCCTAAAAATTTAGTTATTTAGTTAAACCACCATGTAAGAACTGAATCTATTCACCGACTATAGTCATTACTTACTCACTAGGAACTGTCTCATGTCGCCCAAAGTTTTGCTCAACGCGCTGATCTCGGCCAAGCCTCTCAATGCGCTAGCCCCTGTCGCTGACTTACTTTTGCGCTTGTACGTGAGCAAAGTTTTCTTTCTTTCGGGTCTGACAAAAATTCAAGACTGGGAAACGACAGTGTTTTTATTTACCGAAGAATATCGAACACCTTTTTTACCGCCACTGATTGCTGCGATGGGCGGCACGGCTGCGGAGCTGATTTTACCCGTGTTGCTCACGCTCGGACTACTAACACGCCTGTCTGCCTTGGGCCTTTTTGCTGTCAACATTGTGGCTCTAGTGTCGTACTACCATGTATTGCATGAGATTCCAGCGGCTTTACAAGATCATCTAGAGTGGGGCTTAATGTTATTAGTGATTGCTAGTCTTTCTTGCGGCCGATGGGGTCTGGATACGCGCATTGCGCGCAAGAACAAATTTAATGAATGAGAGAACACTATAAAAACAATTCGCTACTACGATTGCCTTATTACTCATCAGTCATGGCTATGTCCCTGCTGCAGCCAATTAGTAATGCATCGAAAAAATTAGCACACTACAGTTCTGAATTTTCTTTAACATAACCCACGGTTCTACGAATCGTATTAAGTGCGGCCTACTCGCTCTGCCCAGTTCAGAAAAATAATTAAAACCTCTTCAAGATTTCTAGCGCCACAAGCACCGATGAACTTCACTCCATCCGATTTGCAGCTTACCCAATCAAGCTCATCGTCACGCTGCTCTCGCTGAAACTCTTCAAAAGGAACGCAATATAAATTAGTCTCAGTCAGATCAATCTTAACGATCCAACCAGGATTGTCGATATTTTCTATAGTGATTCCATAAGAGTGCTCCCAATCTTCGTTGCACTGCGATGCATACCACTCTTGAACTCTTTGAATCGTATTCATAAAATTTCGTTCTCTATTTTCCAGATCTAAGATAACACGCGCTAACACACAAACTAACACTTAAATTTGAACACCACTCTAAAAATTATCCCCAATAAAAAAGCGCCCGAAGGCGCTTTTTTATTGGGGCTGGAAAAACTTATTTCACCAATGCTTTCGCACGAGCTACTACGTTTTCTACCGTGAAACCAAAGTGTTTGAAGAGCAATGGCGCTGGTGCTGATTCGCCGAAGGTATCGATACCGATGACATCACCTTCGAGACCCACATATTTACGCCAGAAGTCGCTCGTTGCAGCTTCAACTGCCAAGCGTGGCACGCCAGCTGGCAATACTGATGCTTTGTAAGCAGCGTCTTGTTTGTCAAACACATTGGTGCTTGGCATTGAAACCACGCGCACTGCAGTACCTGCAGCATTGAGTTCTGCTGCCGCTTTCACCGCCAAATCCACTTCAGAACCCGTTGCGATAATCACAACTTGCGGATTCGCTGCATCAACGAGTACATAGCCACCTTTGGCGATATCAGCCAATTGTTGCTCAGTACGGGTTTGGAATTGCAAGTTTTGACGTGTGAACACCAATGAACTTGGCGAAGTACGTTCGCCAATTGCGGCAGCCCAAGCCACAACCGATTCAACGGTATCCGCAGGACGCCATGTGTTCATGTTCGGGATGCAACGCAAGGTTTGCATTTGTTCTACTGGCTGATGCGTTGGGCCGTCTTCACCCAAACCAATTGAATCGTGCGTGTAAACGAAGATGTTGTTGGTTTTCATCAACGCTGACATACGCAATGCATTCAAAGCGTATTCGCAGAACATCAAGAACGTGCCGCCGAATGGACGGAAACCACCATGCAACACGATACCGTTCATGATGTGGCTCATACCGAACTCACGCACACCGTAGCTGATGTGGTTACCAGAGATTTGGCCATCAACCACTTTCAAGCTCGTAGAGCCTTTCCAGTTGGTCAAGTTTGAACCCGTCAAGTCAGCAGAACCGCCGAGCATTTCTGGCAATTGTGGGCACAAGGCCGACAAAGCGTTTTGGCTGGCTTTACGTGTTGCAATCGTTTCTGCTTTGCTGTTTGCATCCGCAACGGCTGCTTTTACGATGTCGTTCCAGTTTGCTGGCAAATCGCCTTTCATACGGCGAGTAAATTCAGCAGCTTCAGCTGGGAATTGCGCGCTGTATTTAGCAAACAAGGTGTTCCATTCAGCTTCAAACGCAGCACCAGCGGCTTTGCGATCCCAACCAGCGTACACATCAGCAGGGATTTCAAACGGTGCGTATGGCCAGCCAATGGCTTCGCGAGTTGCTGCGATCTCTGCATCGCCCAATGGTGCGCCGTGGCAATCATGGCTGGCTGCTTTGTTTGGCGAACCTTTACCGATGATGGTTTTGCAGCAGATCAATGTTGGTTTGTTGGTTTCAGCTTTAGCCGCATCGATCGCTGCGTTCAATGCATCAACGTCATGACCATCAACGCCAGCAATCACATGCCAGCCGTAGGCTTCAAAACGTTTTGGCGTGTCATCTGTAAACCAGCCTTCAACGTGGCCATCAATAGAGATGCCGTTGTCGTCCCAGAACGCAACCAATTTGCCCAAGCCCAAAGTACCTGCCAATGAGCAAGCTTCGTGCGAAATACCTTCCATCAAGCAGCCGTCACCCATGAATACATAAGTGTGGTGATCAACGATGTCTAGACCTGGTTTGTTAAATTGCGCAGCCAGCAGTTTTTCTGCCAAAGCAAAACCCACTGCATTGGTGATACCTTGACCAAGAGGGCCAGTCGTTGTTTCTACACCTGGCGTGTAATGAACTTCTGGGTGGCCAGGGGTTTTTGAATGGAATTGACGGAAGTTTTTGATGTCTTCAATCGATACATCAAAGCCTGTGAGATGCAACAAAGCATATTGCAGCATCGAGCCATGGCCGTTTGACAACACGAAACGGTCGCGGTTAGCCCAAGCGGTGTTTTGTGGATTGAAGCGCATTTTGCCGCCCCACAAAGCCAAACCAATTTCAGCCATTCCCATTGGCGCGCCTGGGTGGCCTGAATTGGCTTTTTGCACAGCATCCATTGCCAGTGCACGAATTGCATTTGCTAAATCAGTACGCGTTGCTGCCATCACAGTTTCCTCAGATTTAAATTGTGCGCTTCATGCGCAAACTTGATTAAAACCACAACTTCAGTAGCGAGAATAATTACTCGCCACCGTCAAAATACTTGCTGCCCCTACATAAAAAGGAATAGTAGTAACGGCACAAAAGTTTTCCAGTAAGGCGAAAAGTCGCAGGCAGTACAAATCGTACTGCAAGACGAAGCAACGCTACTGGAGAACTTTTGTCTTACTACCTAACAGACACGCCAGCATTGTACTCATGCTGGCGCATCTATGATATTGCTTTGGCGCAAAGCTCAGTGCTTCAGACCAAATTTTATTGCCTTGTCTTATTCCAACACATAAGTGCCCGGTGCTAGGCAGAGCTTAGGGTTGGCTCGGCTCGACAATTTCGGTTTCACTTGCTCACCCGAATATGGTTTAAGCCATTCAATCCAATTCGGCCACCATGAGCCTGCGACCTGCGTTTTGCTGGCGAGCCAATCTTCGGGCGACTCTTTGGCATTCGGCGTGCCCTGCCAAAAGCTGCGTTTGGATTTGGGCCCAGGTGGATTAATAATGCCGATGATGTGACCCGACGTCGATAAGGTGAACGTCACCGGCGAGGCGACGCGATCCACCAGAGTAAAGGTTTGTTTCCACGGTGCGATATGGTCTTCTTCGGCACTGACCATATAAATCGGCTGCGTGATTTTACCCAAGTCGATTGGCTGACCGGCAATGGTAAGCGCATCAGGCTGAATCATTTTATTGTGCCAATACAATTCGCGCAGATAGGTGTGGTGCATCTTCTTCGGCATGCGTGTGGTATCCATATTCCAATACAGCACATCAAACGCCATCGGCGTTTCGCCCATTAGATAATTGCTGGCCCAGTAGTTCCACACCAAGCTATTGCTGCGCAGCATGCGGAAGCTGGCGGCCATATCTTTGCCATCGAGATAACCTTTGCGCTCCATGATGGCATCGATGTAATCAAGGCCGTCTTCGTCGATAAAGACTTCAATGTCACCAGGACGTTCAAAGTCGGTGAGCGTGGTCAGCAAAGTGGTCGAGGCAACAGGAACTTGCTCTGGATTTTGCCGATTGGCCCAAGCGAGATACAAACTCACCAAAGTACCACCAATGCAATAACCCAATAAATTGACTTTATCGCTGCCCGAGATTTCGCGGGCGACATCGATGATTTTCGCGATACCTTCAGTCAAATAATCATCCATGCCGACTTCGGCCATCGACGCATCTGGATTTTTCCAGCTCGTCACAAACACAGAAAAACCTTGGTCGACTAAATATTTGATAATGCTTTTTTGTGGGTTTAAATCGAGAACGTAATATTTATTAATCCAAGGCGACACTAAAACCAAAGGTACTTTATGGACTGTTGGGGTATTACTCTCGTAGTGAATTACTTCAAGGAGTTTACCCCTATACACCACCGCACCTTCGGTGGTCGCTAGGTTTTCACCGACAGTGAACGCGGACAAATCAGTCATAGCGATATCGCCTGCGGCTTTATCGCGCTTAAAGTTTTCCCAGCCTTGCAGCAAGCTCTCGCCGTGCGTGGTCATTGCTTTGGCAATGGCCGTTGGATTGGTGAGTAGAAAATTGGTGGGAGCTAATGCATTGAGGTATTGACGCAACCAAAATGCCGCTTTACTCCGCTCTTGCTCGGTCAAACTCGGCGTTGCGTACAAGGAATCTTGCAACCAGCGGGTATTGAGTAGGTAGTGTTCTTTGATGCTGTCCCAGTAAGGGGAATCACACCAGATCGGATCGGTAAAGCGCGGGTCTTCTGGATTGGGAGGAATACAATCGGTATCGGGCTCGCCCAAATAGCGACGCATGGTACAAGCTTGAACCCGCACACAATCATTCAAATACTGACTAAGCGCATCATTGAGATCCTGCGGGTGCATCAACCACGCTTGATAAGCTTTGCTGGTGGTGGCCAAAAGACCAAATGGATCAAAGGCTTGGCGCAGTTGGTGCTTCAGTGCTTGGTTGCGCTCAGCTTGACCGATAAAAAATTGTTCAAACACTGATGATTCAGACATAAGACTTCCCCAATCGTGATGATCAACCTTTAATTTACGTTGCAACGCAACAAAAAACAAGCATCCTTTTCCCTAGTCCACCAAGGAAATTACGCTTGGAATCAACGCGTGCAGTCTAGTAAATCAAAATCACAGATCAATGAGGCGTGCTATGTCTACGCAAAACGAGATTAACTGGTAAGGGCTTGGCGCTCTGCCATCAATCGGCGCGCAAATTCGAGACGCTCAACGGTGCCCACATCAAGCCATTCCCCCGTATAACACTCGCCTGTCACCTGCCCCGCCGCCATCGCTTTGAGTAAACAAGGCAATAAAGGCATTGGCGCATCGCTGGGTACATCGGCAAAAAAAGCAGGATGATAAGCGGCTAGGCCACAAAACGTATACGGCGTGTCGTTCTCACCACAAGGTCGCACAAGGCCATCGCGCAAGGTCAAATCTCGCCCCGTTGGGTAACCTGCTTTGGGCACGACAATCAAATGCGCCAGCGCGCTATTAACACTCAATTGATTGGCAGCAGTTGCTAAACGTGCAAAATCAAAATCGGTAAATACATCGCCATTCACCACCAAAAATGGCGCATCTCCCAAGAGCGGCAAGGCGCGAGCAATGCCAGCAGCCGTTTCTAAGGCACTGGTTTCGGGTGAATATTGAATCTGTACACCATAGGCGGCACCGTCTTGCAAGGTCGATTCGATTTGAGTACCCAGCCAAGCGTGATTGATAACGACTTCGCTCAAACCAGCAGCAGCTAAACGGCGCAAATGCCAGCCAATCAAAGGCGTTCCGCCCACGTCGAGCAAGGGTTTAGGTGTCGCATCCGTCAAAGGCCGCATCCGTTCGCCACGACCTGCAGCTAGAATCATTGCTTTCATTGCTGTTAACTCAAAAAGAAAGGCGCAATATGGCGCACAAAAACAAAGGGTATTGCCATGTAGCAGATACTTATTAAGTACTACGTGGCAATACCCATATCCAATAATCAATTCAATTAAAACGTAAAGCCAGTTTCGATTTTTTCACCATTCAAATTCACCAGCAAACGACCCAGCGGTGTTAGCTCGCTATAGCGCAAGCATACTTGGCGAACATAGTGAAATACGCGCGGGATATCGGCTTGGTACTGCGGCTTGTTATCACGGAATTTCAAACGCGCAAACAGGCCGAGAATTTTCAAGTGGCGTTGCAAACCGGCCATTTCAAACGCCAGATAGAAATCGCCGAAATCTTCGTGCACAGGCAGTCCAGCTGCGCGGGCTTGTTCCCAATAACGAATAACTAAGTCCAAGACAAAAGTCTCGCCCCATTCTACATACGCATCGCGCAGTAATGACACCAAGTCATACGCAATCGGGCCTTTAACGGCGTCCTGGAAATCAATCAAACGTAACGCATCGTTTTGTACCAAGAGATTGCGCGAATGGAAATCGCGGTGCATAAACACTGTCGGTTGGCTCAATACTTGTTGCGTAATCAAGGCGCATGAACGCTCCCAAGTTGCCAGTTCTTTCCCTGTGAGGGTCACACCAAATTGCTGGCCAAAATACCATTCCAGACAAATATTGAGTTCACGTTGAATGAACTCAGCATCAAACTTCGGCAACTCGTCATCAGACGTATTGGCTTGTAGCTCAACCAGTAATTTGATTGCGCGCAGATACCAAGCCTTCGCCGTCTCTTCGCTCAATAAACTCGCCAAAGTCACATCGCCCAAATCTTCAAGTACTACAAAGCCCTGCGCTAGATCTTGTTCATACACGGCAGGTACAGGCATTTCCGCGCCGGATAATTGCTGCTGACGCGCTAAAAATGGGGCGCAATCAAACACCGCCGGATCAAAATCCATCACGATGACACTGAAATCGGCAAACGTTGCGCGCCAATATTGGCGCACACTGGCATCCGTAGCTGCCAAAACGAGGGAGTGTGGCGCAATGCCACGGACTTGCTGTAACCAATTGGAAAGCTGTTCGCTGCGATTCATCTGATGTTTAGGCCTTATTTACAACGTTTGTTAAGAATAATTCGGGCGTTTACTGCTAGAATCACCCAATTCTATCAAAGTAATGACAAAAGCCACATGCAGGTGCGCAATTCTCCTCCGTATCAAATCAAGATCGTTGCCCTTTCCTTGGCTATTTTGCCAATGTTTGCCGTGGCCGCAGCGACGACTGCCCCCGTTGAACCGCCCGTTTTTATTGAGTCGGATGAAGCCAGCGTTCAAGAAGGAAAATTTGCAGAAGCGCGCGGTAATGTCGTGATCAAACGTGGTGACGTCACCGTCGATGCCGATTGGGTCAAAAATGACTTTACGACCGATCAGATTCTTGCGGGTGACAAAGTCAAAATGGTGCAAGCGGGCGACACGCTGCAAGGCACGACGCTGAATATGACGATGCAAACGCGCATCGGCGATATGGACAACCCAATCTATCACATGGCCGAAGGCCGAGTGCGTGGCGATGGCGTAAAAGTTTTATTTGGCGGCAAAGACAAATACAAAATCCAAGACGGCCGCTTAACCACGTGTATCGATGGCAATGACGATTGGTATTTACATGCCAAAGAGCTCGATCTGGATTACACAACCAATTACGGTCAAGCTTGGCATGGCTGGGCAGAATTTAAAGGTGTGCCGTTTTTCTACTACCCATGGGTTGATTTCCCCCTCGATGGCGGGCGAAAAACCGGCTTTTTGATGCCTTCATTTGGTTATAGCAACAAGAATGGTCTGCAATACACGCAGCCCTTTTACTGGAATATAGCCCCGAATTACGATGCGACAATTACCCCTAGTTATTACGGTAACCGAGGCGTGATGCTTGGCGGCGAATTTCGTTACTTGCAACCTGACTATGCAGGGATTATTCGTGCAGCAGGCATCCGCGATAATGAAACAGAAACGGATCGCTATGGCGTCTATTTCCAACATAACCAAGCATTAAGCGATCGTCTGTCGCTTAGTTTAAATTACCAAAAAGTCTCTGATGCCAATTACTTCATTGATTTTTCTGATTCATTAGCTGGTGCGTCACAGGTCAATTTACCGCAAGAAGCCTTACTCAATTACAACGGCGATTTTTGGTCGACTCACCTACGGGTTCAGCGCTACCAAACCTTGCAAACACCAAGCAATCCTGTTGATGTACCTTACTGGCGGATGCCGCAGTGGTACTTCAGTGCTGCGCCTGAAGTTGGCTATGGGCTAGAAACCCGTATTAGCGGTGAAATCACCCGCTTTGTGAACGACACCAAAGTCCAAGGTGACCGAGCTTGGATTAATCCAAGTATCAGCCTACCACTGGCCAATAGCTATGCTTTCATCACGCCACGCCTGAGCCTACAAGCTAATACCTACCGTTCAGAAACTGCGAGCGGACAAAATTTAGGCAATGAATCGCTAGTGGTGCCAATGGCAAGCATTGATTCAGGCTTATTTTTTGAGCGTGAAGGAGAATTGTTTGGCTCTGGGATTGTCCAAACACTTGAACCGCGCATTTTTTATCTGTACGCACCCTATAAGTCGCAGGCCAATATCCCGAACTACGATTCGGCACTGGCCGCACTGTCTTGGTCGCAATTGTTTGCAGAAAATAAATTTACCGGCCGCGATCGTGTGAATGATGCCAATAATCTGACGCTAGCAGTGAGTTCGCGTATTTTTGATGACGCCACAGGCGCAGAACGCTTTTCACTGGGTGTAGGACAGCAATTTTATCTCACATCGCCAAAAGTCAGTTTATCTGGATTAGACAATGCCGAAGAAGAAAAGAATTCAAATCTTTTTTTCACTGTTGGCAGCCAACTTCCCAATAACGTGAATGTAAATTACCTATTGCAGCAGGATTTAAACGCCAGCAGAACCATCAACTCAGAAGTGAATATAAACTGGACTCCCAGCGAATTTAAAACGCTGAATCTGCGCTATGTGAGTAATCAACCCTCCGAGATTGAGCAAGTTTCTGCCTCTGGACAATGGCCGCTTGGGAACGGTTGGTTTGCAGTAGGCCGCTACAACTATTCACTGAAAGACAGCAAATCACTAGAGACGATTGCTGGGCTTGAATATAATGCTGGCTGCTGGGCGCTGCGTTTTGCCGCTCAACGATACATCACCACCGATAACACGTTTAAAACAAACTATTTTGCTGTTTTAGAATTAGGCGGTTTAGCGGGCATCGGGATGAACCCGATCAATTTATTGAAGCAATCCATTCCTGGTTATGCCGACACATACCGCTCTCCAAAACTTCGTTAAAGGCACGACCGTATGAAGAATATGCATTTGCTGCGCACAGCAACACTCACCCTGACCCTATTAAGCAGTTCGCTGATGGCGGAAATTATTACAGCCGATCGCGTCATTGCCGTCGTGAATCGCAATGCCATCACCCAAGTTGAGCTCCAGCAAAAAATGAATACGGTTCGCGAGAATCTTGCGAAGCAAAGCGTGAAAGCACCACCCAATGAGGTACTTCTGCAGCAAGTACTCGATCGAATGATTATTGACCAGATTCAAATTCAGTTTGCACAGCAGACCGGAATTCGGATTGATGATAATCAACTCGAAAACGCCATCAATCGCATCGCCGCACAAAATCAAATGTCGCTACCTGAGTTTCGCAAAAAGCTAGAAGAAACCGGTATGAACTGGCGTGGCTTTCGTGAGCAAATTCGTCAAGATATGTTGTTAGGACGATTAAAAGAACGAGAAATCGACAACAAAGTGGTCGTCACCGAATCAGAGATTGATGATTACTTAAAACTAGCTGCCAATAAAGCGCAGATGGAATACGATTTAGCGCAAATTTTTATCCCACTGCCAGAAAATGCCAATCCAGACCAAATTCAGGAGCGTCGTATCAAGATTCAAGCTGCGCGTAAGGAGCTGGAAGCCGGGACTTCATTTGCCAGTGTAGCCGCTAGTTTTTCGGCCGATAAAAATGCCAACAATGGCGGTGCACTCGGCTGGCGCCCTGCCGGCTCTTTGCCACCAGCATTTACTTCACTACTTGATAAGCTAGAGGCTGGCGGTCTAACTGATATCGTGCGCAGCCCTGCTGGTTTCCATATTTTCAAATTGCTCGACAAACGTAGCCAGCAGGAACAAGTCGTGGTTGAGCAAACCAATGCGCGCCACATTCTGATTCGCAGCAATGAGATTACCTCAACTACCGATGCGAAACAAAAGCTAAGCCAACTTCGTATTCGCCTCGTTAATGGCGAAAAATTTGAAGACCTTGCCAAAGCGTTTTCTGATGATGCAACAGCGCCCAAAGGTGGCGATTTAGGTTGGCTCAATCCAGGAGAAACCGTACCCGAATTTGAAAAAGCAATGAACGCACTCAAAATCGGTGAAATTAGCACGGTAATCCAAAGCCCATTTGGCTTTCACCTAATCCGCGTTGATGGACGCCGTAAACAAGACGTTACCCTAGAGCGTGCTCGTTTTAAAATTCGCAGTGAATTAAAACAGCGTAAAGCGGAAGAACAATACGATGATTGGATTCGTCAACTGCGTGATCGCGCGCACGTTGAAATCCGCCTGAAGGACGAATAATGCAAAGACCATTGGCGATCACCACTGGCGAACCTGCAGGTATTGGCCCAGAGTTATCAATTCAATTAGCTCAGAGCAATATACGCAATCCGATTGTTTTATTGGCTGATCGCCAATTATTAATTGAGCGCGCAGACTGTGTTGGCGTGAGTGCCGCCGATGTAGCGGCATGGCCTGATTATGAAGTAGGCTGCGATGCGCTAATTTCCGTTTTAGATATACCGATGGGCGCGCCTTGCGTGGCGGGCGAATTGAATCCAAACAATGCCGCCTATGTACTCGCCTTGCTGGACCGAGCAATTGATGGCTGTGTCAGCGGTGAATTTGGCGCCATGGTGACCGCGCCATTGCATAAAGGCGTCATCAACGATGCCAAGCTGGGTGGGTATTTCTCTGGGCACACCGAATATCTTGCCGAGCGAACTAATACCCAGCAAGTAGTCATGATGCTGGCGGGGCAATACGGCCACGAGCAGAAAATGATGCGCGTAGCATTAGCAACCACACATCTGCCACTCAAAGACGTTGCCAATGCCATCACAGCAGAATCACTAGAGACCACATTAAGAATTTTGCATCAAGACCTGCAGCAACAATTTGGCTTGTCCAATCCCAAAATCATTGTCGCTGGACTAAATCCGCACGCGGGTGAAAGTGGCCATATGGGGCGGGAAGAAATAGACGTCATCATTCCAGTGCTCAATCAATTGCGCGCTCAAGGCATGCAATTGATCGGACCACTTCCTGCCGACACCTTATTTAATCCACCGATTTTGGCACAAGGTGATGCCGTGCTGGCGATGTATCACGACCAAGGTTTGCCCGTTTTAAAATTTGCCACCTTTGGTGCAGGCATCAATATCACTTTAGGTTTGCCGATTATTCGCACCTCAGTCGATCATGGCACCGCATTAGATTTAGCTGGCACCGGCCAAGCCGAAGTCGGCAGCCTCATCTCCGCCACGCAATTAGCTGCCACACTCGCCGCACACACCTAAACCCGCGCCGCTACGTTGTGTTTCGAATCGACCAACGGAAAAAGCACGCGGCGTGACTGCTTTACAATAGCGAAATCACTCGCTTTATTTATTCTCTTAGAGAATCAGGATTTTCATGGCACATATTCCCCGTAAACGCTTTGGGCAAAACTTTTTACAAGACCAAGGCGTCATTGCCGGCATTATCAATGCAGTTGACCCGCAAGCAGGCGATGTCATCGTTGAAATTGGTCCCGGCCTTGCCGCGCTCACGACACCATTACTAGCGCGGGTGCCGCAGCTCAATGTCGTTGAAATTGACCGCGATATTGTCAGCCATTTATCTGGTATTTATCCGCCCGAGCGCCTTGTGATTCACAACGCGGATGCGCTAAATTTTGATTTTGGCGCGCTTGCCCGTGAAATTGCACCGGGTGGTCGCATCAAATTAGTCGGCAATCTACCGTACAATATTTCAACGCCTTTATTATTCCATCTAGCGACCTTTGCTGACGTCATTTACGACATGCACTTCATGCTGCAAAAAGAAGTCGTCGAACGCATGGTCGCAGAGCCAAGCACCACCGATTACGGTCGTCTCTCCATCATGCTGCAGTACCGCTATTTGATGGATCACATCATCGATGTACCACCAGAATCTTTTGATCCGCCACCGAAAGTCGATTCCGCCGTTGTGCGTATGGTGCCCTACGATGTCTTGCCTTACCCAGCAAAAAATGAAGACCACTTGCGTAAACTCGTTTTGGCGGCTTTTGCTCAACGTAGAAAAACACTGCGCAATAATCTGAAAGGCATCGCCAACGATCAAGTGCTGGCTGATTTAGGCATCGACCCAAGCTGCCGACCAGAAAATGTCACCGTGGCGCAATACGTTGCACTTAGTAATGCATTAGCGAGTTAGGGTCTGTTGACGATCCTAAATAGACCCTAGGGATTTCCCCGCTAGGCTGATGTTCATTCTCCACACAAAATAACAGGCTTACTAATGAATGCTGATGTGACCATGATTCGCTTCCAAAACGTCAATAAATGGTATGGCCGCGACCACCATGTTTTAAAAAATCTCAATCTTGAGGTGAAACAAGGTGAAGTTGTGGTCGTCTGTGGACCATCAGGATCGGGAAAATCAACGCTCATTCGTACCATTAATCAGCTTGAAGCAATTAATGATGGCGAAATTTGGGTCGATGGAATTCAAGCCAATAGCACCAAAACCAATATCAATAAATTACGTGAAGAAGTCGGGTTCGTCTTCCAGCATTTCAACTTGTACCCGCATTTGTCGGTCCTTGAGAACATTACCTTAGCACCGATCAACGTAAAAAAAATCGCGCCTGCCGAAGCAAACAAACAAGCACTTGAATTGCTTGAGCGTGTGGGTTTGGCCAATAAAAAAGATGCTTACCCCAGCAATCTTTCCGGTGGCCAACAGCAACGGGTGGCGATTGCACGTGGTTTAGCGATGAATCCACGTGTCATGCTGTTTGATGAGCCAACTAGCGCACTCGATCCAGAGATGGTCGGTGAAGTACTTAGCGTGATGAAGCAACTGGCAGAGTCAGGCATGACGATGATGGTGGTCACCCACGAAATGGGCTTTGCCCGCGAAGTAGCGGATCGTGTCATTTTCCTTGATCACGGTGAAATCATTGAAGACACAATGCCAGAGAGTTTCTTCACCAATCCACAATCTGATCGCGCTAAACAATTCTTGCGCCAAATTTTGGCGCCTATGCACCAATAAGTCAGCGAGTTTGATTTACATAATAAAAAAGATGACCCTAGGTCATCTTTTTTATTGCATAGGTATCTCAATAAAGGCCATTAAAAATAATACCTAGAAAGCAATACCTCAATCACATCTTCGCCATTAAACCCAAGCGCATCCATAACTCGGCTACACCAGCAGGCACAGCTTCACTGAAATAAAAGCCTTGCATATAGTTCACGCCAAGTCCTTGCAAAAAGCGTGCAGTTTCAAGGTTTTCAACACCCTCTATCACTAAGTCCAACTGCAAGCCTTGCGCCATTTGTGCGATGGCCTGCATGACTCGCCGCCCTTCTTCCGTATGCAAGCGCTGAGCAAAAGAGACATCAACTTTCAACATTTGCGCTGGCATTTCATGTAATTGCGACAGCGAAGAATAACCCGTACCAAAGTCATCAATCGCCAACTCAAATCCAGCTAGACGCAATTGCCGCAAATGCCGCATCTGCCGCGAATAATCCGTTAAAGCCACGCTTTCGGTGATTTCTAGAATAATGTCGGAAGGACGCAAACGGAATTGGCTTAGTCGTTCAACCAATTGCGTTACAAAATTAGGTAGAAATAGCTGGCTACGCGAAATATTGATCATGACTTTTTGCGCTAAACCGCTATCACGCCAGTCTCGCAATTTGGCAAACGCGATCAACATGATTTGCTCAGACAACTCTTGAATCAGCCCTACTTTCTCCGCCATCGGAATAAATAATTCCGGGCTAATCCAGCCGCTTTTATCGTCCAACCAGCGTGCCAAAGCCTCAACCGCAATCACTTCACCAGTACGGGAATTAACAATCGGCTGATAAAACACTTGTAAACCACCATGCTTAATCGCACTCGACAAACGCGACTGTATCGCGACGTGTTCGCGACCCAATGCTTTCAAATGAACAATATCGCTATAGAAACAGGCATTGTTGCGCCCCGCATGCTTCGCGTGATACATGGTGTGATCAGCTGCAGACAGCAGCTCTTCGCCACTCTCTGCGTTGTCGGGATACATAGCAAAACCCACCGAAATCGTCGGCTGCGTTTCCATGCCATTGATGCTAATTGACTCGCGAGCAGCGCCACGAAGCTGTTCGGCGATTTGTTTGAGCTGATTGATATCAGTCAGGTTAGGGATTAGGGCAATAAATTCATCACCACCCCAGCGCGCCAACACGGCCTCTTCGGGCAAGACCGCTTTAAGGCGCTTAGATAAACTCACCAAAAGTTCATCACCCGTTTTATGCCCAAATGCATCATTGATCTGTTTGAAATGATCCAAATCGATAAAACCAAGGCCTACTTTGCAATTTTGTACGCGGGCCTGATCGATTGCACGATGCAATTCATCGTCGAGCAATAAGCGATTGGGTAAATTAGTCAGGCCATCGTACAAAGCCAACTGAGTAATATGCTGTTCATTCAAATGGGCCACGGTGACATCACGCAGCACGCCACGCAAACCCGCCACCTTGCCATCCGCCCCTTTGTGGGCAATTAAGCGAGCTTCAACCCAAACGAACTCACCGTCTTCACGCATCAAACGAAAACGCACTGTGGATGCTTCTGCCGTTTTGACCATTTGGGCAATGATGCCGCCGACGAGGCCATTATCCTCAGGATAAACCCAAGACAATAAAGACCGACCTAGGTCTTGGCTTAAGTTGCGTGGATCGATGCCACGTAAGCGTGGCCACACCGCCGTTGTTTCAGTTAAATGCCCCGCAGGTGATAAATCAACAATCGCCTCTTCGAGCAGATTCAGCGTATCAAGCATGGTCTTTTTACGAGCGGCGTCTTGCATCAACACCGTCACGTCTTGCATTAAGACCACCGCATGCAATTTACTACCCGCGCTCACTGGCTGCAGACGAACCAGAAAACAAATATTCTCCATGCTCAACGTGCAGTGAAACTGCATGCTGGCCTGTCCAGCCAATAATTTTGGCAAGCGATGAACCAATTCACTGGCCAATTCAAATGGCAGTGCCACAGTGAGCGGCCGACCTAAAATGGCTTCAATCGGCGGTAAACTGGGGTGGCCTGACCAAACTTGGCAAATGACACCATTAGGCTCTAACTCAAACACCATGTCTTGTGTTCCGCCCACTAGGGCGCGTAAACGCTGTTGATTCGCT
The DNA here is from genome assembly GCF_019665765.1 of Deefgea tanakiae. GTDB lineage: Bacteria > Pseudomonadota > Gammaproteobacteria > Burkholderiales > Chitinibacteraceae > Deefgea > Deefgea tanakiae. Next base: position 2,051,937 of record NZ_CP081150.1, read on the forward strand.
AAAGATTCAGCTTCCACCTTGGCTTTAAGCAAAGCCTGTGCAACGTGGTTGGCTAACATCGACAATAAACGCAACTCAGTGCTTTCTCGCTGCTGCCGTTCATCATCATTTAAAAAAATCAGAAACCCAAATAAATGGCCGTTATCCAGCAAAGGAATACAGAGTAATTGTCGAACTCCCACTTGCGCCAATAGCATTTGTTCCGCTAAAGGTAGTTCAAGCAAAGATCGATTTAGAACCATACCCACAGCAAGGGTATCGGCCAGTAAAGGATATTGCTCGTACTCTAGAGAGACAAACGGCTGGGGGGTATTTTTTGCCAAATGGCACTCTTCATCACGCCATGCAGCCACCAAGCGGGCTATTTTCCCGTCCGCCTCATTCAAATATAAACCCGACATGCTGCTGTGCGATGCTTCTGCGAGCGTGCGCAACATCTCCAAAATTGACTCTGGATCTTCAGCATTCGCCAGCAAACTCACCACATTATCAAACGCATCAAAATAGGTTTGATAGAGCGCCAAAGCCTCATGCATGTGGAATTGCTTTGAGTTAGAAGACATATTCTCTGGTAGCACAACAGCCCCACGTAACATTCATGTTAGTTTTAAAACTAGCAACGAAAAACGGGAACCGATTCGATTCCCGTTAAGCTTATTTTGGTTCTTTTTCTGGCGGCGGTATTAATACTTCACTGTAGCCGCATTCTTTCTGCGGACAAACTTTTTCGGTCCCACGGCGCTTAGTGACTTTAATCGTCATAATCGGCCATTTACATTGCGGACAAGCTTCAGCTACTGGTGGATTCCACGTTGCGTATTTGCAATCTGGATAAGTATTGCATGAATAGAACAATTTACCGTAACGGCTCTTACGCTCAATCAGGCTGCCTTTATGGCACTCAGGACATTCAATCCCCGTGTCTTTCGGTTTTTCTAAAGGCTCAATGTGCTTGCACTTTGGATAAGCCGAGCAGCCAATAAATTTACCGTAACGACCCAACTTGATATGCAGCGGTGACTCGCATTTCGGGCACGTCCGATCAGGAACGACTTCAGGCTCAAGCGGCGCAGCATTAGGATCATCGCCAATATTGCGCGTGTAATCGCACTCTGGATAAGAACTGCAACTAATAAAACGACCACGGCGACCCAAGCGAATTGACAGTTTGTGCTTGCCACATTTCGGGCAGTCTTCATCCATCGCTTCATGCGTTGCTTCTGCCCGCGAAAGCGCTTGTTTTTCTTCAACTTGCTTGTGAAATTTAAGCCAGAACTCATCAAGAACCGGGATCCACTCGCGGCTACCATTCGAAATTTCATCGAGTTTGTCTTCCAATTTCGCAGTGAAATTGTAATCTACATACTGCGTAAAATGCTCAGACAAAAACTTATTCACGACTTCACCGGTATCGGTCGGTGTGAAGCGTTTTTTGTCCAAAATGACATATTCACGATCTTTCAACGTGAAAATAATCGATGCGTAGGTTGAAGGTCGACCAATGCCGAACTCTTCGAGCGATTTCACCAAACTCGCCTCGGTAAAACGCGGTGGTGGCTGTGTAAAATGTTGCTCGCCGAAGATTTTTTCGACTGGCAGCGCATCACCTTCGGTCATTACCGGTAGGCGTGCTTCGTCTTCATCGTCATCCACATCATCGGCATCTTCTTGATACACGGCGATAAAGCCAGGAAATACCAAAGTTTGCCCCGTTGCACGGAACAAGTTTTCTGGACCGCCCACTGCAATATCCACAGCAACGGTATCAAACTTGGCCGAGGTCATCTGACAGGATAGCGTGCGCTTCCAAATCATTTGATACAGCTTAAATTGCTCAGGCGACAAGAATGTTTTGACTGATTCTGGCGTACGATGAATCGACGTTGGGCGTACCGCTTCATGCGCTTCTTGTGCATTTTTAGCTTTATTTTTATAAGCTATTGCATCTTTTGGCAGGTACTCTTTCTCAAAATGCTCACTGATATAACCACGAATTTCTGCCAAGGCATCATTCGATAAGGCGACCGAATCGGTACGCATATAGGTGATCAAGCCGACTGTTTCACCGCCAAGATTAATACCTTCGTACAACTGCTGCGCAGTACGCATGGCACGATCAGTTGTGAAACCCAGTTTACGCACCGCTTCTTGCTGCAAAGTCGACGTAGTAAATGGCGCAGCTGGGCTGCGGGATTTCTTTTTCTTTTCAACCGAGTGGACTACGGCATCTTTGCCGGCCAAGCCGTTTAAGATGGTGGTTTGTTCAGCTTCATTGGGAATATCAAATTGGTCGAGCTTTTTGCCTTGCCACGTGGTGAGCTTAGCTGCAACTTTGCTTCGACCTTTTTTGGTATCGAGATGAATCGACCAATATTCTTGCGGATTAAAAGCACGAATCTCGATCTCGCGCTCGCAGATTAAGCGCAGCGCAGGGCTTTGTACCCGCCCTGCAGACAAACCGGTTCGCACTTTTCGCCATAGCAATGGCGACAAATTAAAGCCTACTAAATAATCCAAGGCACTACGCGCTTGCTGCGCGTTCACCAAATTGAAATCGATATCGCGCGGGTTAGCGACTGCGTGCAACACTGCAGTTTCTGTAATTTCGTGAAACACAACGCGTTTAAACGTTTTCTCAGGGCTGATTAATTTTTTCGCCTTAAGAATTTCCATGATGTGCCAAGAAATGGCCTCACCTTCGCGGTCCGGATCGGATGCGAGATAAACGTGGTCAGCAGCTTCAACTGCATCGCAAATCGCATCCACATGTTTTTTGTTTTTTTCGATGACCTGATACTTCATTTTGAAGTCTTTTTCAGGGTCAACCGAGCCCGATTTACGAACTAATCCACGGACGTGACCATAGGAGGCAAGAATTTGAAAGTCTTTACCTAAATATTTTTGCAGAGTTTTCGCTTTCGAAGGCGACTCAACGATTAAGAGATTGGCCGGCATGGTTCCCCAAGGCAGCAAAGATTCGAAAACTGGAGTGTGTGGTGCAGCGAGCCTTAATGTAAGGCAAAACCTTCACGACCAAACAACAACTCCTCGATAAGTAGATTGGTCAACGCATCGCGTTTTTGCCAAATCACCATTAAAACTATTAATTTAATTCGCTCTAGCGCGACTTCACCGTCAGGTTCACGCCAAAGTCGATCTAATACTAATTCGCGCTCACCCGCACTGAGTACTCGAGTGGCATCTAATGCATGCAAAAAGACAGCCGCCTCTTCAGTCAAGCGCTCCAACTCAATAGGATGCAAAGAACGAAACCCCAATTCTTTTGTATCTAGCAATTGGTATGGGGCAACATCTATTTGTTTCAATTCAGATAACCATGTCAAAGCATCATGGATATCTTCTCCCTCAAAGCCCGCCAAAGATAATTTTTTGGCCAACTGAGACATATCCGGCAAGCCATCTGCGTTGTAAAACTGCTCAAAAAGGTAAGCAAGGACTTCTAACATAATCTAATTTAACCCCCACCGCCAATGCGTTGATAGCGTCCGCCAGGCAAAGAAGCCAGCTTCCCTTCTAATTCCAAACACAACAGAATCTCGCACAGCGCGGAATTCGTCAAGCTAGTCCGCTCAATTAATGTCTCTAGATCAATCGGATCCCAACCCAATTGATCTAAAAACGACGAGTCAGACTCATGCACGGTCGTAGTTTCTTCTACTTGCGTTGAAGTCGAAAATAAATCATTACCAAAACACAACTCAGCCAAAATATCATCGGCCGATTCAACCAACTTGGCACCATTTTTAATCAGTGCATGGCAGCCTTTGGCAACGGGCGAATGAATAGAGCCTGGAATAGCAAAAACTTCGCGGCCAATATCGACCGCCTGTCGCGCAGTGATCAATGAGCCACTACCCAGAGCCGCCTCGACCACCAGGCAGCCCAACCCCAGCGCAGCAATAATTCGGTTCCGTTGTGGAAAGTGCCCCGCAATCGGCGGCGAACCCAGCGCAAACTCCGATAAAATCAATCCCTCTTTTGCTAGCTGATGCGCTAAATCTCGATTACTCGCAGGATAAATACGATCTATCCCAGTTCCGATCACTGCGATGCTTGAGCCACTACCGAGTAAACCACCTCGGTGGGCAGCGGCATCGATGCCACTGGCTAAACCACTTACAATACACATACCACCATTGGACAAATGCAGAGCAAACGCCTCAGCATTACTGACGCCTTGCGGTGTTGAATTGCGACTTCCTACAATACTGAGTGCGGGCTTTTTCAGTAATTTCAAGTTGCCTTTGGCGTACAAAAGCGTTGGTGGGTCAGGTAAAGACAATAATTGAGAGGGATAAGACGGATCATCCAGCGTGATTAAAGCGTGATTTTCGCTCTCAAGCCAATCTGCTGTTACTTGGCGCTCAGGAAAATCATGCTTGTGTGCCGCATGCAAAATTCCATCGATCAATGCAGGAGAGACCAAGCCCTTCAGTTCTGCTCTTGATGCAGAAAAAATTGCTGCAGGCTCACCAAAGGTGCGTAATAAAAGCAATTGGCTACGAACCCCTAAGCCTGAAACTAGGGATAATCGTAGCCAACTCTCTAAATCAGCATCAAGCAAATTTATTCTGCCGCAACAGCAGCCTCTGCTTTAGCTTCGTCACCGACATTTACTGGCAAGGTGCTATCCATCACTAGCGCATACGAAACTTTTGGAAACACGCGGTATACGAATAAATTGCCACTCTTGATAGGTGGAGTGAATCGAGTCGGTTCAGAACTCAGCTCTTTTTTGATTTCTCGTGGCGCTTTATATGAAAACAAGACCGTCCCCATATCCACGCCATCAAGTGCACCTCTATTAAGCACAACAGTCATCAATGAGCCAACTTCAGTGACACCACCATAAGTTGATATCACTTTTCCAGAGATGTCCTGTGAAGGTAAATGAGGCACATAATTAATGAATGGTTTTTCAGGAGCACGTATCAGGCGATCACCAACTGTGATTTCTTCACGGCTATTTACGACCACTAAAGTTGCAACATCACCTTCTCGCTTAACCCGAATATCACCTAGGTAATTCACCTCAATCCCAATTACTTCTTTTGGATCATCGGGATTAGTCAGTTGCTTACCTTTGCGGAATGCTTGCCAAGTCTCACCTTCCTCTGCACCAACAAAGTCTACTGAATAAATTTGCTCGCCAGGGCCAAACAATAAGCGATTATCAGGACCAGCGGCAATGCGTGGCGCGGCAGTAAAGTCTTCCACACTCATCACTAGCGGCTTGGATAGGAAAGGCTCAATCGATCTATGTGGGATACTAGTAATCGCATCGTTAGACAAAGGCGTCTCACGAATTCTTGGGCTTAGCTTGCCATTCCCACCACGGCCATCCAGTTTTTGATTTTTGAGTAGTTTTAATCGCGGTTGGCCACTTGAAGTATCAAGTACAATCACATCACCAGGGTAAATCCAATGAGGATTTTTAATCTCTTCTTTATTGAGCTGCCAAATCTCTGGCCAGCGCCAAGGCTGGCTTAAAAACTTACCTGAGATGCCCCATAAGGTATCGCCCTTCACGACAACGTAACGATCAGGGGCGTTCTTAGCAAGTTTTAGTTCATCAGCCAGCAGCGGTGCAGACATAAAACCAGCGACGAGAAGCAAAGAGATAATGGATTTGCGCATAATAATTTGAGCCCAGTTCTTGCAGATTTTCAACCTGCAGGCAAAATTCAAAAGAAGTTCATCAAATAGAGGCTTGATTTAGCAACCAAATCAACCCATATCCAATATAATATAATCTATAGATTATCTATTATTAATTCTGCATATAAACTTTTGGTCTAGCAAGCAAACATGGCAATTTTAAACATTCTGCACTATCCCGACGAGCGCTTACACACAATTGCGCAGCCTGTGACTGTTTTTGACACAGTCCTTCAACGTCAAATCGATGACATGGCAGAAACCATGTACGCCGCGCCAGGTATTGGCTTGGCCGCATCGCAAGTGGACTTTCACCAACGTTTAGTCGTTATAGACATTTCAGAAGAGAAAAACGACCTACTCGTTTTGATCAATCCAGAAATTATAAACGCCGATGGGTACACCACCTATGAAGAAGGTTGCTTGTCAGTCCCTGGCATTTATGAAGAGGTTGAGCGCGCCGAAACGTTGAGCTTGAAAGCGCTTGATCGTCATGGCAAACCGATCACGCTTCATGCCGACGGTTTACTCGCTATCTGCATTCAGCATGAGATGGATCACTTAGACGGCAAAATTTTTGTCGAAAAGCTCTCTAGACTCAAGCTCAACCGCATTGTGCAAAAAATCAAAAAAAACCAGAAGAAAACCATGTAATCACTACTCAAAGCCGTTGTGATTTATTTCCAGTACGAACAACGGCTTTGGAGTTATTGAGCTGATCAGCCCTCATAGACGGCACAAAACAGCTCACCCATTCCACTCTATTTAACAATACAGATCAATGAAAATTATTTTTGCAGGTACGCCCGATTTTGCTGCTGAAGCCCTCAGTGCTTTGATCACTGCTGGCCATGAGATTGTGTTGGTATTGACCCAACCAGATCGTCCGAGCGGTCGTGGCATGAAGCTCACCCCTTCGGCGGTCAAAATGGTCGCACTTGAGCAAAACTTGCCGATCTACCAACCAGAAAAACTTCGGACGATTGAGCAACAAGCACCTCTAATGGGTATTGATGCAGACGCTATGGTTGTCGCAGCCTACGGGATTATACTCCCGCAAGTGATTTTAGACTTGCCGCGACTTGGCTGCCTCAACATTCATGCTTCGCTATTACCACGCTGGCGTGGTGCGGCACCAATTCAACGCGCCATATTGGCAGGTGATTCAGTCACCGGCATTACCATCATGCAGATGGATGCAGGACTCGACACAGGCGACATGCTATCGATTCACACCACACCAATCACTGCGCAAGACAATGCACAAACATTGCACGACAAATTAGCAGCACAAGGCGCGCAAGCAATTGTGCAAGCACTAGCTAACTTGGATAAATTAGCAAGCGAAGTTCAACCCAAAGATGGCGTAACTTACGCAGAAAAGTTGAGTAAAGAAGAAGCGCAGATCGACTGGTCAGAGAGTGCAACACAGCTCGATTTAAAAATCCGGGCCTTCAACCCTTTCCCTAGCGCGCAATCTGCTTTAAATGGCAGCATGATTAAAATATGGGGCGCCACCCCAGTACAAGATAGTGGAACGGCAGGCACAATCATTGAGATTGATAAAGAAGCCATCACTGTCGCCTGCGGCAACGGCGCATTGCGCATTACTGAGCTACAAAAATCAGGTGGAAAACGTCTCAGCACCACCGCTTTTTTGGCGGGCACGCCACTTGAAGTCGGCATGCAATTTGATATCAGCGCTTAAATCTTAGTTTGTATACAAAGTAAGGCGACCGCAAAATGGATAATTGGTTTAAAACCACGCTACTCATGGCCGCGATCTTGGCTTTGTTCATGGTGATGGGTGGCATGCTCGGCGGACAAAGTGGCATGCTGATGGCGCTCGTTTTTGGCGGCGGCATGAATATTTTTGCCTACTGGAACTCCGACAAAATGGTGCTCAAGATGTATAACGCGCATCAAGTTGATGCACGTTCCGCACCCGAACTTTACGGCATGGTCGAAGAACTGGCCCGCAACGCTGGCTTGCCGATGCCCAAAGTCTATGTAATCGATGAAGACCAACCCAACGCTTTTGCCACGGGGCGCAATCCAGAGAACGCCGCCGTAGCTGCAACAACCGGCATTATGCGTGTTCTGTCTTATCGCGAGCTACGTGGCGTCATGGCGCACGAATTGGCGCATGTTCAACACCGAGATATTCTGATTTCAACGATTTCTGCCACGATGGCGGGCGCGATTTCGGCACTCGCCAACTTAGCGATGTTTTTTGGCGGGCGTGACAGCAACGGAAATAGCATGAACCCGATTGCGCGAATTGCTTTGGCGCTACTTGCCCCACTCGCCGCCAGCGTCATTCAAATGGCCATTTCTCGCTCACGTGAATTTGAAGCTGACGCAGGTGGTGCGCGCATCTCTGGTGATCCAGCAGCACTAGCTGATGCACTACTCAAAATAGAGTCTTTTGCCCGCGGCATTCCACTTCATACCGCTGAATCGCATCCCGCCACAGCGCAAATGATGATCATCAATCCTTTGCACGGTGGCGGCTTACAGGATTTATTTCGTACTCACCCACGTACCGAAGAACGCGTAGCACGCCTCAGAAGCATGGGCTTTCCACGGCAAAATTAAGCGCATGTATCTCGCCGAAGCCCAATTTAAATAAAGACTACAGATCAATACATCAAAGCCCGACTTTTGGTCGGGCTCATTATTTGGATGAAATAACTATGTTTTTAACACAAAAATTAGCCGGCCAAACTGTGTCACAGGTTTTAGCTGGCAAAAACCTAACTGAAGCGCTCAATGCCGTTTGGAGAAGCAATCCGGCACTTGAATCAGGTCAACGTGGCGCAATTCAGGATATTAGCTATGGCACTTTGCGCCAACTTGGTCTAATGGAAGGGATTTTAAAACAACTGTTGCGCAGCCCCTTGCACGAAGCCGAACTCAAATCCCTCTTGCTGATCAGTCTTTACCAATTGCAATTCTCACGCACAGCGCCACACACCATTGTCGACCACGCAGTCAAAGTCGCGGCACAAACCGGTAGCGGCTTTGGTAAAGGTCTTGTCAATGGCGTACTACGTAGCTTTTTACGTGGCAAAGACGAATTAGTGCGTCGCGCCCAAGTCAGTGAAGTGGGGCAATATTCGCACCCTGCTTGGTGGATAAAAACGATGAAATCGGCGTATCCAGAGCAATGGATGAGCATACTTGAAGCCAACAATCAGCACCCACCGATGACCTTGCGCATCAATCCTCAGCACACCACCGTTGATGCCTACCTTGCCTTATTGAATGAAGCTGATATCGCAGCCAAAGCACTTGATGACACGGCTATTTGTATCAATCGCCCTACAAGTGTTGATTTTTTACCACACTTTTTCGACGGATGGGTTTCAGTACAAGATTGGGGTGCACAAGCCGCAGCAAAGTTACTAGACCTGAAAGATGGAGTATCGGTGCTCGATGCTTGCGCAGCACCTGGCGGCAAAACTGGGCATATTTTAGAGTTAGCTAATGTACGGTTAACTGCGCTCGACAACGATGCAAGCCGCCTAAAACGCGTAGAAGATAACCTAAAACGCCTAAATAAATCAGCAACCTTGCTACTTGGTGATGCGGCAGAACCAAGCACGTGGTGGGATGGTCAACAATACGACCGAATCCTAGCTGACGTGCCTTGCTCAGCAACCGGCGTTACTCGGCGCCATCCTGACATCAAGTGGTTACGCCGGAATGAAGACATCGCCAAATTTGCCAAGCAACAAGCCAAAATGCTCGACGCTTTATGGCCGCTCGTAGCGCCAAATGGCAAACTGCTGTACGCTACATGCTCTGTTTTCCCTATAGAAAATGCGGCTTCAGCGGAAGCCTTTGCACAGCGGCATCCTGATGCAAAGCGTGTAGATTTACCATGCCAAGCATTGCCTCATGGCCAATCGATAGATGGCCAGCTTTTACCCACTGCGGAACATGATGGTTTTTATTACGCACTTTTTTCAAAAACGTAATTGGCAACATCTCGTTGCTACTTTGCTGCTGCTATGCACATTTTATGTGCATGCCGGCAGCATCAAAACCCTCAAGTCCGACGTTGAATTTAGCAGCAACAGAATTGAACTTTCTGCTCGTTATACCGTAGTGCTGTCACCAGAAATTGAAACCGCCCTCAAAAATGGCTTGTCTCTACCATTTACCTATGATTTTAAGCTCACACGACCTTTAATCTATTCTTGGTACCGTAGTATGGCGGATGGCTTCACCCCCAATGCCAGCATCACCTACCGTTTAAGCTATCAACCGCTCACTCGCCAGTATCGATTAAATACCAATGGCTTAAGCCGAAATTTTAATACCGCAGAAGAAGCCCTTCTTGCGTTGGCCATTCTAAAAAATTGGTCCGTATTGGATGGAAGCAATATTTCTCCGGAAGATTTTGCTGGAAAAATTCGTTTTCGCCTTGATCACACCCAATTACCAAAGTCATACCAACTGACCGCCTTAGGCGATGCGGATTGGCAACTTGATTCAGGCTGGCAAGAGTTACAACGCAGCACGCCAAGCGCAGCAGAGGCGATACAATGAAAAAGCTGCTCGTTTTCCTTGGCATCCTAGGAACGCTCCTACTCTTTTTACTCGCTTCTGCATCAGGTAATGCTTCGACACTCTCCGAGTATTACAAACTCATCCTCACACTCAATGGCATTTTACTATTAGCCCTTGCGATACTAGTAGGCTCTCGTCTTGCTCAACTATTGAAACGCGTCAAAAGCAAAGTTTTTGGGTCTCGTCTAACGATCCGTATGGTTTTGATGTTTTCCTTGGTGGCGGTTTTGCCAGGCGCCTTGGTCTACACGCTATCAGTGCAGTTTTTAAATCGTTCAGTCGAAACTTGGTTTGACGTTCGAGTTGATAATGCATTGGATCGTGGGCTAAATTTAGGCCGTAATGCCATCGACTACCAACTCAATGATCTCCAGCGCAAAGCGAATGTCATCGCTTGGGACATTCACGACAACAGCATGAGTGTGCTGCTAGAGCGACTTTCAAAACTACGCGACCAAACCGGCGTACAAGAAATCACACTCTTTGACAAAAATAGCCAAGTCCATGCCCATATTGGCAATGAGTATGCAGGTTTAATGCCAAACCTGCCGGATCGTAAAATCATTAGCGAAGCCGAGCGGAGTAACTACAAAGCCATCGAAAGCGATGCTGAGCATGGATTAATCATGCGGGTTATTGTTCAATTGCCAGGCAGCGAGCTCTCTAATCGAGTCAAATTACTCCAACTGATACAACCTGTACCGCGGCAACTAGCACAAGATGCCGAGTTAGTTGAACAAGTGAGAAGTGAATACAAGCAGCTGTCGCAATCAAGAGCAGGTTTAAAACTCATATTTAGCTTAACGCTGACTATGGCTCTGACAATGGCTCTTTTGGGCGCATTGGCGCTAGCCATTTACCTCTCGGACAAACTCGCTGCGCCACTATCCGTACTAGCGGCAGGAACGCGTGCCGTGGCACAAGGCGACTTTACTCAACAGCACCCCGTTATCAGCCGCGATGAGCTAGGGATTTTGACGCACTCATTTAATCGGATGACGCGCCAGCTTTCAGATGCGCGCGATACCTTGGAGCAGAACCAAGCCGAACAAGCAGAAGCCAAGGCTTATGTAGAAGCGATTTTAGGCTCGCTCTCTGCAGGGGTTTTGTCGCTCGATGAAGATTGGCACTTACAGTCGGCCAACCACAGTGCATTACGCATTTTAGGCTTAGACCCTAACCGAATCGGTACTTTACCGCTCTCGCAATGGAATGAAGCTTATCCGAGTCTAACGGCATTTTTTGCGCACACCATCCATGGTTTTTTATCCGATGATGAGATTTGGCAACGGCAAATTGAGCTGGATGCAGAAAAACGCGTTCTCTTGGTGCGTGGTACTCGGCTGACGCAAAAAATTGATGGCAGCGAAGATTTACATGGCTACGTCATGGTTTTTGATGACATCACTGAGTTACTATCCGCCCAACGGGATGCTGCATGGGGTGAAGTGGCGCGACGTCTAGCGCATGAAATTAAAAATCCACTCACACCGATTCAGCTCTCAGCAGAGCGGATGGAAATGAAATTAGTCGATAAACTCGATGAGTCAGGCGCCGAATTTCTAAAACGAAACACCCAAACGATTGTGAAGCAAGTCGCTGCACTTAAACAAATGGTCGACGCTTTCCGCGATTATGCGAGGAAACCATCAGGCAAAAAACGGCCGCTCGACTTTATGCAATTGTTAAAAGAGATTCTCGTCCTATACGAAGCAGCGCCGATCGTATGCGACTTTAAAGAACACGGATCATTGATGGTGAATGGTGATCCAACTCATTTGCGGCAGGTTATTCATAACTTGTTGCAAAATGCCCAAGATGCAATTGCCGATGCTCCAGAGCAAAGGATTTGCCTTTTGGTAGAAAAAGACGAAAAATGGGCGCGTCTTTATATTGAAGATAGCGGCAAAGGCTTTCCCGCTGATCTACTGCCCCGCGTTTTTGAGCCTTATGTTACATCTAAGACCAAAGGCACGGGACTGGGTTTAGCGATCGTGAAAAAAATCATCGAAGAACATCACGGACGCGTTCAGGTGGGTAATGCCACCGGTGCTTACGTTAGGATCGAGCTGCCGCTCTGGGAGGAAACAACTAGTGGCTAATCAAGATATATTAATCGTCGACGACGAAATCGGCATCCGCGAACTTTTATCTGAAATTTTGCTGGATGAAGGGTATAGCGTTGCACTCGCTGAAAATGCAGAGGCTGCACGTCAATACCGTAACCAAGGCGAGCCCCGCCTCGTTTTATTAGATATCTGGATGCCAGATACGGATGGTGTGACGTTGCTCAAAGAATGGGCACGCAACGGCCAACTCACGATGCCCGTCGTCATGATGTCAGGTCATGCGACTGTCGATACCGCCGTTGAAGCGACCCGCATTGGCGCTTTGGATTTCCTCGAAAAGCCAATTGGTTTGCAAAAATTATTGGCGACCGTAAAGCGGGCTTTTTCACAGCCTGCCAATGCGGTAAAGCCGACACAGGGTTTGCAGAGCCTCGGCAATAGCACAGCGATCAACTCGCTGCGTGAGGCGCTTGACCAGGTTGCAAGCCAAACCCTGCCTATTACCCTCACCGGCGAACCAGGATCCGGCTTTGAAACGTGTGCGCGACATTTAACGCGTCCAAACACTCCTTTCATTTCGCCAAGTTCGAACGAAGAACTCGCCTTACCGCCACAAGATATTTTGAATCGCGCCACAGGTGGAACAATCTTCGTGCGGGATATTGCGTGGCTAGACCGCAAGGCGCAAGCAGGATTACTCAATCTGCTGCCAAAGCTTGAGAAATACAAAATTCGTTTGGTCACTGCATCAAGCCGCCCGCTCGATCAGCTCATCAATCAGTGCGAACCTGAACTAGTACGCCAGCTCACACAGATTATTATTGCGGTTCCACCATTGCGAGCTCATGCAGAAGATGTAGCGGCTTTAGCTGAAGCTTTGCTCGCACAAACGGTCAGCAGTAATAAATTAGGGCCACGTCGTTTTTCTAAGTCAGCACTGCAATTGCTCAGCCAGCAAGAATGGCCGGGCAATATTGATCAACTGGCTAATGTGGTAAAAAGTCTGGCGATCACAGGGCGCGATGGTGATATTGATATCTTGCCTGTGAGCCGTTTGCTGACTCAGCTCTCGCCAAACTCGCAAGAAGCGACTTTAGGCGTAGCGCCGCAAGCAATGCCTTTACCGCAAATCGACCTTGATTTGCCACTGCGTGAAGCCAGAGATCAATTTGAGCGTTTTTACTTAGAGCGCCAAATCGAGCTTTCCAATGGCAATATGAGCCGCGTTGCGGAGCGTATTGGCTTAGAAAGAACGCATTTGTATCGAAAACTCAAACAACTCGGCATTCAAATGCCACGAAAACAACGCGCAACTGAAGAGCAATAATCTTCTGAAATGCGTAAAATTCAAATCGGCTATCACGTATAGCCGATTTTTCATTGCAAGCGAAAACTACTGAGAGGTCTATCTTGCCCAATATTTTAATTTTAGGTGCGGGTCGGGTTGGCTCATCAGTCGCCGAACAACTAGTGCATGAACGCTATAACGTCACCATCGTTGATAACGATGCTAGTTTACTAAAACCATTGGCTGATCGGCTTGATTTGCGCACGCTGGTTGGCTTAGCTAACAATCCAAAAACCCTGATTGCTGCTGGCATTCAAGATGCAGATCTACTCCTCGCAGTGACGCCCTACGACGAAGTGAATATCGTTGCCTGCAAGATAGCGCATGATTTATTCAATGTACCAACTCGCCTTGCCCGTATCCGCGATCAAGATATTTTGGAATACCCTAGCCTATTTACTGAAGGCGGGTTCGCGATTAATCACGTCATTACGCCCGCGCAGATTGTCACTGATTATTTAGTTAGCCTGCTTGAAATTCCTGAAGCATTGCAAGTATTAGAGTTTGCGGCTGGCAAGGCCAAAATGATTGCCGTTCGCGTTGAAGCTGGCGCACATATGGACGGGAAAGATCTTGCAACTCTGGCATTGTATCTGGAAAAAATTGAATGCCGCGTCGTTTCAATTTACCGGAAAAATAAACGCATCCGCCCTGATGGCATCGTGGATTTACAAGTCGGCGATGAAGTGTTTTTCCTCGCCGCAACCGAACATGTACAGCGTGTGGTAAGCGAATTCTGTAGCAATCAAAAACAGGTCAAACGAATTACGATCTGCGGCGGCGGCAATGTTGGCTACCGACTTGCTCGACAAATTGAAAAACGCTATCAAGTAAAGCTGGTTGAACACAATAAAGAGCGGGCCAATTGGTTGGCCGAGCATTTGCCCAACACACTGGTCTTACACGGCGAAGCCACCGATGAAGACCTACTCGAAAACGAGCAAATCGACCGCTGTGATTTACTACTTGCACTGACTTCGGATGACGAAGACAACATTATGTCTTCACTATTAGCGAAACAAATGGGTGCCCGTCGTGTTGTTTCGATCATTAATCGTTCACGCTACGTTGATTTGTTGCAAGGTGGCAAAATTGATGTGGCTTTATCACCGGCACAAGTGACGATTGGCGCCTTGCTGGCTCACGTTCGCCAAGGTGATATCGCCGCAGTGCATAGCCTAAGGCGTGGAGAGGCCGAAGCAATCGAATTGATCGCCCATGGTACGCGTGATACGTCGAAAGTGGTTGGACGTCAACTTGATGAAATTAAACTTCCGCAAGGCGCCGATTTAGCTGCTGTCGTTCGAGGCAATAAAGTGATGATCGCCCATCATGATACGGTGATTCAAAGTGATGATCACGTCATTCTGTTTATCGACAATAAACGCCACATTCGTGATGTCGAAAAATTATTCGCCGTTTCAGTAGGTTTTTTCTAAATGCAGCTCACTCAAAAATTACTTCCTACTGTCAACGTCGTCGCACGCGTTTCAATGCTGTTTTCGCTCAGCATCATTGTGCCGATTATTGTCGCTTGGTGGAATAACGATGCGGGTTTATGGCCATTTATCGACGCCTTGATTGGCCTGCAAATATTTAGTGCCGCGCTTTGGCTACTCACTCGCAATTACCGCCGCGAATTATTGCCACGTGATGGTTTCATTTTGGTGGTTGGCTTGTGGACGGCGCTACCCGCTGTCGCTGCAGTACCACTCATGCTGTTTGATCGCAGCATGTCTTTTACCAATGCTTATTTCGAAACGATGTCTGCCCTTTCGACTACGGGTGCAACGGTGATGACGGGGCTAGACCATCTACCGGCGTCGATTAACTTATGGCGGCATTTACTTAATTGGATAGGGGGTATGGGTATCATCGTATTAGCAGTAGCTATCTTCCCGCTATTAGGTGTAGGGGGTATGCAGTTATTCAAAGCCGAAACGCCTGGACCGATTAAAGACAGCAAACTCACACCCCGCATCCATGAAACCGCGCGAAATCTTTGGCTCATTTATGCTGGTCTCACCGTGATTTGTGCTTTGTTATTGCGCTGGGTGGGCGGTATGTCTTGGCTTGACGCCGTTTGCCACGCCTTTGCCGCGATGTGCTTAGGTGGTTTTTCAACGCACGATGCCAGCGTGGGATTTTTCAATTCGCCACTCATTGAAGTCATTTTGATGGTGTTTATGCTGTTAGCGGCGACCAATTTTGCGACCCATTACTTTGCACTGTCAGGGCGAAAACTCTCGGTTTATTGGCATGATTCTGAATTCAAAGCGATGCTTTTGCTGATTTTCAGTAGCATTATTGGGCTTAGTTTTTTTCTGCTCTGGCAAAAAACCTACCCCGATTTTCTGACTTCATTACGCCACGTTTCGTTCAATCTGATTTCTATCGCCACTGACTGCGGCTTTGCCAGTGTTGATTTTGGGCAATGGCCTATCTTTGCGCCCTTGGTGATGCTGCTGCTCTCCTGCATTACTGCCTGCGCAGGCTCAACTGGGGGTGGGATCAAGATGATTCGCACCATCATTCAAACCCGTGAAGTGGGTCGGCAAATGTCATTGCTCTTGCACCCGCAAGGCATCCACCCTTTACGCGTTAACGGTCAGATTATTCCTACCAATATTTTGGCCTCGGTGATGGGATTTATCTTTTTGTATTTCACCAGCATCGTAGTGCTTACCTTTACGCTTTTACTGTCTGGCATGGATTTCATTTCCAGTTTTAGCGCGATTATTGCCTGTATCAATAATGCTGGCCCTGGCTTAGGACAAGTAGGTCCTGCCAGCAATTACGGTGGCTTGACCGACTTTCAAACTTGGGTCTGTAGCTTTACGATGCTATTAGGACGACTAGAAATTTTCTCGGTCTTAATTTTGTTCACGACCGCATTTTGGCGAAACTAAGCTTTCATATCACAACTGCCAACTTCCCCAATGTAAGCTAAGCGCCTTTTATCTTAAGATCCAGTGATGGAAACATTCATCACTGGTTTTTTACTCTCTATCTCCCTCTGTCTTGATATTGGCATGGTCAATGTAGCCATGATCGACTTGACCATGAAACATGGCCGTCGTGCCGGATTTCTGTTGGGATTTGGCTCTTGTTTTGGCGATTTAATCTACGCAGTTTTGGCCTTGCTCGGAATGCGCTATCTGCTGCAGTTTCCTAGCGTGCAATGGATCACCTGGCTAGGTGGCGGCACGCTATTGGTTTGGCTGGCGTGGAAAATGGCGCGTGAAGCTTTGCAAGACGCGCAGCGTGCAGAAACCAGCCATCCGCCACTTCCCGCCAAGCATCATTTATTTGGCCGTGGCCTTGTTTTAGCTATGGCCTCGCCCACGTCTATTTTATGGTTTGCCGCGGTTGGTGGCTCGCTCATAGCGCAAGCCACAGACGGATCGTTGCTCAGTACCAGTGAGTTTTTAATCGGCTTTTTTATGGGTGGGATTGCTTGGACGCTAGGTATTGTTTGTGCCAGTCATCAAGGAGGCAAAACGATGGGGAATCGTTTTAAACAGGGCTGCCATGTAATATCAGCACTGCTTTACCTCTACTTTGCCGGTTTAGTGCTGAGCAATGGCTATCAAGCACTTTGGCTAAACGCTGCGCCGTAAAAAAACCGCCGGTCAGGGCGGTTGATTTAAGTTATTATTCTGCGATTTCAGTTTTACCGCGCCCGCCCTGCTTCGCACGGTACAAAGCTTCATCGGCACGCAGTAGTAATGCGCGGCCATTTTCATCATCTTTAAGCTGTGCAATCCCCGCTGAAAAACGCACTTCAATTCGTTGATTGTGATGAATAAATGGCGTACGACCAGCAACGAGTTTCAATCGATCAATCACGTAACTCGCGCCACGAATATCGGTATCAACCAGCAGCAACAAAAACTCTTCACCACCGTAGCGAACCAGAATATCAGACTCGCGTAAAACGGCTTTGGTTAAATTCGTCACATGAATTAGAACTTGATCGCCGACCAAATGAGTAAATTTATCGTTGATCTGTTTGAAGTCATCCAAATCAATAATCGCAGCCGTTAAACGACCATCAATCCGCTGCGCGCGCTTCACTTCACGCAATAGCAAATGATCCAAACCTTGGCGATTCAATGCACCAGTCAGCGCGTCTTGCTCAAGCACTTTACGATTAAACGCGAGGTCTTCTTCGATATGGCGAATTGAATCACGAATCGTCTGCAAATCGCTGTGTGACGTCGTCACCGTCGAGTGCACATTATGCGTCGTGCTTATTACCACATTGAGCATGTCTTCGAGCGAGGCATGCGTCTCTTCTGCGCTCACGCTCTTTTCTGCATGGGCTTGACGAACTTGTTTTAAATCACCGAGTTTTTGCTCAAACACAGCTGTTGAGCCCGCCAAATTATCCAATAAACTTGAAGTCAGTTCCGACGTATCGGCCACAGCATCGTCGAGTTTATATAAAACCTGCCACGCCAACTGCATCTCGGTCGCCGTTTTGGTTTCTGGCGCTTTGATCGTTAGAATTGCATTATAAAATTGGGAGTAATTGTCTGGTGTCGGTGGTAAACCGCGCTCAGTGAGCCGCTTCAAAGCAATACGGGCAATTTCCACCGGATTCACAGGGGTGGACATAGTCATGGAATTCAAGCCTAATTGTTAGTTATACTATTTGGCTCAATTGTAAGGACATGTGGATATTTCGCAAGTCACTTGGTCAAATAAGCGCCAAATTTAACAAAACTGTCTTTCTTTTTCTGCTACACGGTCAAACTTTCTATGCACATTCATATTCTTGGTATCTGCGGCACATTTATGGGTGGCATTGCCGCGCTGGCACGGGCGGCAGGCCATACGGTCACTGGCTGCGATGCCAATGTTTACCCGCCGATGTCAACTCAACTTGAAGCACTCGGTATCGAATTGATCGAAGGCTTTGGCGAAGAACAACTCAGCCTCAAACCCGATTTGTTCGTCATTGGTAATGTCGTCAAGCGGGGTATGCCGCTGATGGAAGCGATTTTGAATGCAGGGCTGCCTTATACATCTGGCCCGCAATGGCTAGGTGAGCAGATTCTCCATGATAAATGGGTGCTCGCCATTGCGGGTACGCATGGCAAGACAACCACGACGGGCATGTTGGCGTGGATTTTAGAATACGCTGGACTCGCACCTGGCTTCTTAGTGGGCGGCATTCCGGAAAACTTTGGGGTTTCAGCACGCCTACCGCAAACGCCGCGCCAAGACGCAAACAGCACTTCGCCATTTTTTGTCATTGAAGCCGATGAATACGACACGGCATTTTTTGATAAACGCAGTAAATTTGTCCATTACCGCCCGCGCACGGCAGTGCTGAATAATCTTGAATTTGATCACGCCGATATTTTTGCTGATTTGCTAGCGATTGAAACCCAGTTTCATCACCTCGTTCGAACCGTTCCAAGTCAAGGCCGAATAATTGCCAATGGCCGTGAAACTAGTTTACAGCGCGTATTAGCGAAGGGTTGCTGGAGCGAGGTTGAAAACTTTGCGGGCGATCTAGGTACTGGATGGCAAACAGGCACTATTTATGCCGATGGCTTTGAAGTGCTGTTAGATGGTCAAGCACAGGGGCGTTTAGTTTGGTCATTGATGGGGGAACACAACGCACACAATGCACTGGCGGCCATCGCTGCAGCGCGACATGTCGGTGTGACACCCGCAGTCGCCATTGAAGCCTTGGGCCAATTTGCCAATGTTAAACGTCGCATGGAAGTTAAAGGCTGCGTGAACGACATTACCGTGTATGACGACTTTGCTCATCACCCAACCGCTATCGCAACTACAGTGGCAGGATTGCGCGCCAAAGTCGGTAAGGCAAGAATTCTTGCCGTTCTTGAACCGCGTTCAAACACGATGAAACTCGGAACGATGAAAGCGGCGTTGGCAGGTAGTTTGCTTGAAGCAGATTTAGTCTTTTGCTACGGCGCGAATTTAGGCTGGGATCCCGCAGAAGCACTCGCCGAACTGGGCGACAAAGCGCAAAGCTTTACGCAGTTAGATGACTTAATTAATCAAATATGCGCCACAGCCCAAAGTGGAGATCAGATTCTGATCATGAGTAATGGCGGCTTTGGCGGGATTCACGATAAATTGCTCAGCGCACTTGCTTAAGCAATACGATGTATTTGACTCTAGCCATTGAATAATAATGGCTAGAGTCAAATACCTACCACTTCACGGGCTCGGCTTCTAGTATAATTCCGAACATCGCATGAACATCCGCTTGAACTGCTTTTTCCAAGGCCAAAACATCTGCCGCAGTTGCCTCACCATGGTTAACCAAAACTAAAGCCTGTTTTTCATACATGCCAACGGGCCCAAAGCGTTTTCCTTTCCATCCCGCTTGCTCAATCAACCAACCCGCAGCAAATTTGTATTGCCCATCCTCCAGTGCGTAAGCGACTGCATTCGGATAGGCAACCATCACGGCTTGGTGGATTGCTGGACTCACAATCGGATTTTTGAAATAACTACCAGCATTACCAATCTGCGCTGGATCGGGCAATTTTCGTTGCCTTACGTTGATGACCGCCTGTGCGACTGCAGTGGGCGTATTGCCCATATTTAGACTCAGTAATTCACGCTCAATATCGCCATATTGGGTCTTAGTTTGGTGATTTTTTGCTAAGCGAAAGACAACCTCAACAATGACCCATTGCCCTGCCTCAGCCTGCTTAAAGACGCTATCACGATAGGCAAATTGGCAATCGGCCAAAGTAAACACACGCTGTTCACCCGTCTGCAAATGAATCGCCGTCAGTTGTTCAAATACATCTTTGATCTCAATACCATACGCACCAATATTTTGCACAGGCGCAGCGCCGACGGTGCCGGGAATCAACGACAAATTCTCGAGTCCGCCCCAGCCCTGCGCTAACGTCCATTGCACAAACGGATGCCACGCTTCACCACCTGCCGCGGCGACGTACCAAGCCCCACCATCCTCGCGCAGCAATTTTTTTCCTTGCAAACCGACTTGCAGCACCGTTTTATCAATGTATTCGGACATTACCAAATTACTTCCGCCACCCAGCACCAGCCACGAGGTCTGCGAATACAGTGGATCAGCGCGCCATTGCTTAATTTGAGTTGGCTCAGTCAGGTACAAAATGTGTCGAGCAACCGCTTTTAATCCCAAGGTATTCAAAGCGGTTAAAGATGAGCTAGAGGATGTAGAAACAGGCATAGCAGTTCGCAACAAAGCAAAACGCGATTATCCCCTAATTTATCAGGACTAGAAAATAAAAAGCCCTTCCAAAATTTGGAAGGGCTGATGGTCATCAATTCGATACTGAATGATGCCAGTGTTTGAGTACCGAGCATCGTCGAGCTACTTGGGCTCGGCACTTTTTAATGGGCTATTACTGTACTGCGTCTTCCTCTCTCATCCCAGTCGTAACAATCTGCCAGGATTTATATTACTGCTATTTCAGTCAAACACGTCATCCTCTCTACCCCAATCATCACAATCCGTCAGGGCTTTTTACTACAACTACATACAACACGTCGTCCTCTCAACCCCGATCATCATTATCCGTCAGGGTTTGTTTGCTACATGCCTTGCGGCACAGTCTCCATCCTCTTTATTTTTGGCTTTACCCGCGCAGTGCGACTGGTCTTGCCCCAACATCCAAAGAGTAAGAATTAAGTAATAAATTCATCTTTTTTGGTGTTGTAACAGTCCGAAATTATATTCTCGGTCCCGTTGAACTCTATTAATCAATATTGGAATTTTATTGTCAAGCGTCTTTTTCAATAAAAATAGAGTCACCTTTTTCAGAAAATGTAGTCAAATGACTTACTACATTAATCGAAAAAAAATAAATGCTGCGCCGCAACAAAACCAAAGCATAACCTAACAATAATAGATTCAATCAGCAGAAATAAATTGTGCAACACAGCATTAGGCTTTAATTATGTAATAACCCAACTGTGCATTTAGTAATTTTTTGTGAACTACTACACAATTTTTTTACACTTTAGCGACAGGAAGGAAACTCACGATCTGCAAATTTTCGGCGTTAAATTACGGAAAAATAACAAAACATTATATTTGTGTAATTTTAAATTTTGAAAGGAAGGAAGTAATTAGAGAAAAATGGACTCGTCATAATGTCAGCAACTGGTATTAGTTGTTAATGACGATTGAATTTACTTTAAGGGCGATTGCCTAAATTCCAACGCGCACAATACCACTTGGTCTGTTCTTCTGAGACACGCACCAAGACACTACCAAATTTTGATAGGTAGCGTGGATAAGGGCCGGGTAACTCTACAAAAGTGAAACCTAGGCGAGACTCAATATTTTTCCGTACGGTATCAACTGGTGAATTGATTAAAACACCCACCATCAGTGCACCCGACTCAGGCGTATTAACAAAGACTTCTTGGGCTTGATTACCTGCTAACTGAGCATTTTTTCCATTGAACCACTCAGCCTCACCCCAGACTCGAATGGGCGCATCTAAGTATTTACGAAAATAATCACGCCACCATGCAGTAGACCAATCACTCCGGCAAGCTAAGGCCGCTTCGACTTTATCTCCAAAGTGGCTAGGCAGCGCGGCATACGCATTCGGTGCATAAAACAACGCCACCACAATCCCGCTGGCAATAACTTGCTTCAATGGGCTCATGGTGGCGTCCTTTTGGTTGCAGAAGGTGTGTTTAGCCGCTGTTGCGTAAACCTGCTGAAACGCCGTTAATCGTCAAATGCACTGCGTGACGAAGTTCTTCCGAATCATCACCACCGCGAATGCGCTTGAGCAACTCAACTTGCAAATGATTCAGTGGGTCAAGATAAGGTAAACGATTATCTAGGCTGCGTGCCAAGGTTGGATTATCACCCAATAATTGCTCATGGCCAGTAATTGCCAACACTGCATCAACTGAACGTTGCCATTCCGCTTTAATGCGACCGAAAATACGTGCAGCAACGGCTTGATCTTGCACCAATTCCGAATAACGTTCGGCAATCGCAATATCCGATTTGGCCAAGACCATTTCCATATTCGAAATCGTCACTTGCAAGAATGACCAATCTGCATACAAATCACGCAACAAGGCTAAACCGTCATCGCCGGTTTCTGCCAAATACTCAGCAATCGCAGTGCCAAAACCATACCAGCCCGGCAACATCAAACGACATTGCGACCAAGAGAACACCCAAGGAATCGCACGCAAATCACCAATACTAGTTGTGTTTTTACGAGCAGCTGGACGAGAACCGATATTTAGATTTGGAATTTCCTTAATTGGCGTTGCCTCAAGGAAATAGGTAATGAAATCAGGCGTTGCGTATACCAAATCACGATAGAACTGATAAGCACGCGTCGACAAACGCTCCATTAAAGCACGGCGCGCCAAGACTTCATCGGTCTCAACAATCGCAGGTTGGAAGCTAGCATCTAAAGTTGCTGCGACCAAAATTTCCAAATTACGACGACCCACTTCGCGATCAGCATACTTTGCAGTGATCACTTCACCTTGTTCGGTAATGCGAATTTGACCATTCACTGAGCCTGCAGGTTGCGCCAAGATAGCATCATAAGCTGGGCCACCACCACGACCAACCGTACCACCACGACCATGGAATAAGCGTAATTTAATGCCCGCAGCCGTAAAGACATCGACCAAAGTCAACTCGGCCTTATAAAGCTCCCAGTTCGAAGTGAGGTAACCGCCCTCTTTATTCGAATCCGAATAGCCCAACATCACTTCTTGCACATGGTTACGACAATTCAAAAGCTGACACCATTGAGTCAGTGCGAACATTTCACCCATGATCTTGCCGCTATTACGCAAATCAGGTGTGGTTTCAAACAATGGGATGATATTAACTTTGCTGCGTACTTGCGGCGCTAAAGACACAAGGCCAACATCATTAAGCAAGACAGCCACTTCCAACATATCCGAAACGGACTCACAGTTAGAAATAATATAGTTTGGCAGCACTGCTTCACCGTAACGAGCTTGCAACTCGGCAGCCGCATGAAGGATGTCTAATTCTTGCTGCACTTCTGGGCTATACGCAACATCGTATGGACAAATCAATGGCCGCGGACTAGCCAACTCGCGCAGTAGCACAGTACGACGTGACTGCTCATCGAGCTTACTGTACTCCTCAAGACCTGCTTGCTGGAATAACTCATTGATCATTTTTTCATGAATCGCTGAGTTTTGGCGCATATCAACTGGCGCCAAGAAGAAGCCAAACACCGACACTGCGCGTTGCAAACGGCGTAAACGGCCATTAGCCAATTTTGCTGCACCATGCGCCTTCAATGAATTCGCAATAACGGCTAAATCAGCAGAAAGCTCTTCTACATTCTTATATGCTGCAGCATGGGCCACATCGTGCAATTCATGATGGAAGGTGCCGATTTCTAAAGCCGTTGCAAAAATACGTGATGCAATCGCAGAAACCGCAAGTCGATACGGCTCGCCATCTTTACGCGTTTGATCTTCAACTGCCGTCGCCGCGAGCTCTGACAAGGCTTGGTCAACAGCGACCAAGCGAGTCGACATTGATAATTCGCCTTCGAGCTTTAAGCACTGCTGATAGTAATGATCAAGTGCAACGCCAGCTTGACGTGAAACCGCGTAGCGCATCACATCTGCAGTCACATTCGGGTTACCGTCGCGATCACCACCAATCCAGCTACCCACCTGAATAAAGTTAGGCAATTGAATAGCTTCGCCATTCATCTCAGAAAATTTGTCTTCCAAATCTTGGTACAGACGCGGAATTTCATGCAAGAAGGTATTGCGGAAAAAGGTTGATCCGTTTTCGATTTCATCTTGTACTGTCAATTTAACGGTACGCACTTCACGCGTTTGCCATAGTGTGAGCATCACACGTTCCATGGCTTCTTGATTCGCCCGAGTTTCTTCTGGTGTCATTTGGCTACGGTCGCGCTCAGTGAGCAATTCAGCCAAAGCATTGTGGCAATTCAAAATGGTCTTGCGTTTTACTTCAGTTGGATGCGCAGTCATCACTGGCGCGATAAGCGTATCACCCAATAATGCCAACATTTCAGATGGTTTAACATCGCGTGCAATCAAATCATCAATCACCGCCGAGATACTGCCACGCTGCGCTTTCGATCCGGAAATCTTGTGCGCACGACGGCGACGATTGTGATGCAAATCCTCTGCTATATTGGATAAATGCGAGAAGTAGCTAAATGCACGAACCAATGCCATCGTCGTTGGCATATCCAAAATAGCCAAAGAGCGTGCCAACGCTTTACCCGCTTCCGGCTCATGGCCTTGTACATAACGAAAAGCCAATTGGCGAATCGCTTCAATTTGTTCAGCAGTCGCAGCACCTGCCTGTTCACGAATCGTGTCAGACAACAAGGCAGCAAGGAGATCAAGATCCCGCTTTAGGGGCTGGTCTTTCTCAGCAATAGGTAAGTTCACAGGCATGGGGCAGTCCAACAAATAGAAGTTCAAGACAATATATTGTCGGCATTTTACCAAACTATGCCGTTTTCTGCCCCATTATGTGGCAGCCACCTTTTCTTTCTGGGCGATTGCTAAATGCCACAATTTAACTTTCATATTTTCAATGTTTTTGCCGAGAAACCCCGCTCGGGCGATCCGCTAATTGTATTTAATTGCGATGCATTACCAAATCAAGATACTTGCCAAGCACTTGCGTATCAAATGGGCGGTGTTGAAGTGGCTTTTTTTAGCGCAAATGATCGCAGGCTAATGTGCTTTACCCCGCAGCACGAATTACCCACTTCGGGGCGTGCTTTGCTTGGTGTTGCTGCGCTACTGCATCATCAAGACTCAAGCTTTAAATCAGCAATAATCACGACCGAAGCTGGCCCCACCACGGTGGAGTATGCAAGCGAAAGCAGCGTAATCATTTGCCCTGCGGGCAGTACCCGCCCCTGCGATCGAGGTCACCTAGACGTTGCGCAAGCACTCGACATCAGTGCCAAAGACATTATTAATCCGATTTTATTTGTCGACAGTGGACTTGAACAATTAATGATTCAAGTGCGATCCAGACAAAGTGTTTTGCAAGCCAAGCCGCACCCCGCACTACTAACCCATTGTTTAGCAAGCCCTAAATCATTAGTGCAAGCAACAATTTGGAGTATCGAGCACGATCTAGTTACGCTGCGCTGTTTTAGTGCAGATCCATTTCAAATCATTGAGGATTTTGGCTCTGGTATTGCTGCCGCCAATATTGCTAGTTACTTAATAGCAACTGGTGCAAAAACACCACTGAGTTTCAAAATTGAACAGGGTCATACAATTCAGAAATTAATCAGTCGCTTGTCTATTATTAATGTCAAAGTTGATCTACAACTACAAGTACACGTCAGTGGGAAAGTGAACTATCTGGGAAAAGGTATAATTGAACTCTAATATTCAAGGCATAATGCGGGCTATAAATACCTTGATATTTGATATCTGGAGCAAGCAATGACATTAAAATTTAAAGCATGGACGCTTTCCATCGCTGTACTCATTTCACTAATAGGCGTCATGCTCGTTGGTCTTAGCACAATGCGGGATATGAGTGCCTCAGATAACCAAGCCCGCATTGAGCAGTTACTCCGAAGCACTTATTTATCTATTGCTCAGTTAGAAAACCTAGCCGCTAGCGGCAAACTCACGGATGAGCAGGCCAAAGAAATCGCGACTCAAATTTTACGAGAAAATAAATACCATAAATCCGAATACGTTTACGTAACCGACGAAAAACTTAACTTCGTCGCTACGCCACTTGACCCACAACTGCACGGCACAAGCTTTAATGAATTTAAAGATGCCAAAGGCGGCAGCGTAGGCGCAATCGCAGTCGCAGCATTACAAAAATCAGGGGGCGCACTGACATCTTATCCTTGGACTTCTGAGCGTGATGGCAAAGTCGTTGAACTTCTCTCTGTGGCACAAAAAACACCACGTTGGGGCTGGATTGTCGGTAATGGTGTTAGCTCAGCTGAAGCCGATGCTCGATTTTGGAGTAATGCGCGCTGGCAAGTTCTCGTCTGCTTAATTGTAGCGGGCATCGTTGGCTTCTTTATGCTCACTACCGTGCGCCGTATTTTGAATGATTTAGGTGGCGAGCCTGCTGACGTACTAAAACTAGTACAAAGCGTTGCTGATGGTAATTTACAAGACACCACCCAAATTGGCTCGGCATCACCGCAAAGTATTTTTGGCTCGGTGATTCGGATGCGTGAATCATTACGCACCGTCATGTCGCAACTCACTCAGGCCGTCAATACCCTGCACCACACCAGTGATGACATCGTATCACGGGCACAAGACAGCAATCGCTTGATTGAAGCGCAAGGCAACGCCGCTAGCCGCATTGCCCATACCGCCGAAGTGTTCGCCGATCAGACTCGTGCAGCAGAGGCCCAAGCCAATACCGCACGCCAACAAAGTGAATCAGCTACAGAAATCTCAGCAAAAGGCTTGAATGTGCTTTCATCTGCGGTCAAACGATTTGCCGATATTGAGCAAGCCGTTGGCGACACACAAAGCAGTATTGATGATTTGGCACAACGCGTAACCAGCATTTCAGCCGTCATTGCGGTGATTCGTGATGTGGCAGACCAAACGAACTTATTGGCGCTCAATGCCGCAATTGAAGCTGCTCGCGCTGGTGATATGGGCCGTGGTTTTGCGGTGGTGGCTGATGAAGTACGCAAACTTGCCGAACGCACCAGCTCAGCAACCCAAGAAATTGGCCTAACCATCACAGCTGTTCAAGGGAGTGGGCAAAACGCCAAAACTCGCATGGATGAAATGGTAGTTCAGCTCAAAGAAGGTATCCGCCAAGCTAAAGAAGGTGGAGAGGCCGTCAAAGCAATCCGCCAAGAAACAGAAGCCACAGCTGCAGTGGTCGGCCAAATTGGTAATTCCTTGGCCGAGCAAGTGACATCCAGTATGGCGATTCGAAATGACGTCGACGAAGTAGCACAGTCTTCGAACGGCACTATGTCTGCAGCACAGGGAACCGTTGGCGCAGCACAATCCATTAAAGTCGTATCAGGGCAACTAGCCTCGCTAGTTCAAAAGTTCAAACTCTAATTCAAAACAAGACCCGCACTGTGCAAAGCCCAAGCCATCTTAGTTTGGGCTTTGTGATTTGAAGCCTTACTTATTGATTGAATGTGCACGCAAAAAAGCCGCTATGAATCAACATAGCGGCTTTTTCAAAATTGCAGAAATCCGCCAAAATCAGTTACTGACCTCATCGCTGTTTGTCGAGTCTGTTGATGGCAATGAATTTGAGGGGAAAATCCAGCTACGTGCCAATTCATAAAATACGGTTAGTAGCACTGGGCCGATAAATACGCCCAACATTCCAAAAGCTAGTGCGCCACCCAATACACCAAATAAAATCAGAATAAATGGTAAACGGCTACCTTTACCAATCAGTAAAGGCTTAATCACATTATCCGCAGAGCTAACGACTAGCAACATCCATAGCACCATGAAAATAGACCAGCCCACATCGCCTTGATGGTAAAGCCAAGCCGCAGCAGGTAAACCCAGCAATACAGGCCCCCCCGGCAACAAGGCTAGAATAAAACTAGCGAATCCAAGCGTAGTTGCATTAGGAACACCGGCAATTAAATACGCAAACCAAGCCAATACGGCCTGTGCCATTGCGGTCCCCATAAAGCCATAAACCACACCTTTGGTTGAGCTCAGAGATACGGCCAATAATTCTATACTGCGCTCACCCGCTATACGCGCCATGAAGCCATGAATCCAAGCAAGTAAATCCTCACCATCGAGATAGATAAAAAAGGCAATAAACAAACTCATCGCCAATAGCATCATGCCACTACCAATCTCAGTGACCAGCATTAATAGAATTTGCGATGCGGGTGCAATATAACTGCGTATCGTTTGTAAAGTTTCCGAATCTCTATCGCCAAGCTTGAGCCAGAATTGCTCAATATTAGCCCCAGCCAAAGGAATACTCGTCAACCATTCAGGTAACTTTGGCCAGCCATGAGTAAATGAATCCTTGACTTGCATACCCCACACAGACACTACAGACGCAAATTCGCTGGCTGCAAAAATGACTGGCACTAAGAAAAACCCACCAAAAACGGCCATCATGGTCAGCGCGGCCAAAGCGCGCCGGCCTTTATACAACGCAACCAATTTTAGATAGGGTTTCCAAGTCGATAGCACCAAAATCCCTGCCCACAATGTCGCAGCAAGAAAGGGCTTGATAATTGCAAAAATAGTGAGCGATAAAAGGCAAATTGCAGCTAATGCAATCAATGGCTCGATTAAATCAGCAGTTTTATTTTTCATGTATTGCTTACCCTGTAAAAAAGTATCGCTAGGATAAGCGAAAAAATCGATTTTCAGTATTTCAGTCTGCGAAATGTAAAATAAACTGCACAAAAAAATCGCCCCAAGTGAGTTGGGGCGATGCATCGGCAAAAAAGTGAAAAATTAGCGACTCTGATTAGCCGTCATCCGAGCGCGATAAATCAATAAGCCCATCATATTGGCAACGTCCCTACGCACTTGCAAAGAATCAACCCGCCCAAAACGATCGCTCAATGCCTCATGTACCTCACAAGCCAGGTGAAATAAAAGTGGTTTTTCACTCAATGGTGCTTTAACCAAATAGTGATTGATTTCATTCACAATTTGGTCGGCAAGTTCATCAGGATGAGTCGCACTCGACGTCAAAATACAATCCAGCAATCGCACCCCTATCACTCCCATTGAAAGTAACTGAATTGTCATACAACCCCCACGCAGAATGCGGTATTGCTTTACTTTAGTGAGCAAAATCAGGCTTGGTAGCGGAATCCGTCAAACGGTAATGCGGGTATTTGAGTAGCGACAAGACGATGTATTTCTTCTACATTGCGATGATGCAATGCACCATTACGAGGAATCTATTTATGTGCGGAATTGTTGGCGCGGTATCAGATCGCAATGTAGTACCTATGCTATTAGCTGGATTAGCTCGACTCGAATATCGTGGTTACGACTCCAGTGGCATCGCCTTAAACGGTAACCAGCAACTAGATCGAATCCGCGTCGCGGGTCGTGTTGCTGATTTGGCAGCGCGCTGCGAAAACAGCAACGGTACCAGCGGTATCGCACACACGCGCTGGGCTACTCACGGGATTCCTTCCGAAGCCAACGCACATCCGCATCTAGGCGGTGACTCGATCATGGTGGTGCACAATGGAATCATCGAAAATCATGCCGAATTAAAACTCGAGCTGCAAGCAGCTGGCTATGTGTTTAGTTCAGAAACCGATACCGAAGCCATTGCCCATCTGATTCATTTTGAATATCAGCGCAGCGCAAATCTGCAAGCCGCAGTTCAAGCGGCGATACCACGCTTACGCGGTGCCTTTGCGATTGGTGTCAGTTGTCTTCACGAACCCAACTTACTCATCTGCGCACGTCAAGGTAGCCCTTTAGTGTTGGGACTAGGCTTTGGGGAGCAATTTTTTGCCTCTGATATTGCGGCACTGTTACCACTGACACAGCGCATGATTTACCTAGAAGAAGGTGATCTCGCCGTTGTGCAGCGTGCTGCCTTGCAGATTTTCGACATCAACGGCAATAGCGTCACTCGCCCTGCCCGTACATTAGACGTTGTCACTGATTCAGCTGATCTGGGCCCCTATCGCCACTACATGCAAAAAGAAATTTTTGCCCAACCAACCGCGCTGGCGGACACACTCGCTGCAGCCCTCAAGCAAGGTTTTGCGCCAGAGCTGTTTGGCAACAATGCCACCGATATTTTTAGCAAAACCACAGCAGTACGCATTGTGGCGTGTGGCTCTAGTTATCACGCCGGATTGGTGGCGCGCTACTGGATAGAGGAATACACCGGATTACCCGTCAGCGTCGATATTGCGAGTGAATACCGCTACCGCAGCGGCCGAGAACAAGATGGCACTCTGATCGTAGCGATTTCACAATCAGGCGAAACAGCTGATCTGTTGGCCGCCCTACGCTCAGCCAAAGAACGTGGCCAAGTCAATGTATTGGCACTTTGTAATGTCGCTCACTCAACCCTCACCCGTGAAGCGGATCTAGTGAGCTTGACTCATGCCGGAATCGAAATCGGGGTCGCATCCACCAAAGCATTCACCACGCAATTAGCCGCGCTGTTTACACTAGCCGGCGCACTAGCGCAAAGCCGGCAAACCTTGACATCAGAAGCACTCGCAGAGCTCGCTAACTGGTTACCGCGCTTGCCCGCAATATTTAATGATGTGTTCCCGCTAGAAACCCAAATCGAAGAATGGTCTCATCTACTCAGCCACTATGACCACGCCCTATTCCTTGGGCGCCATACGCTCTTCCCAATTGCACTAGAAGGCGCACTCAAACTCAAAGAAATCGCCTATATCCACGCCGAAGGCTACGCCGCAGGAGAACTGAAACACGGCCCACTCGCACTGGTTGATGAACACATGCCAGTGATTGTTTGCGCTGCCAATGATGAGCTATTCGATAAATTACTATCCAATCTGCGTGAAGTCGAAGCACGTGGAGGCAAAATATTTTTGATAGCTGAACCGGGTTGCGAAGCCGCATTTCCCTATTGCCAACACACCATCACGCTCCCCAGTATTACCGGACCACTCGCACCGATTGTATTCACATTGCCACTGCAATTCTTGGCCTACCACACCGCATGCCGCAAAGGAACCGACGTCGACAAACCAAGAAACCTTGCGAAAAGCGTGACTGTAGAGTAATAAATAAACAGGATGCAATGTGTGATCCGAAGAAATAAAGTCTGTATCAAATAAATAAAGTCTGTTTAGATGAGTTGCACTAAAAATTCGTTCGTCAAGCATCGCGGAAAATTTAGAAACAACTAAAGTACATACGTCGAATCTGAGTCAAAGTATCGATACACAAGCTTGAAAATATCGAAGGCCGCTACCTGATGGTTTGCGGCCTTTCGTTTTTCACGCTTCGACATCTACAGATCGGCCTTAGCGGACTTTCAAAACCTCTACATCGAGGACCGAAATAGAGTACCACTACAGACTGATGTTTCGACACTTCCAGTCTGGCACATCGATGCCGTATCAGGAGGGAGAAGTCCATAACATTGCTAAGGCCGAGATGTTCATACCAAGTTCAAAAAAATAAAACGGCCGCTCTCTATCAGATTGCGGCCTTCGCAATTTTGTATTGCATTCGTTGTTAGATTGACTCTTCAGATGGCTTATTTTGCATATGCACCAGCAGAATAGGTTAGCTCATAGCTGTGGCTGTAAATTTCTAGAATGTTGCCAAACGGATCTTCCATATACACCATGCGGTAAGGCTTCTCGCCTGGAAAGTATTCACGAACTGGCATACGTTGTTTACCCCCTGCAGCAACGATCTTGGCCGCTAGCCCTTCTACATCGGGGTCTTGCACACAAAAATGGAAAACGCCGCCTTTCCAGTATTCAAAGTTGTTTTCACGGCGCTCA
This sequence comes from Deefgea tanakiae, assembly GCF_019665765.1. Lineage (GTDB taxonomy): Bacteria > Pseudomonadota > Gammaproteobacteria > Burkholderiales > Chitinibacteraceae > Deefgea > Deefgea tanakiae. The sequence continues at coordinate 2,084,108 of NZ_CP081150.1, forward strand.
GCATTGGCAAATTCAAAAATCTCCACCCCGATTCGATCACCCGTCGATAAATGCGCAATCCGAAATGAGCCCCAGCCAGGGCCAAATACATCGTTACACATCACCCCAATGGCTGAATCATCTTCATGAATGACGGTGGGCTCCATAATCAAATACCAGCCTAACACTTCGGTGTAAAAACGCACCGCAGCATCCAGATCGGTCACAGAAAGGCCAATATGCGAAAAATTACGTGGATAAGTCGTGGATTGCATGTCTAACTCCTTGTTTTGAAAGTGAAGCCAGTATAGGCGCCGCATTTTATAAGTTAAACTAATCAAACCTTATCAATCCTATAAATTTTCATTATGCTGAATCCGCTTTGGCTGTGCTCTTTTCAAGCTGTCGTGCGCTTAGGTAGCTTCACCCGTGCCGCCGATGAGCTTAACTTAACCCAAGCCGCCATTAGCCAGCACATGGCTAGACTTGAAGCTCAGACTGGTCGCTTGTTTATACGGCAAGGCCGGCAACTGGAATTAACGCCGAACGGGCAGGCTTTATTGATATACGCACAAGAAGTCGACATCGCGCAGAAGCGCTTTTTTCGCACGCTGAGTGCCTATGGGCCGGTGAACGGATCGGTTTCGCTGATGGTGCCCGGTAGTGTCGGGCTAAAACTTTATCCTGAGTTGTTGGCGTGGCAAATTGAGCAGCCCGCAATCTCAATTGAAATGCGTTTTGCACCAGAACCCTGCATTATCCAAGCCTTACTCGATCAGACTACCGAACTGGGTATCGTGACCTACACACCAAGCGATGAGCGCCTAAATTACACCCGCTTGGGTCAAGAGCAGCTCTGCTTAGTTTTACCAGCTCAAAGTCAAGCTCGCGGCTGGGATGATTTGCAGCAGTTAGGCTGGATTAATCACCCCGATGGCACAGCCATGGCGATGCGCTGGTTTGCTCGTGCGTTTCCCGGCAAACGCTTGGCAGATATTCCAGAGCGCGGCTTTATTAACCAGATTAGCCTTATTTTGCAACCGGTCGTACTAGGCTTAGGGTTTGCAATCTTGCCTCAGCATGCGGTCAAAGCATTTCAACAACAAGACGCCATACGCATTTGGTCCCTAGAGCAAGCTGTCAGCGATACTCTTTGGCTGGTGCAACGACAAGAGTGGCCTCTAAGTCAGCAAGTACGACTCGCTGCCGAGATAATTAAATCAGGGCTGACTAACTAGAATAAAGCAGTGTTCGACTGCTAAGGCCGAGCAGCATAAGCAAGAAACCTGAATACTAAAGGCCGCTACCTGATGGTTAGCGGCCTTTCATTTTTCACCCGTCGGCATCGACACATCGGCCAAAGCCGCCACTCGTGTGTGCCCAACACAACATCAAGCAACTTACTTTTTCGTCAGCTTCGAACAATGAGCCCAATCACGCTAACGCCATGTAAAACTCGTCTTTAAGTTGGCTTATCGCGCGGACCAATGCCAAGATGGTTTTTCCAAATCGTGTAGACCTAAAATAGTCGTTTCACCCAATACCTTCTGCAAAATAATAGAATTGCAATCGCTCTCACGCTCTAGCGCGGCGACCAAGCGACTCGCGTGACTTACGACAATCACTTGGCTACGTTGTGCGGCAGCGCAAATCAAACGTGCTAAGGCCGGTAACAAATCGGGATGCAAGCTGGTTTCTGGCTCGTTCAAGACCAAGAGTTCGGGTGGTCGAGGGCTCAATAGCGCTGCGACTAGGAGCAAATAGCGCAGCGTGCCGTCGGATAACTCGCTGGTCGCCAAAGGCCGCAACAGACCATGCTGCCACATGACGACACTAAACCGGCCTTGCTGTACTTCAATCTGAATTCGCGCACCAGGAAAAGCATCATCAATCGCAGCAGCGAGTGTGTCCGGCTCACCAATTTCAATAATCGTTTGCAAGGCTGCGGCTAAATTAGCGCCATCGTTGGCTAAAATTGGGGTGTAGGTGCCAATCTGTGCTTGCCGCACAGGTGCGGCAGCATCGGTGCGCAGATGATCATAAAATCGCCAGCGGCGCATCGCCTCCCGCAGTTGCAGTACTTCGGGCGCGTTCATCGGATCAGCACATTGCATAAACACACTGTCGTAAGATGGCACATGCTGATTGATCACTTGCCATGCTCGCCCATCTCGTATGCGCGCCACAGCGCCGCGCCGATCGAGTAACAATGCTGCATCACGCTGAATTCGACCCGCCCAAATTTGTTCGCGCTTGATTTCAGGGTCAGCGGCAAATAAAGACAAACTCGGCACTGGCAAGCCCAAATCAATCGCATACGAAAAATCATCGCCAGCAAAACCTAGCTTCAGCGCTACCGTAGCTTGCCGCACAGTACCTTGAATTGGCACTTCACCACGTCGCATGGCTGCACTGATATTTTCCGGCCCAGCCCACAAAGTCGATGAAAAGCCGCCTTCTTGCGCCAAGTGCGCAATCAAACGCCCCTCCGCCGCCTCAGCAGTTAAACGCAAAGCGCGGTATAAACTCGATTTACCGCTGCCATTAGCACCGCTGATGATATTCAGCTTTGATAAAGGCATGATCAAATCACGAAGTGAGCGGTAATTGGCAATGGCGAGGGTATGCAGCATGGCGAATCTAGATGGATCAGAAGAAGTCTCATCATAATGAGTTGTTAATATGATGTGCGAGTTTTCAATGGATACAAAAGGCCAAGCTCGTCAGCGAGTAGGGCATGTCTTGATTGCAGACCTTTGGCATTCGCCCTCTCCTTATAAATGCGGCTATTTATTTCCTAGTAGACAGCGCCACACATGTCGATCCGACAATATGCCCGCATTGTAAATCGTTGGGTCAGTTCAATCGGGTTAGATCCAACTGAATATTGCACGCACACCATGCGAAGAACTAAGGTCACGCTGATTTACAGGCGAGCAAAAAACTTGCGTGCAATTCAATTGCTGCTTGGACATGCGAAAATGGAGAGTAACGTTCGTTATCTTGGCATTGAAGTTGATGATGCTCTCGAAATATCCGACCAGACTGAAATATAGAGAGCTGCCGTGGATGGATGCCAAAATAACTGAGGCCGCAACCTGAGGGTTTGCGGCCTTTCGTTTTTCAACCGTCGACATCGACACATCGGCCTTAGCAGAAGGTTAAACACTCTTAATTCAGGCTCACTCATTCATGACCTTTTTCAGTGGGACATACAAAATATTCTGTTGTTTAGGAGAGAGCAGATCCATTAGACTAACTTGATCAAGACTCGCTAGAAACGCGTTAAGTGCGTTACCAAGTACACCCTGTAAGCGACAACTGTCTGTCAAAATACATTGGCTTTCTCTACTAAAGCACTCCACCAAATTCATATCATGTTCCATCTTGCGAACGACATCACCGATATTTATCCCACTAGAGCTCCTTGCGAGTCTTAATCCTCCGCCCTTGCCGCGCAACCCAGTGACATACCCATACCGAATGAGTTGGTTAACTACTTTCATCATGTGGCTGCGTGACACATTAAAACGCTCAGCAATTTCCTGAATCGTGGCGAGCCGGTGTTCATTTGCGCCCAGATAGATCAGAACGCGAAGAGCGTAATCCGTGTGCTGGGTGATATGCATACTCAATACTCAAGGGGGTGGTTGAATCCAAAGTATAAATTGTTACTGACAAAAGATGAATCTATATTGACTCTTTATAAGATTCATATTAAATTCATCTTTAAGGGTTCACTAGGAAGTTATCCAATGCATGAAGATGCACATTTGATTCAGCAATCAACTCAATATTTGGAAGCGCAGAGATCAATCAAGAAATATCAAATTGAGCTACTTCAACCGATACCGTTGGCCATCTCACGGACAGCACTCAATAGCTCCGATCAAGCAAGATCTCAATCTAGATTTCACAGCCCAAATTTCATGCTACGCATAGGGCAACTGATGATGCTCGTGGGTTGTATTGGTATGGCGGCAGCGATTTTTATCGCTTACGTACATGCTGGGCGTTTCAGTCTCCCCATTCAGGTCACAGCCCACTTAGCCATACCTATTTCTGCTGGGATTTTCAAGCTTGCTTATATCGTGCGGCTAGCAGCGAATCACGCCCTAGGCAATCTTACTGTTGGGTAATCAGTCTTTTTCCAGCCAAGAGCCAAAAAGGGCTCGTGGTTGAAGGTCAACAATCAAGCGAACTACATTTTCTAATCACATTTTGCAAATCACATCTGGAGCTATTTATGTTATCCGACGTTATCCGCCAGCAAGTCAAAGCCACCGCCCCAATTCTTAAAGAACATGGAGTTGTGCTAACCACCCATTTTTACCAGCGTATGTTTCTACACAATCCCGAGCTTAAAAATATTTTTAATCAAGGTCATCAGCATGGTGGCCAGCAACAACAAGCATTGGCTATGGCTGTTGCGGCCTATGCTGAACATATCGACGAACCATCAGTTTTACTGCCTGTATTGGAACGCGTCGCCAATAAACATGTGAGTTTGGGTATTCGTGCTGAACACTACCCAATCGTGGGCCAGCATTTACTTGCGTCCATTCGTGAAGTACTGGGCGAAGAAACCGCCTCGGACTCATTATTAAACGCCTGGGGAGCTGCCTATCAGCAGCTGGCTGATTTGCTAATCCGCCTAGAAGGAAATATGTACCACAGCGCTGCAACACAGGAAGGAGGCTGGAGTGGATTGCGCCCGTTTCGTGTCATGGACAAGCAAATTGAAAGTGCAGAAATCACTTCCTTTTATTTGCAGCCCACCGATGGCGGTAAATTACCGAAATTCCACCCAGGGCAGTATGTGACTGTGCAAACATATATTCCTAGCCTTGGGTTGACTCAACCACGACAGTACAGTCTTTCAGACGCACCAGGCAAAGAGACCTTTAGAATTTCTGTGAAGCGTGAAGATGCCATCAACATGCGACCAGCAGGAACCGTTTCTAATCTGCTTCATAACACAATCAACGTCGGCGATATTCTGCAACTAACCCCGCCTGCTGGTGACTTCGTCTTACATGAAGAACGTGACACCCCTGTCGTTCTAATTAGTGCTGGCGTAGGTCAAACTCCCATGATGGCGATGCTGCAGCATTTACTTACAAGCAAAAGTTTACGCAAAGTCGGTTATATTCATGCCGCACGCAACGGCAAAGTACACGCATTTAAACAGGAGCTGCGCAAGCTAGCCAATGCTCATGACAATCTGAAAACGGTGCTATTTTATGAGCAACCCGATACACAAGACATAATTGGGCTAGATTATGATTACACAGGTCGAATTGATGAAGATGCGATTTTGCTGCGCATCTATCAGGAGAATGCAGATTATTACTTGTGCGGTCCGGTTGGCTTCATGCAGCAACAACGCCAGCAACTGCAGGCCATTGGTGTAGATTCTAGTCGCATCCACATGGAGGTATTTGGCTCGAATGCGATGAGTAATTAAGGATTAATTTCGCCGCTAAGAAAGCACAATGATAATTTCGATTAGAAATGTTCTTGTTTGATATGCCTCCGGTGCGTCGGGTAAGGCCGATCAGTCGATGTCGTGGTGTGAAAAACGAAAGGCCGCAAACCATCAGGTTGCGGCCTTTCGTATTCTGGGGTCATGCTAGTGCTGCTCGGCCAAAGCGGACGTTTGGTATCTACAAAACTAGGGGCGATTCAATCTTAAGTTATTCATTTATAAGCTTACTACAAAAATAATAAACGATAGACCATCAGAAATCCTTCATTTAATATACAGCCAAGGCTAGTCGCTTCATCTTGCTGGCCTGCGTCTCTCGGACGGTTCCGGGTGCTTACGTTTATAGGATTAACTGCATGTCTACATCAGGCAAGCGCCGCTTTGCGCGCATTGATCGTCTCCCCCCTTATGTTTTTAATATTACTTCCGAATTGAAAATGGCCGCCCGTCGTCGTGGCGAGGACATTATTGACATGAGTATGGGTAATCCAGATGGTGCTACCCCGCCCCATATTGTCACCAAATTGATTGAAGCGGCGCAACGACCTGACACGCATGGTTATTCAGCATCCAAGGGGATTCCACGTCTACGCCGCGCAATTAGTCATTGGTATAAAGATCGTTATCAGGTCGATATCAATCCCGATTCCGAGGCCATTGTCACGATCGGATCGAAAGAAGGTTTGGCGCACTTGATGTTGGCTACGTTGGATCGTGGCGATACCGTTCTGGTTCCCGATCCAAGTTACCCGATTCATATCTACGGCGCCGTGATTGCTGGCGCGCAGATTCGCTCCATACCACTGGTACCAGGAGTTGATTTTTTTGCTGAGCTAGAAAGTGCGATTCGCGGCAGCTATCCAAAACCCAAAATGATAGTGCTCGGTTTCCCCTCTAATCCGACGGCACAATGTGTAGAGTTAGATTTTTTCGAACGTGTCATTGCCCTCGCTAAGAAGCACGATATTTTTGTCGTTCACGATCTGGCTTACGCCGACATTGTGTTTGACGGCTGGAAAGCACCGTCGATCATGCAAGTACCGGGTGCGAAAGACATTGCAGTCGAATTCTTTACGCTATCAAAAAGCTACAATATGGCCGGTTGGCGTGTCGGCTTTATGGTTGGCAACCCAGATTTGGTCGCCGCATTAGCACGAATTAAAAGCTATCACGACTATGGAACATTCACGCCGCTGCAAATTGCAGCCATTGCAGCTCTGGAAGGTGATCAGCAGTGCGTGAGTGATATTGCCATGCAATACCAGAATCGCCGAGATACTTTGGTTAAAGGACTGCACGAAGCTGGCTGGATGGTCGATAAACCCAAAGCATCAATGTATATCTGGGCTAAAATTCCCGAGCCTTATCGTGCATTGGGTTCGATAGAATTTGCCAAGCTCTTACTGAAAGAGGCCAAAGTTTCAGTGTCGCCAGGTGTTGGCTTTGGCGATTATGGCGATGAATATGTTCGCTTTGCGCTGATTGAAAATGAGCCACGAATTCGCCAAGCAGTTCGCGGCATTAAGTCGATGCTCAAAGCCGATAAAATATTCGACGTGGCTGCTAACTAAAATATTGAGACGCACTAGTAAATATGGACGCTAAAATTTAAGAAAATATTTTTTCTGGAACTGATACTGAGACGTACGCTAAGGCCGAGCAGTTGTGAAGCAAGACTAAAATGATGAAGGCCGCTACCTTATGGTTTTCGGCCTTTCGTTTTTCATGACTTGGCATCAACAAATCGGCCTTAGCGGACGGTCTACACAACTTTTAGTGGAGGCCTGATTCATTAAACCAAAACAATCATATGAACTTCCTCGGTACTGATGGGAGAAAATTCTACTTACAAATGACGATTAATTGGTGGTGTGATTAGCGGTGGCAGCCTAGTGGTAGGCCAGAATTCGTTGTTGATTGCTGGGGTCACTGCGGGTGCCGAATCGCTCCCCCGCAGCCACAGGCTGTTAAGGCTAATTCACAAAGTTAGATTGCGGATTTCATGTAATTAATTTTTAGTTAGAATTGGTGAAAATTCAGAATTTAATAAGCCATAAATCAAATCATTGTGCCATTGCATATTTAATTTAGAATTGTCCCTTATTTTGCCTTCTTGTATAAATCCGGCTTGCTCTAACAAGCTGGCTGAGGCGATATTTCCTTCCGTTACGGTTGCTTTTATTTTGTGAAATAAGCAATCATTAAAGGCAAATTTTAGTACAGCTTGTAAAGATTCTTTGCCATAGCCTTTTCCCTGCTCATCGGGGTGCAATAGAAAACCAACTTCAGCCTGCTGATATGGCTCCCATTCGGGTATAAATCCAGTCACTCCAATCGGCATATTGCGGCGTTTATCAATCATGATCAGGCATAGCCAGTGTGAGCTGTGTTTGGTCCATGCGGTTAGGCGACTATTAAATTTTTCATTGATGGTATCGGCAGATAAAGTATCACTTACATAGCGCATCACATCAGGGTGTTGATGGAGTTGGCTAAAAAATCCTCTGTCAGCTTCAGTAATAGATTTAAGGATTAATCTTGCTGTTTCTATATGGATACCCATTTTATGGCCTGTTATTTTTTAACTCATGGCTGAGTAATGAATAATTCATCAGCGATATATATTTATTTTCCTTTATTTCACATTCCCGGCTGATGCCCTCTAAAGTAAAATTAAAGGCTTGTAATAGCTGCTGCGATTTTAAATTTTCTATTTCTACTTCAGCACTGATACGGTGAAGTTTTAATTCATTAAAGGCATAGGTAAGCAACCCATGCAATGCCTCCTGCATAATACCTTTGCCCCAGTGCTGAGGTAGTAGCCAATAGCCTAATTCGGCATTTTTGTTCTCCTGACAGATATTATTTAACCCTTGTGCGCCCAACTTGCTACCTGCCGATTCAATTGCCAGCCAACACCCTGTGCCTTGTTCGGCAATGGATTGATACCAGCTCATTTGCGCCTCACAAGCACTTTGTGTTGAATATGAAATACCATAGTGTTTGATGACATCGGGGTGAGACAGCCCAGAATAAACAAAGGCTAAATCATCGGGTCTGAATGTTATTAAGCTAAGTGTATTTAGTTTTATATTCATTTTTATTCCAAAAAAGAGTGACGTCTTCGGTGCAGGCAGCCTGAATGGCATAGCGTATATGCAGCTCGGTGGTATCAAAGATCGGGATTTCCACATTCTGCTGCTGAATTAGCATGGCAATTTCCGTGCAGCCCAGTATGACGCCCTCCGCACCCAGCTTAATTAATTGCTGAATGATGGCAATATATTCTTGTCTGGATGATTCATTAATAATGCCCTGACACAGCTCCTGATAAATAATCTCATGCACTCTGTTGCGGCCAGCTTCATTTGGGGTAATTACTTCCAGCTGGTGCAGACTGCTTAATCTACCACGGTAAAAATCTTGCTCCATGGTGAATTTTGTACCTAATAGTGCAACTTTTTTAATGCCTGCTTTTTTAATGGCATCGGCAGTGGCATCCGCAATATGCAGAAATGGAATATCGATTTTCTCTTCAATTTCAGCAGTTAATTTATGCATGGTATTGGTGCATAAGATAATTAAATCTGCACCGGCTAATTGCAGGGAGTAAGCCGCATGAGCCATAATTTCGCCAGCTGTATCCCATTGCCCTGTGCTTTGCAGTGCTGCTATTTCTGCAAAATCCACACTCAGCAGAATTACTTTGGCAGAGTGCAGCCCGCCCAATTTTTCTTTAATAAGCTGATTTGCTCTTTGGTAATAAATCTGGCTGGATTCCCAGCTCATGCCACCTATCATACCAATTGTTTTCATATTGCACCTTTAAGCTAATAAAGCTAATTCACCATGTAATAGAAAGAATGCTGTGATCGCCATCAGACTGGCCATAATGCCGTTAAATAGTTTTAATTTTTTTGGCACCAAGAGCTGTTGGCGTAATGCATCGCCCAGCCATGCCCAGATACAGATGCAGGGTAAATTGATCAGCGCACATAAAACGGCTAAGGCGACTGCAGCAAATAGATTGTTTTGGCCGGCAGGCAAAAACAGAATCACGGTATTGATGACCATTACCCAGGCCTTTGGGTTGATCCACTGAAATAGCGCTGCGGCTAAAAAGCGCATAGGTTTGGCGGCTTCTTTGCCTTCAGGGGATGCTGCTTTCCATATTTTCCACGATAGCCACAATAAATAAGCGCAGCCAAAGACGCCTAAGATTGGGCGTACTGTATTCATACTAGCCATGACCCAGGCCAAGAGTACACCGACGATAAATACCTGAATACCGTGACCAATGCTAATGCCTAATAAATGTGGAATGCTGCGACGAAAGCCAAAGTTACCGCCAGAAGCAGCCAGCATCAGATTATTGGGTCCGGGTGTGACAGACATCAGTGAGACATAGCTCAATAAGGCAGGATTAAGCATAAATTTCGCTTGGTTGTGGGTAAAGGCAATTCATAGTAAAAGCTTCTTTAAATTGGTAACAGTGACATTGTGTGAATGTTTTGATGGGTACAAACTGGGGGTTAGGAACGAATTGGTGACGTTGATGCGAATAGATACGCTTTATCAGCAGTTGGCTGATGATTTCGCGCTAGCAATCAGTAGCTGCTCATTACCGGCCGGCTCAAAATTGCCTTCAGTACGTAAAACCTCGCAAAGCCGTCGGCTATCTTTGAATACAGTACTCACGGCCTATAGATGTTAGAAGATCGTGGTTTGGTTGTAGCAAGACCGCAGTCCTGCTATTACGTACGCCGTGGAAGCCAATCAAACGAAGCCCAATAGCTAGGCTAGAACTTGTCTAGCCAACTCGGGGTGATTCAAGTCGTTCAAAGATCCATGACCATTTCATGCCAAGATATTCCACCATGATTCGAGCTGGATGGTCTGATGTAGCGATAGCCGAACTTCTGGTAAAGCTCAACATGGCGTTGCTTGCACATCAAGTGAATACTAAGTTTGCCAGTTACTTTCATTATTTTTACAAACTCTCGCATAAGCAGTGAGGCATATCCTTTTCCCTGATACTCGGGTGCCAGTACTACAGACATAATCACCACGTTGGTGGCCTCAGGGTCGTGTCCAACCAGCTGCTTGAATTCCTCATCGGACATTTTTACCTGATGGGAACAGCCACTATTGATGAACCCAATAACCTCACCTTCCAGCTCAATGATCAGGAAACCTTGAGGATACTGGGCAATGCGCAGGGCAATCTTCTCCTTAGTGGCTGCCTCATCACCGTCATAGGCGGAAATCTCAATTTCATAGCAGCGCTGCACATCCTGTGCCTGGGCGAAACGAAAAGCGGGAATTAACATAGCTAGCGGTTCTCTCTGTGAATGTAGAAGTATTCTATTGCATCATTTATCTGCATATACTGCATTATTTTCATTGCAGGATGCACAACATGCACGACCCTCTCAGGCAGTTGGATCTGAATCTTCTGCTGATCTTTGATGCTCTTTATCGGCACGGCAGCGTAGCAAAGGCCGCCAACGAGTTGTGCATCAGCCCATCAGCATTCAGTCACGCCTTAGCACGATTGCGTGACAGTTTGTCTGATGAACTATTTGTTCGCTTTGGCAATCGAATGCAAGCTACGATACGAGCAGAACAGATTGCCCAAGTGGTGGGCGATGCTCTGGGTGCATTGTCAACCTGCCTGCCGAGCACCTCAGCATTCGATCCGGCAACGAGTACCCAAACTTTTGTATTTGCGGCAACGGATTACACAGCATTTGCCTTGTTGCCAATGTTCATTGCCCAGCTGCAGCATTTTGCTCCTGGATTAAGCATCAAAGTGGTGTACTCCAACGGGCAAGACTCATACGATGACCTAGTCGCCGGAAAGGTCGATTTTGTTTTAGGATTCGCCGAAGAGTTCGGCTCCAGCAGGGATGGGATAGGCGCAATAGAATGCTTTACCGATGACTACGTCGTTGTAGTTCGCAAGGACCACTCGACTATCCGGAGCGAGCCCAGCTTGGTGCAATATCTGTCGGCTAGACATGTTGTGGTTACCCCGTGGAATGAGGCTCGAGGCGTAATTGACCGGGCGTTGGAAAAACTAGGTTTACATCGCAATATCGCTGTACAGCTCCCCAGCCTGATGGCTGCGCCATTTATCGTGGGAAGTTCCGACCTGCTTATTACTCTGCCGCATCGCGCTGCGCTAGCTTTGAGCACTGCTGCAGCAGTTAGGCTTTTCCCCACACCATTTTCAGCTCCACAAAATGTGCTCAAAGTGTTCTTTAACGTGAAGCACTCAAAAATAGCAGGACATAACTGGGTAAGTAAGCAGATTCTGCAAGCAATTCATGAGCAAAAGGATATTTTGGAAGCTAGCAGCTTGCAATAATGAGGACAGCACTTACAGGGTGGTGCCAATTCGCGACATCACTCTGTAGTCGTACACTGATTCCTAGTATCGGCAATGTAATGGCCCACTAAATTTAGTCACCAGGTAAGGTTGGGCGAACCGTCAGCTTTGGCCGACCTGTAGATGCCGAAGCTACAAAAATGAAAGGCCGCAAACCATCAGGTTGCGGCCTTAATCATTTCAGGTTTCTACAAAAACTGTTCGGCCTTGGTGGCCATTAACAGTAACCGTGGTAATTTTACATAGTTGAAAGTTATTGTTTTTGCATAGAATACTCATCTCTTCTAAAGGAATTTTCGACATGCGCCATTAATGCTGCCGTGCCACGCACGGCCTTGAAATATCCCGAACCATTGGGTTTCCAAGCCTTGCTAACAGGAGCATTCGTATGTCTACATATCTAAATTTAAATCAGCTTTCTCTCGTCCTACCTGATGGACGCCGCCTTTTCTCCAATTTGAATTATTCATTTTCAGCGCAACGCACTGGATTGGTTGGAAATAATGGCGTAGGCAAATCATTGCTCGGGGCGATAATGGCTGGCGAAGTTTTGCCAACTTCTGGCACCATTCACCACACAACGTCGATTCATCACACGCGTCAGGTAGTTGACCCTGTGCAGCAAACAACGGTCGCGGCATTGGCTGGCGTTGAGCCTATCTTGCGCGCACTCGAACGGATCTCCAATGGCTGTATTGATGAGTTGGATTATCAAATCGTCGGCCATCGTTGGGATTGCGAACAAGAGCTCGCATTTCAGCTCGAGCAAATCGGCTTGGGGCATTTGAAGAGCTACACCCCGACTGCGCAGCTTAGTGGAGGTGAACGTCAGCGCGTGATGTTGCTTGGTGCATTTAATTCAAATCATGACTATTTGATTTTGGATGAGCCCAGTAACCACCTCGATCGCAGGCAAAAACAAGTGCTATCCAATTGGATTAAAGCGAGCAAAAAAGGATTACTGCTTATTAGTCATGATCGTGAATTGCTGGAGTTGGTTGACGAAATTGTAGAGTTGCGTGCCGATGGCATTGCTTGTTACGGTGGTGGTTATAGTGATTTTGCTCAGATTAAATCAACGCAGCAGCAAGCATTGCAAGCTGATTTACACGCCGAACGCACGCAGGCAAAACGCGAACACAAAGCGATGATAGCGCAGCTTGAACGCCAGCAAAGGCGATCCGCACAGGGGGGGCGAATAGCGAAAGAAGGAAATCAAGCCAAGATTATTCTTGATGCGCAGCATGAGCGGAGCCAACATACAACCGGAAAAATGTTGGAGCAACAGCAGGAGCGACGTGCAGATTCACTAGAGCGAATTGCTTCGGCGAAAAGCCGATGTGCGCCGGTGATTCAGCACCTGCTCTTGCCGCCTGAAAGCACCGTTGGAACTGGAACGCAAGTTTTGCAGTTAGTGGATTTGGTTTTGCCATTTGGTTCTTGCGAGCCACTCAATGCAATTTTTTCTGGTCCATGCAGAATCGCGGTTCATGGTGATAATGGCAGTGGAAAATCAACGCTATTAAAGGTGATTGCTGGGGAGATTCAACCAAAATCAGGGCAGGCTTTGAGTCAATTAAATATCGCGTGGCTAGATCAGCATGCTGGTGCGGCATATCGTGATCAAACGCCAGTGCAGTGCTTACAATCAAGCAATCCCAACATGAGTGAAACTGAATCGCACCGAGTTTCGCGGAGGCTGTTTGGTTTGAGTCAGACCAACACGGCCTGCTCGCTTTGATTACGATAATAGTTTGCCTCTGCTTCCGCGGGTGGAATGTGGCCAATCGACCCAAGCAAACGATGGTGATTGAACCACGAAACCCATTCCAATGTCGCTAGCTCCACAGATTCTAGACTTTTCCAAGGTCCCAAACGGTGAATCACTTCTGTTTTGTAGAGTCCGTTAATCGTCTCCGCTAATGCATTGTCGTAACTATCGCCAGTTGTACCCACTGATGGCTCGATGCCAGCTTCAGTCAATCGTTCGGTGTAGCGAATCGAAACATATTGCGAACCACGGTCGCTGTGATGAATCAACGCCTCACGCTCTGGCTGTCGCGCCCAAAGGGCTTGCTCCAACGCATCCAGCACAAACTCGGTTTGCATGTTGCGGCTCACTCGCCAGCCCACGATATAACGAGCAAAAACATCGATCACAAAAGCTACATAGACAAAGCCTTGCCAAGTCGACACGTAGGTAAAATCCGACACCCAGAGTTGATTCGGTCGTTCGGCTACGAATTGACGATTTACATGATCGCGGGGGCAAGCAACGGCAGGATCGGGACGTGTCGTTCGCACCGCTTTGCCACGCGATACGCCGCGTAAACCGAGGCTTCGCATCAAGCGTTCAACGGTACAGCGCGCCACAGTATGTCCATCTCGCTTGAGCTGCCGCCATACTTTTACCGCACCGTACACCTGATGATTCAATTGCCAGACACGCTCAATTTCACCGCTCAGTTGCTCATCACGAATGGTACGCTGACAACGCAAAGCTGGATTGCGCAGCCGAGCGGCGTAACGTCGATAGGCTGACGGGGCGACCTGTAATAGCTTGCAGATCGGCTCGACCCCGTGCTGCTCACGGTGGGTATCGATGAATCCTCTTACGATTTCAAGCGGCGGTCGAGCTCCGCCTGTGCGAAATACGCGCTGGCCAGTCGCAGAATTTCGTTGGCTTTTTTAAGTTCGCGCACTTCGCGTTCTAGCGCTTTAATGCGTTCGTTCTCTGCTGAATTTTTGTTGGCTTGAACGGTATCGCCACCTTGCCGACGGCACCATGTGCGCAGCGTTTCTGGCGTGCAGCCTATTTTGCTGGCAATTGAAACGAGGGTTGCCCATTCAGATGGATATTCGGCAAGGTGCTCAATGACCATGCGAACAGCCCGTTCGCGGACTTCGGGGGAAAAGTGAGTTGATTTCTTCATAGCGCCATTCTCTCAAGAATTGGAGCCGCCGCGAAACCCGGTGCGACTCACTTCGGCTTGTTTAAAAATGGCCATGATTTGGCTGTCAGTAAAGCGGGATGATTTCATAGAAGCGCCTCAAATCGTTACGAGGAAATTCTACTTAAAAATGAGCTGGTTTGATGGGGGGGTTACCCTCGCGAACTGTTTGGAAAAGCAAAATAAAACCCCGCCATAAACAGACGGGGTTTGTCATCAATCTAAGTTTATCTAAGCTTGGCTTTAAATGATTCTTTAATGATTCGAGGCATTAATCGGCATGAGTTGCCGAGGGGATAAAGTTCATCACCCCAGGTTAAAGTGGCTGATTCAAATTAATGAAATTGCAATTGAATTTGCTGCTTAGCCAGCGCAGCTGCTCTTTGCAGTGCTGAATGAACCGTAGCACGAGCAGCAGATGGTGCTGGCTGCCAGTCGGTCACTGGTTTACGGACATTGCCGTGGCAAATTACAATTTGAAACCAACCTTCCATCTCAGTTGAACGAGTGGATGGACGAGCTTCTACATCAAAATCAAACATACGATTAGTCATACTGGACTCCAAACTACATGGCTTAGCCGACCACAATTAAAAAGGTCGCATAGCCTAACTCCGCCCAAAAGCCGGACGGTAAAGCACCAAATAGAAGAGCACCACGTTCAGGATGAACTTTGCAGAAAAGCTGAGGAGGCTTGCTGGGGAGAACTACTAAAACACAGGGCAATCATCACATTGAGTGGATTGCATTTATGTGCTCAATCAAATCAGTGGAGCGAATTTACAACATAAAAAAACCAAAGTCAACACATATTGTCAATATAAAAATACGGTGTGATTATTAATCCGCTGATTTGTCATCGAAAATAATCGGCGCTGCGCCTGAGCACAGCACCGATTGACTCAAGAATCAGTACTCAACACCGCGCGGTAAATCTTTAGCTTCCGCAATCCATTTTTCAACTTGCGACAAACTGGGCGTGCTACCCGCTAGTTTTTTAGCTTCATTAGAGGCGGCAAGTGCTTCTTGCAAATTTTGTGCATTGCGGCGTGCTAATTCAGCAACGGTATCTACGCCAGCGGCTTCGAGCAATTCCGCAAACTGACCCGCTACACCATGAATTCGGAATAAATCAGCATGGTTCACCCATTTCAAGATGAGCTTGCCGGTGATGCCGGTTTGTTCAGCCAATGCGTCACGACCTTTTGGCGTATTGCCTGCTGTCAGCAAGGCTTCCACCGTAATAATGCCGGCTTCTTTGAGTTTTGCAGCGTAGTTTTCACCAATGCCTTCAATATCGATAATTGCGGTCATATTACTGATTCTCCAATTGAGTTTGAGTGTCTTGTACGATTTCAGTGAGCGGCTTGACCACCCACTTCAAGCTATCATCTTCTGGATGCTTACCAATTGTAAAGCCTAAATGTTTCATAAATGTCAGCATCGTCTTATTACTGGTCAACACTTCGCCCTCAATGACCGACAAACCCATATCCCGCGCGGCGACAAATAGCGCCCCCATCAAACGTCCACCCAAGCCTAAACCTTGCCATTGATCACTAATAACAACGGCAAACTCACAGCTATCGCGGTCGGGATTAACGTTAAAACGCGCCACCCCGATGATTTCGGTGCCAGCACTGGTTTCCACCGTGGCAACAATCGCCATTTCACGGGTGTAATCCAATTGCGTAAAGCGCGCCAACATCGCTTGCGGCAAGGATTTCAGCGTACTCATAAAGCGGTTGTAGCGGCTTTCATCCGACAACTTACTCACAAACAAGGCGACCAAATCGGCATCTTCTGGCCGAATCGGGCGCAGCACCATGGGCAAGCCATTTTTCAATTGCGTAATTTGTGCCAGATGCGCTGGATACGGGTGAATCGCCATATGACTATAGCGACGGGCATTTTCAGGGATAGGCGCAACCACAATACGTGCATCGACCGCCACCACGCCGTGCTCATCCGCCACCAATGGATTGATATCCAGTTGCTGAATCTGCGGGAACTCACAAACCATTTCAGACACCCGCAGCAGTACTGATTTCACCGCCTCCATATCCACGCCAGGCAGATTCCGGAACGGCGCGAGCATTTTTTTGACGCGAGTACGGCGAATTAAGTTTTCTGCAAGGTATTCATTGAGCGGCGGCAAGGATACTGCAATATCGTTAAATACCTCGACCGTAACACCGCCATGACCAAAAGTAATCACCGGGCCAAAAGAATGATCGCGGCCTACGCCAATCATCAGCTCACGGCCGGATTTTTTACCGTGCATGGGCTGTATCACCAAACCGCGTACATTTTCGGCGCCAAGTTGTTCTTTGGCCCGCGCCAGCATTTTGCTCGATTCGGTGGCGACCTGAACCAAACTGGTTAAATTAAGAACTACGCCATCAATATCGGTTTTATGCACAATACCTTTGGCATCGATCTTCAGTGCCACTGGCAAGCCTAAACCCATCGCTGCAGAAACCGCATCATCGGCACTTTGGGCGCGAATGGTTAAGGTCACTGGAATATTAAACGCACGTAGAATCGCTTTTGATTCGACCTCATCGAGCACTTCTCGACCACCAGCCAGCACCGAATCAATAATCATGTGTGCGGTTTCAAGATCAGGCGCGTCCATTTCACCCAAGGGGCTCGGCGTTTGCACCAGCAATTGTTGATTGTATTGCCAGCTGGCGAGCGAATAAAACACCTCAACGGCACTTTCTGGCGCGTTAAAAAATGCTGTTTGTGCTTTAGCGAGTAATTTTCGGCTGGCATCAATCTTTTTGCCGCCGACCCAAGCGAGCAATAATGGCTTATCCGATGTTTTTCGCAGCGCAATCATCGCCTCGGCTGTGGCCATATCATCGGTGCCCACTTGCGGCGTAAATACCACCAACACACCATCAACATTGGGGTCTTTTAAGACCAACTCAGTCGCGAGTTTAAATCGCTCGGCGTTGGCATCGCCCAACACATCGACTGGATTTTGCAGACTACTTTGTACCGGCAAGATCGTTTTTAATTGCGCAATCGTTTCTGGCGTCAATTTGGGCAAATCAATGTGTAAATCACGAGCTCTATCGACTGCCATCAAACCAGCACCAATGCCGTTGGTCAAAATGGCGAGGCGACGACCTTTGGTGCGATACGTTCCGTCCAGCACGCGCACAGCCGTAAACAATTGATTAATCGAGCGTAAACGCAATACACCAGCACGTTTGAGAGCCACATCAAACACATCGTCATGTTTAATCAGCCGCTCAGAGTGGGTACGACCGAGTTTAACTTCATCGTCATAGCGGCCCACTTTCAAGGCCAATACGGCTTTAGAACGTGATGCGGCACGCAGCGCCGACATAAAGAGCCCCGCATCTTTTAAATCTTCGATATAAAGCAAAATAGCTTTAGTTTTCGGGTCGGCAACCAAGTAATCCAGCACATCGCCTACATCAATATCAGCAGCCGAACCAAGGGACACCACCGACGAAAATCCGACGTCATGTAATTCGGCCCAATCCAAAATCGCTGTGGTTACCGAGGATGATTGCGATACCACCGCCAAACTGCCGCTTTTAATTTTCCCTTGAAAATTAGCGGCGACCAATTTGCTCGGCGCACGGCAATAGCCAAATACCGTTGGGCCCATCACACGGATATTGAATGACTTGGCGAGCAGTAATATTTTTTCGAGTAGTTTTTGCCCTGCTTTGTCGTGGCCGACAAAATCACAGGACATAATCATGATATGGCGAATGCCGTGTTGACCACAGGCTTCGACCAATTTGAGCAAAGTTTTGCTGGGCGTCGTTAAAATCGCCAGATCAATGGGAGTGCTAATCTTGTTCACGGTTTTAACCGCTGGCAAACCAAACACGGTTTTGTGCCGTAAATTCACCGCATGTAGCGCCCCCGCAAACCCACCGTCAATCAAACTTCTCATCACCGAACAGCCCACCGAACCAACCGTTTCTGATGCACCAATCACTGCAATCGAGCGTGGGTCAAATAATGGGGCAAGGTAATGGGGTTTCATGATGTCTAGCCTTTATCGTGGACACTAAATTGTACAGCGTGTTTCATTATGGCAGACAGATATTGCACCGCAATATTTGTGCTTTCCCTACATATTCATGCCGCCGAACTATCAAGTGGCACAAGGGAAAGATATAATCCTCGGGTTTATTCCCCTACTCAGGATTGTGCATCATGGACATCAGCAAGATCCCAGCAGGTAAAAACCTGCCAGACGACTTTAACGTTATCATCGAAATCCCAGCGAACGCACCACCAGTGAAATACGAATTCGACAAAGAATCGGGCGCGATCATCGTTGACCGTTTCGTTGGCACGTCAATGTCGTACCCAATGAACTACGGTTTTGTGCCACACACCTTGTCACTTGATGGTGATCCTGTTGATGTATTGGTTCACACGCCATTCCCACTCGCTCCTGGCATGGTCATCAAATGCCGCGCGATTGGTGTATTGGGCATGGAAGATGAATCTGGCTTTGACGCGAAAATCATCGCATTGCCAGTTGAAAAAGTTTGCGCAATGTATGCACACATCCAAACTTTAGCTGACTTGCCAGAATTGCTGTTGGCGCAAGTGAAACACTATTTCGAGCACTATAAAGATCTCGAAAAAGGTAAATGGGTTAAGGTTCAAGATTGGGGCGATAAAGCCGCTGCAGAAGCTGAGATCATGACTAGCTTTGAGCGCGCTAAAAACGCTTAATTGATTCTTGCTAGACATAAAAAAGCCGATCTTAGTGATCGGCTTTTTTATTAAGTATTGCTTTCTAATCAATACTTAATAATGCGTACAAGCAAATACCTATGCTTTTGAGTATTTCACAAACGCATACTCGATGCCATTGGCTGATACATTCGGTTCGCGGCTAACTTCCTGCCACTTTTCCCGATCAAACTCAGGAAAATACGCATCGCCCACTGGACTCAAAGCCACTTCAGTCAAATACAATTCATCAGCCAGCGCCAAGCTTTGCTGATAAATCTCGCCACCACCGATGATAAATACAGTGGCATAGTCGGCGGATTTGGCCGCCGCTATCGCCGCTTCAATTGAAGTAAAACATATAGCACCAGCAGCTTGGAAATCGGCATTGCGCGTAATCACCCAATGCGGACGACCGGGTAATAATCCGGGCAAAGACTCAAACGTTTTGCGGCCCATAATCATCGGGCAAGCCATCGTCAACGCTTTGAAATGCTTAAGGTCTTCTGGCAAACGCCACGGCAATTGATTGTTAATGCCAATCACTCGATTTTGCCCCAGCGCTGAAATAATCGCCACTTGCATTGTTATTCCTTTTAATTCACTGCAATTATTTTTTTGGTAACACCGAAATCGGGTTGATAGTTTGACCTTTATAGCGAACCTCAAAATGCAATTTCACACTATCGGTCCCCGTTTGCCCCATCGTTGCCACGGCTTGCCCTTGCTTGACTTGTGCGCCCTCTTTGACCAGCAATTTTTGATTGTGGGCAGAGGCCGTCAGATAACCATTCGCATGTTGAATAATCAGCAGCAAACCATAACCACGAATCCCATCACCGGCGTACAGCACTTTACCATCGGCTGCGGCCACAATTGAATCGCCCACTACACCTCCAATGCCAATCCCTTTGACTCGCGGCGGCGCATAGGGGTATAGCAATGGACCTTGCGCAGGCCAAACTAAAGCAATCGCTGCCACAGGGGCTGTTTCTGGCTTTGTAGCAGGAACTTTCGGCAGAGAAGTTTGACTAGGGGTCGTTGGTTTAGTGCTCACGCCAGCCGGTGGGCTGACTCGCAATAGCTGTCCCACATCGATGTCTTGGGCTTTGGCAAGATTATTCCAGCGCACCAAATCGCTGACACTTTGCCCATTATTTTTGGCAATGCGATACAACGTGTCGCCGGCTTTAACACGATAAAAGCCTGTAGGAGTAGGCCCAGTCGAGATCGGCGCAGGCGTACTGCCACACGCAGACAACAGCAAAGTAAAAATAACAATCCACAAACGCATTATTTTTGACTAGCCTGCAGACCTAATGCCATCCAACCCGCGATACCGAGCTTTTGCAAGGTTTCAATATTACGTTCGAAAATCACATCCGGATTAGGAAAGGCCTCAACGGCTTTGGCGATACTGTCTTCACGCAACAAATGCAAAATCGGGAATGGCGCACGATTGGTGTAATTGCCGATGTCGTTTGGCTCGGTGTCGGCAAACTGGAAATCGGGGTGGAAACTCGCCACCTGCAAAATGCCTTCTAGCTCATGCTCGGCAACAATGTCATCGGCAAGCGCTTGAACATCGTTAAAAATCTCAAAATCAGGAAACAAGGTCGGATGAATCAATAAGGTGGTGTCGACTTCATCAGCCGGTGCTTGTGCCAAAAAAACGAGCTCTCGATCTAGATCATCTAAAAAGCCATCCAAATGTTTCGCATCACTCACCACAAAGCGAATCTGGTTTTTAACGAACACCGCTTTGGCAAACGGGCATAAATTTAAGCCAATCACGGCCTGCTCTAACCAATGCTGTGTGGTTTTGATGATTTCTTCGTGACTCATGGCAATTCCTAGACAAGAGTCGCCAATTTTACCTGCCTGCGCTGATTTTGGCTTGTAACAATCACCACTGATGGTTTGAAGCATAAAAAAGCGCCGACCTTAGAGTCGACGCCTTCATGTATATCAAGCTAGCTATTATTTAACAAGGCTTACATCAAAATACCCTCACCTCAACAAACTCAAAACCTGCCCCGCATTGGCTCTAGCTTGCACTTGCATCGCCAAACCCGCATTGGTGCGGATATTTTCTTGCGCCAAACGAGCGGTTTCTGCCGCGTAATCGGTATCAGCAATGCGGCTTTTGGCTGCCGACATATTGACCGATGTGGTTTGCAGATTTTGAATACCGCTGTCCAAACGACTTTCGAATGCACCGAGATTGGCGCGTTGCCCAGAAATCGTTTCAATATCGGCGTCCAACGCCTGCAAACTGGCCGTTGCCGCCGCAGTACTGGATAAATCGATCCGCCCAGCAACACTATTTAGACCAGCCTGCCCACCCAACGGGCTATTGCTCAAGCTCAATTGATCGCCGGCATTAGCGCCAGCTTGAAAATTAAACTGCCCGCCTTGCAATACAGCTTGCCCGTTAAATTGGGTGTTTTTAACAATATCGTTATTACTTTGCGACAAAGCATCTGCCTCGGCTTGCAAGGCTTGCCGATCACTGGCTGACAGCGTGCTATTGCCTGCCGCCACACTGAGTTCACGCAATCGCTCGGTATTATCTGAAATCGAGCTCAAAGCACCTTCAGTGGTTTGCGCTAAAGAAACGCCATCGCTTAAATTACGCACTGCCTGATTACTGCCGACGATCTGCGCGGCAAATTGCTGAATAATCGCCGCACCCGCAGCATCATCTTTTGCACTATTAATTCGCGAGCCACTCGACAGTTTTTGCAGGCTGGATTCCTGCGCACTTTGCGCTCGTGAGGTGTTGTTCTGCGCGGTGAGTGAGGCGAAATTGCTATTGGGGTTGATCATCATATTAACCTCCTGCCTATCCACTTTGATATGGTTATTAGACTACGCCGTTGCAACAAAAATCCCTAGCACAGAGCGACTGGCGGCAGAATATAATTAATTCATAAAAATCAATCACTAAGATCAATAAAAAAGAAGCCAACTAAGGTATTCCTGTACAGCCAAACACCTCAAAAATCGCTAAGCTGCGCACACCTCAAATCAGCGAATGAATGAATGCCTCACCCACCTCATACTTTACTCGACGACTTACAAGGCATGCTCAGCGGCGTGATTTTAGTCGCGCTCGGGATTCAATTTTTTAAACAAGCAGGCTTACTCACTGGCGGCGCGACGGGTTTAGCCTTCATTGTCTTTTATTTAGGCCAGCTACCCTATGGCCTGATTTTATTTGTACTCAATTTGCCGTTTTACATCTTTGCCTATCGCGTGATGGGTAAAGAATTTACGCTCAAAACTTTTGCCTGCGTCGCTAGCCTCGCCTTGATGACCGAGTGGATCCCGCATTTGATTAGCTTTAAAACGGTCAATCCGATTTTTGCCGGGCTGATGGGCGGTTTGCTGGCCGGTGTGGGCATCTTAATTCTAATCAGGCACAAAGCCAGTCTGGGCGGCGTCACCGTATTAGCACTGTACTTGCAAAAAACCAAAGGCTGGCGGGCCGGCCACGTGCAACTGATGGTTGACCTCGGCATTTTAGCGATCGGCATGCTGATTGTGAGCTGGCAACAAATGGCGATTTCGATTTTTAGCGCTTTTATCCTTAATATGGTCATCGCGACCAATCACAAAACCGGTCGTTATATGGGAATGTAAGCGTTAACGCTAGCATGTCGCGTTTGTATTAGCTAAGATGAAGCACCCTATTTATTTGCAATTCGCATCAATGCAAACCACTTTATCACTGATTTCAAATCGCTCCAGCAAAAAGGCTTTCTAGTATGCTGATGATTTTGTCTGCGCTATCAGTGATCTTATTCGTGATTGTCATCGTGGTCGTTTACCAGATGCAAGCCGCGCGGCGCAGCCAACAGCAGTATCAGTCGCTACTCGATAGCATTCCTGATTTAGCTTGGGTGAAAGACAAACAAAGCCGTTTTGTTATCGTCAACCAAGCTTTTCGCAATATCTGGAATATCAAAGACCCAAAATGGCTGATCGGCAAAGACGATTTTGCCTTGTCCCCGCCCGAGTTGGCTGCCAGCTATCAAGCTGACGATCGCCGAGTGATGAATGAAGCGCAAGCGTTGCAGTTTGAACGTAATTTTGAGCATATTCACGATGGCTCGCGCTGGATGGAGCTGATTAAAGTACCTGTCTATGAGCACGGCACAATTATTGGCACCGCCGGCATTGCGCGCGACATCAACATGCGTAAAGCAGCCGAAGAGCGCCTCTCTTGGCTGGCTCACCACGACCCACTAACCCAGCTTGGTAACCGAAGCTATCTAGCCATTAAAATTAAAGAGCGTATTCAAAATGCGGCACCGTTTTGTGTATGGCTGATTGACCTAGACCATTTCAAACGTATCAATGATGCACTGGGGCATCGCGCGGGTGACCAAGCTTTGGCGCAAGTCGCTGAAAGCCTCAGTAAAATTGGTGCGGAAGTCTTTCGGCTCGGTGGTGATGAATTCGTACTGCTGGATGATCTACGCCATGCAGAAAGCATTAATGATGCGCTCAGCCAGCAACTCAAAATACCCGTCACCATTGAGGGGCTCTACTTTGAACAAGGCTTTACTGCCGGCCAAGTCGATTTTCCCACTGATGGACAAACCGCTGAGCAGCTCCTCAAACATGCCGATGTCGCGCTGTACGAAGGCAAAGAACTGGGACGTGGCCATATTCGCCGCTTTGAATCCCATATGGCGACGCAAGCTGTACGCCAACTTGAATTAGAACGTGATTTACGGCGTGCGCTGCTAGAAGGTCAATTTCGACTGGTATATCAACCGCAAATCGCCCTCAATACGACAGAACTGATCGGCTTTGAAGCCCTAATTCGGTGGCGACACCCTGAGCGTGGCGAGATCTCACCGAATGACTTTATTCCCTTTGCAGAACAAACGGGGATTATTTGCCGCATTGGCGAATGGGCGCTCGATTGCGCAATTTGGCAAATCAAAACATGGCACGAAGCAGGATTGGCACTCGTCCCCGTTTCGGTCAATGTCTCGGCCCTGCAGTTGGCGCAGCCTTTATTTGCGGCCACTGTGATTGCTAGACTGGATGCGCTACCCGCCTATTTGCGCAATCAAATTGCATTAGAATTGACTGAATCGACACTCATGCACGAACAAGCTTTGAGCAGCGTGCATCAACTCACCGCCGCAGAGATTCCCATTTTTATGGATGATTTTGGCACGGGCTATTCCAATCTATCGACCATTTCACAGCTGGCGCTGTCCAAACTCAAATTTGATCGTAGCCTGATTCAAAACGTCGGCAACGACGCGTCTCATCAACGTGTTTGCCGCGCCCTGCTCGATTTGGCCGACGCTTTAGAATTAGAAGTCATCGCCGAGGGGGTTGAAACGCTGGAAGAAGCCCAATGGCTGGCAGAACAAGGTGTGCTGTATGCGCAAGGCTATTGGTTTAGTCACCCGCTAGAGAGCGCGGCGGCAATAGCATATTTGAAACGCCTTTAAATTAGTAAGCAAAATCACAAAACACTCCACAAATACTTACACAAAATAACATTAAATAGAAATTATTCGCCCTTTACTCTAAAATGCTAGTTCAAAAATTGCCTTCACTGAACTTGTGTCTCAGCGCTTAAATTATCAGTCCAAATCCAAGTTAGGCCAGTCATTGGTATTCGTCACTTTTATGGCGCTACTTTTGTTTGTCTATTTCTTGATCCCGATTTATTTGGGGGACGACATCTATCTGTCTATTTTAATCCCCTATTTTCAATGGATTATTTTAGGGACTATTGGATTAACTACTCTGTTTGGCGTGCGTCTTTGCTGTGCGAAAGCAGCTAGCAAAGCCTATAGTTCGAATGAAGTCACTTTATCCACAATCCCAAGTGATGGGCGAAAAAAATTCAGTATTACAGCGATCAGCCAATTTTTGATGCCGCCAACTTGGTCGATTGAATTCATGCAAAAACTCAGCTCAGCGCAATTTACTCAGCTGTGTTTGGCCTATTACGAAATCAAGGGCATTCCCCACACCACCCATCAATTAGGCTCATCGACTGGACTGAATATTTTGATCTGGCAGAACAGCATCGTTAGCAAAGTGATTCATTGTAGCAACGATCAAATCGTTGAAATGAATGCGGTACGCCAATTTTTAGGTGTGATGGTGCATGAACGCGCTCATGCTGGTGTGTATATTCATCGCGGGGAATTTGGAGATGAGGTGCGTAACTTTGCAGCAAGCCATAATATCCAACTGCGCAATGAATACGCTTTGCTCGCAAAGATTGAAAAGCTATCTGATCGACGCAAGCAACAGCTACTAAAAACGATAAAAAACTAGATGTATTGAGCTGTAGGCATTGCTAGATAATGACTACAGCCCAATACATAACATTAAAGATTGACTTCAATATTATCAATCAAACGCGTAGTTCCCAAACGAGCCGCAATCAAAATCACCAAATGCTGATCGGTGCTGGCTGCAGGTTTAAGCGTTTCGGCATTGCGAGTATCAACGTAATCAATATCGTGCCACCCGCGAACGCGCAAATCAGTAACGGTTTGAATAGCGAGTTTTGAGTAGTCCTTTTCGCCCGCTTCAATCGCCGCTTTCATGCGCGCCAAATGATAGTGCAAGCGCGGTGCTTCGGCGCGCTGATCTTCCGTTAAAAAGGCATTGCGCGATGACAAAGCCAAACCATCTTCTGCGCGGCCAGTATCCACCGGCAAGATTTGAATTTTCATATTCAAATCTTTGACCATGCTCTGAATCACAAACAACTGCTGGAAATCCTTGCGGCCAAAGCAGGCGATATCAGC
Organism: Deefgea tanakiae; assembly: GCF_019665765.1. GTDB lineage: Bacteria > Pseudomonadota > Gammaproteobacteria > Burkholderiales > Chitinibacteraceae > Deefgea > Deefgea tanakiae. The sequence goes on from NZ_CP081150.1 coordinate 2,110,457, forward strand.
TTCAACGATATTGAATAATTTGGTCACCACGGTGGCCACACCACGGAAATGCCCAGGGCGGAACGCGCCACAGAGCTCTTCGGCGATTGCCGGTGGCGTCACTTGATATTGCTGAATCACATTCGGATAAAGTTCACGTTCATCCGGCGCGAAAATGACATCCACCCCGCCTTGTTCAGCAATCAGCGCAGCATCATTTTCTAGCGTACGCGGATAGCGATCAAAATCCTCGCCTTGACCGAACTGCAAGCGATTCACAAAAATACTAACGACTGTATGTTCCGCTGCAGCTTTTGCAGCATGGATTAGCGACATATGCCCAGCATGCAAGCTACCCATCGTCGGCACAAAAGCCACCGTGCCCACTGTTTTGCGCCAAGCGCGAAGTTCTGCAATTGTATGGATGATTTTCATGGAGTGTGTGAGGTGTTAGGGGTAAGGAGTAACATGCAAACGCTAGCTGTTACGCTTTTAAAAATAGCGAGCGCCCGTCAGAGCGGTGAAGCCGGAGCACAGCAACCGGAATGTACACAAGTACATGAGGATTGTGAGCACCGCCTGATCAGCTATCACGGGATGCACAGCATTTTTAAATTAAAATGAATGTTCTTCTGCTGGAAAGGTTAAGCCCTTCACTGCTTTCACATACGCTTCCACTGCACCTTGGATGCTATGAACGCTGCCACTCATAAAGTTTTTCACAAAGCGCGCTTTTTTGCCCGGATAAACGCCGAGCATGTCGTACAGCACCAGCACTTGACCATCGACATCGACGCCTGCACCGATACCAATCGTCGGCACGGTCAAAGATTCAGTTATCGCTTTAGCGACAGTTGCAGGCACCATTTCCATCAACACCATACTCGCGCCCGCTGCTTGCAGTGCAAGTGCATCGCGTTTCAAAATATCGGCCTCGGTCTCGGTTTTACCTTGCACTTTATAGCCGCCGTACAAATGCACCGACTGCGGCTGTAGACCAATGTGCGCACAGACAGGAATCCCGCGTTGCACCAAGAAATCCACGGTTTCAACCATCACCGCGCCGCCTTCGATTTTGACCATCTCAGCACCCGCCGCCATCAATTTGGCCGCGTTTTCATACGCTTGGGTGTGGGATGCTTGATAGCTGGCAAAAGGTAAATCAGCCAATACCAATGCCTTACTCGTACCACGCGCAACGGCGGCGGTGTGGTAAATCATATCGTCCATCGTCACAGGCAACGTCGAAGTATGACCTTGAATCACATTACCGAGTGAATCGCCAATCAAAAAAATATCAACGCCCGCTTCATCGAGTAGACTCGCAAAACTTGCGTCATAGCACGTCAACATGGCGATTTTTTGGCCATCTTGTTTCATCTTTAATAGGGTATTTAACGTCGTCTTCATGGTTCAGTATCCATGGTTAGCAGGTCTGCACTCTTGATGCGCCTTGGTCAAATTGTCGCTCATCATCGCAATGAGGTAGCAAAACGCCACAAGGCGCTTTGTCAGCATCATCTGCAGAGCAGGAAAGCAAATCCTAACGGAAAGCGGGCAGGAATTCGACAACTTTACGCAGAAGTAAGGGATTTCTCGGGGATTCGGGTCAAAGTCTGTGCGGCCACTGCAGCCAAATAGTCTTGTGCAGCGCCTAATCCGGGAATCTGTGCCTGTGGCGCAATTTCCAGTAGCGGTTGCAACACAAACGCACGTTCATGCATGCGTGGGTGCGGCACGGTTAAGTCAGGCACATCAATTTGTTCGTTACCGTACAAAATCAAATCCAAATCTAAAGTGCGCGGTGAATTTTTGAAATTTCTCTCTCTACCATTTTCCGCTTCAATCGACAGCAGCGCCGCCAAGACTTCCAAAGCGCTGAGTTCGGTTTCTAGCTCACACACCGCATTCACAAAATCAGGCTGATCGGTATAACCCACTGGCGCGCTGGCATAAAACGACGAGCTTTGCAGCAGCGTCATCGTCGGCCACGCCGCCAGTGCGGCAATCGCTTGCTGTAATTGCGCCGCAGGATCGCCCAAATTCGCACCTAATGCGACAAAAATATGCGTCAAAATTAGGCCTCGGAAGTCTTCACAGTACTCTTGGCCGACGCAGGCTTGCGATGACGGCTACGCTTGCGGCGTTTGGCAGGTACATCGCCGCCTTGGCCACTTTTAGCGGCCGCATCGATCATGTCCATGCGTTCAGTGCTTTCGCTGATTTGAAATTTCGTCCACCAATCGGCTAGCTCTTGCTCAACCAAACCGCATTCAGCACGCAGCAAAAGAAAATCATAGGCGGCACGGAAACGGGGTTGTTCAAACAAGCGGAACGGGCGCAAACCCACACGCTGTTCGAAACGCGGTTGCATCGCCCAGATTTCTTTCATCGCCGCACCATAGCGGTTTGGAATCGCCAAACGTTTACACACTTTGCTTTCCACTTCATTCATCGCTTCTATCAGCGCAGGGGTTTTCACTTCACCTGCAGCGATGCGTTTGTGCCAATTTTCTTCCACTTCATGCCACAGCAAAGCTGCAAACAAAAAACCAGCCGAAACAGGTTTGTCTTCAGCTAAACGATTGTCGGTGTTTTCTAACGCTTTTTGCAGAAACTTGGCGGTGTCAGGCTTAGACAGCAATTTATCCAGCAAGGGAAACAGCGGTTTATGCAAACTTAATTCACGCAAAGTCTGCACACAAAGCCAGGCCTTACCAGACAGCAGCAGCTTCATCATTTCATCAAACAAACGCGCCGTCGGGATGTTTTCGAGCAGGGCCGCATGTTCACGAATTGGATTTTTAGTATCTGGCGCAATCGCTAAATCGAGCTTAGCCGACAAACGCGCCGCGCGCAGCATGCGCACAGGGTCTTCGTGATAGCGTTTAACCGGATCGCCAATCATCACCAACTGCTGTTTTTCTAAGTCTTCAATGCCGTGATGAAAATCGATAATTTCTTCTGAATTCGGATCGTAATACAGCGCATTCACAGTGAAATCTCGGCGATCGGCATCCTCAGCAATCGTGCCGTAGACGTTATCGCGAATAATTCGCCCAGATGCATCGGTCGGTGATTCAGCGCTGCCACGGAAGGTGGTCACTTCGATAATTTCTTCGCCACCGCGCTCGTAAAATGGCACATGCACAATGCGGAATCGACGGCCAATAATGCGCGAGCGGTTAAAAATATGCCGAACTTGCTCAGGCGTTGCACTGGTGGCCACGTCGAAATCTTTTGGCTCTTTACCCAATAACAAATCGCGAATGGCACCACCCACGATATAGGCCTCGTAGCCTGCGGCTTGCAGACGATCACAGACTTTCAACGCGCCTGAATGCAGTTGATCACGGCGAATGCCATAATGCTTGGCGTGAATCACGCGCTTGCCTGGGCGCCGTAGCACCTTGCCGATAAATTTACGAATCATGGGTGTTTTTTAATACTGCCAAGAGGCGAAACCCAATATTATACAAGCGCAACGTGGCATTCAGGGGATGATTTACTGACTTCGCTGACTACAAATGGGTTCATCACGCTAACCCCCTGCTATTTAATGCACTAAAATCTAATGTATATCAACAAAGACTATATTTAATAATACCTAGCAGGCAATACCCAAGGATATATTCATGAAACAAGTTCAATACCAACTGGTTAACGTTTTTGCTACGGATGCACTTTTTTCCGGCAATCCTCTCGCCGTGTTCACCGATGCCAGTGAAATTACTGAATTTGAGATGGCAGCGCTCGGCCAACAAATGAATTTATCTGAGATTACCTTTGTAATGCCAAGCACAGAGGCCGATGCCCATGTGCGGATATTTACGCCATCGTACGAGATGCCCTTCGCTGGCCACCCCACGCTTGGCACCGCGTTTGTCCTTGCCAATGGCAAATCATCAGTCCGACTCAAAATGAAAGCGGGCATTATTCCAGTCGCTTGCGATGGCGAGCAGATGACACTCACCGCCAACGCGCCCACCTATCGCGATGGCCCTGATATGACAACGCTCGCAGCCGCTCTGGGCATTACACCAACGCAAATCATAGCCACACCGCGCTTTGTAAATTGCGGTAGTGAGCAACTCATCGTGCCGCTCGACAGCGTCGCCAGTGTGGCGCAGTGCAATCTGAATTTAGCCCTGTTTGAGCAGGCCGCCACCAATCTAGCAGGCCGCTCAGGTGCGCTAGTCTGGGCGCGACAAAACAATGCCGATGGCAGTGAAACCGTCATCGCGCGTTTTTTCTGGTCGCAAAACGGTCAATCCGCTGAAGATTTTGGTACCGGCTCGGCGTGCGCCAATCTGGGCGGCTGGCTATTGGCTGAAAACGCAGCTCTGCCACTACAAATCAAGATGGAGCAAGGGCATGGTATTGGGCGTATCGCCCAGCTTCATTTGTTGGTCACGGCAGATCGGCAGATACAAGTCGGCGGTAAAGTCAAAGCCATTGGTAAAGGCCACTTTACTATCTGATTGACGCTCTCAAATCGGGCAGCATTCGCCCCCCTTTTTTCCTACAGAGCGATGACTCGCTCTGTCGTCACTCAGCAAGCAACGCCCAGCAATGGCGTAACTAAAAACAAGAAACGGTAGATATAGCCAGCCGTTCGTCATCATTTGTGACCTTACTCACCCTAGGTGATCAACTTATGCCGCCCTCATGTATCAGCATTTTCTAATAAATATTAGAATTCGACTCGAAAAATGCTGACACTTATATGCCTTGAGAGCCGAAAACATGAAAATTCAATACATTGCAGCCCTTATTTGCACCGGACTGCTCTCCGCCTGTGGTGGTGGCGGATCTAACTCGGGTACGTCAGCCAACCCAACGCCTCCCACTGGTTCAAATACCAATACATCGGGCACATCGCTAGATCAAGTCTCAAATCCAAACCTAAACAAACCAGGAACAGGCATCCCTGGATCTGAAACCAGCAGCAATCCGATTGTGCAAGCACTGCAAATCGGCAGCGTGAAGGGGCTCACTGCAGCCGATCGCACGGTCTTACTCCAATTGGCGACTCAACTGGCGGATCGTTACAAACAAAATCAAAATGGTGCGCTTGCTGATATTTTTGCTGATCCTAGTGCCACGCTAACTCTCAATCACACCACCGATAGTAGCGAAATCAATGTAGGCAGTCGCACGGTGGCGACGCCCTTACTCACCGCCGATGATGGCAGCGGTATGGCAGCAATTGCTCAATATGGTAAAGGGCGCGGTCTAGCGTATGGCAAAGATGTTTTAAGTTGGATCGCAAATCAGTCGCAAGAAACGCAACATACCGCGCTATTTACGCGCGCGTTCAATTGGGTACTCACAGGCAAAGCTGCTGGCCCTTTACCCAACACGGTAAAATTTGCAACAACCGGCTATACCGCAAGCAATGTCAGCAAAATGATCAGCACCCAAGGCAAAGCAGCACAAGCCATCAGTTGTGATTTAAGCGCCAGTAACAATACCTGTTGGCAAGAGGCTGATCTATTGGTCTTTGGTAGTGGCACACCGAACACCCCAGGATTGGATAGCCTGATTCGTAAATACATGGAAAACGGCAAGGCCGTGATCTACATGCATCCAAACTGGATCGACTCCGCCGGTGGGCGCCAAGTGCTGGCCGGCATGGGCATGACGCTCGGCGGCTACCCTGGTAATTATTTTTCCTCGGCAGCGGGCGTTTCAATTGGCAGCACTCGCACCGTTGCAGAAAATCTAAGCCGCAGCGATCAAATGAGTCAACTGGTGCAATCGCTCACCTTGATGGGGCAAGACAAACCGCAGCTGGCGATCAGTCAAGACAGCAGTGTCACAACACCGATCACGCAAATTCATAACGAATTGGCGGCGATGCAAGGCAATGGCAGCAATCTATTTAACGATCCGACCACCGATTTATATCGCTTATTGGTACTTTGGGCCGACTTGTATCGACCCGAAATTCAATACGGAAAAATCAACCGCGATACTGCACCGGGTGATTTTCTACGCACTTTTGCCTCGGACTCATGGTTAGCTTTTAATCGCACAGACACGACCGTAGCCACAGCAGGCCAAGGTGATTTTATGCCTGTTGCAGCACACAGTCTGCCTGTAAGCAGTAGCGCCGAAAGTATTGAAATAACGATCCCACAAGGCAGCGGCATTACCTCAATCGGCCGCGCCGCCGTGCCAGGCAAACCAGTGCAGATTGAAATTGTGAATAATGGGGGCGCAAGCAGCCTAAAAGTGCAAACCAACTACCTACGAGCCTGGGGAAATCCACTCACCGATAATATCAACGAAGGCTATAAACGCCCTCGCCGTCCGCAATCATTTGCTATTTTGCTAGCTGGCTCGGGTGAAACAAACTTTGTAACGCCTTTTGGTGGACCACTTTATCTCAGCTACAGCGGTGCAACTGCAGGGCAAAACGTGACACTCAGAATTCGTGGCGCGGCTAAATACGCCCACTTTGACTTTACGAAAACGCAAACTCAAGCGGAAATTGACGAAGCCGTCGCAGCAATGAAACGTCGAGATTTTGGTTGGCAAACGGCCAAACTCGTTGGCGGTGAAATCCAACAAACGATAGGCTACGCCAGTAGTGAGATGGGCAATAAAACACCAGAGCAATATATTGTTGGCGAAATCAAAGAATTGCTTTTTGATTCCAATCATATCGCCAACGGCTACAACAATATGCCGATGAGCAGCAATGTTGCCGCGCTATGTACGCAATTTAACTGGGATTGCACGGGATCGATTCATCGCGCGCCGGGTGTGCAACATTTTGTGGGTTGGATCGCGACTTGCGGCTACCTATGCTCGGGCAATCCATCCGATGGCTATGCAGGTATTGGCGGCACCGGTTGGGGGCACTCACACGAACTCGGTCACAACACCGTGCAGCGTGTCATGCAGATTACCTTCAACGGCAAAGGCTGCGTCGTCGAGTGTGACAACAACATTCTCGCTAGCGCCCATATGCTGCGTCAATTTGCACTTCGCGGCATTGATACTGGACACGCCACTGACCATCCAGGCCTATACCAAGACATCGTTGCAAACCGAGCCAGCAGCTTAACCGGCAACGCCAAAGTACTGGACATGCAAACCCGACTTTGGGATATGGCCAATGGCCAAAACCCTATGCGAGCAGTGCACTTCCAATTGGGATTCCTGTTTAGCCGCTACCGCGCTAACGAAGTGAAACCAACAATGCAAAGCACAATGGATTACTTCACCCTGCTCACCAAAGCAGATCGTTTAGTAGGCCAAGCATGGGATAGCACCAATAAAAGCAAATATGGCATGAGTCGATTTGCCGATAATAAAATCAACAACCCAGACTTACTGTTTGTATTAAGCTCGAAACTCATCGGCAAAGACCTACGCAATGTGTTTGCAATGTATGGCTTTACCTTATCGCAATCCGCGCTCGATTCGGTTGCCGATCTCAATCTTCCCGTCTTAACTGAGCAGTTTTACGCGCTACAAACGGGTAAGCACAACCACCTCACTACCGGACAATGGCTGGATCTATCTAGCACGACACCAGCCTATCCGTTCTAAGCACCACCACTCAAACGCTCAAGTCATACTCATCAGCCCCACTTTGTTGGGGCTTTTTTCTGTCAAGCCAAAACATTCACCCTGATTTTGCGGAACAAAACCTCATGTTGGACGTCAGTCGTTTAGGTTTCACCGTATAATTGCCCCCACTTCTTGTTCACACTTACATAGCTGACACCATGCCACGCATTGCCATTACCGCCACTCTGATTGCCGCGCTGTTTAGCAGCAGTATCGCCCACGCTTTTGTTGCGCCTGTTCCTGAGATCGCCGCCAAATCTTATTATTTGTACGACAAGCAAAGTGGCCAAGTACTCGCCGCACGTGACCCAGATATGCGTGTTGAGCCTGCCTCGTTGACCAAGCTAATGACCGCTTACCTCACGTTCAAAGCGATTAAAGAAGGCAAGCTCAAACTCGATCAAACTTTATTAGTTTCAGAAAAAGGCTGGCGTCAAGAAGGCTCGCGGATGTATCTCGATCCAAAAGTACCGGCCACAGTGGAAGACCTGATCAAAGGCGTGATTGTACAAAGTGGTAATGACGCTTGCGTCACGCTCGCCGAAGGCATTGCTGGCTCTGAGGAAGTTTTTGCGCAATTAATGAACAAAGAAGGCAAACGTCTGGGCTTGAAAGACTCCGTGTTCACCAACAGCACGGGCCTACCTGATCCAGCGATGCATGTGACCACCAGCGATTTATCGCGTCTGGCCAGCGCCATCATCAGCGACTTTCCTGAGTTCTATCACATCTACTCGATCAAAGAATTCAAGTACAACAACATCAATCAACCGAACCGCAACTTGCTGCTCTACCGCGATCCCTTTGTGGACGGCATGAAAACCGGCCACACTCAATCGGCCGGTTACAATCTCGTGGCATCCAGCAAACGTGACGACCGCCGCTTGATTTCAGTAGTTGTTGGTACGACCAGCCCTGAAGTTCGCGCGACTGAATCATCAAAATTACTCAACTGGGGCGCACAGTTTTATGAAACCCCGCGCCTCTACACCGCCAAGCAAGCCGTACAGACCGTGCCAGTTTGGAAAGGTAAAGCCGATGTGGTCAGCGTTGGTTTTATGAATGATCAATTTATCACCGTACCGAAAGGCGACGCGGCGAAAATCAAAATTGAACTCACCAGCCAGCAGCCTTTGATTGCGCCGATTAAAGAAGGCCAACAAATCGGCACGCTCAAAATCATTCTCGAAGGCAAAGTATTGTCGGAGCGTCCAGTCGTAGCGGTAGCCGCAGTCGAAGAAGCCAATATCTTTGGTCGTGCGTGGGATACGATGCGTTTGTGGTGGAAAGGGATTTTCGGTTAATCTCTGAGCTTGCAGCAAACATCAAAAGCCCAACGTTGTTTGGGCTTTTTTGTACGTATATCTATACAGCCATTCATTTTAAATGAATAGATTAATATACTAGCTGACCTATTGTATTTAATTAGTGCGCCTTCGGCACGTTAGTTTTGAGTCGCAATCCGCGACGAGGACTTACTTCTCTTGCTTCGCCAAGAGAAGTAAGCAAGAGAAGGCGACCCCACGCCTGCGGCCCTCCGGGCTTCCCTCGGTCGGTCCTGAGCCAAACAATAAAACCGTTTGTCTCACTCCACTCGCTCGGCGATGGGCGTCAGGGGGTTTCAAACCCCTGCACGATGAGCGCGCTAGGTTTAAAATACCCAACAAATGATTCGCAAGGCCACACGATGTATAACTCAGACCCACAGCACGGCATTACGCTGGAAAAAATGCTTACCGATTTAGTCGACCATTTTGGCTGGGAAGAACTAGCGCGGCGGATTCCGATTAAGTGTTTTTCCAATAATCCATCAATCAAATCCAGCCTCACCTTCCTCCGTCGCACGCCATGGGCGCGGGCGCAGGTTGAGGAATTGGATGCGAGAATGCGGCGGTAATGAAAATGCCAGCTTATTAAATAAGGATGAATTTTGATAAATTGCCATTATGTACCGCGGTTGATTTTACGCCATTTTGCTGATGAAGAGAAAATTCAGTACTGTGACTTAGAAAAAAGTAAAGTAGAAAATAGAAACATCAAGTCTACTTTTGCCGAAAAGGGATATTACCCAGAAAAAATTGAAAAGGAATTGTGTTACAAGATTGAGAGCCAGTTCGCCAATCTTTTGAATAATAAAATTTTAAAAGAACGTTATAAAGTTTCTCTCTCAAGAGAGGATCTCTTTATTCTTAAGAAGTATCTTATTGTTACTGCTTTACGATTTAACGTAACAGAAGCAATGGAAGGCGTGGGTGCTGACCCTAATTTTGTAAAAAGTTATTCTGAAAATTTTTATCATAACATCAATAAAGTGCTTGCTTGTGCAAATGCTGAAGAAATATTTACGTATATAGATATTGATGCAGATGAAGCACTAGAAAGGGCAAGTAATAGTGAGCGTTATGGCGAAGTAAAGCTATTTGCGCACATAAAGAACATTCTTCATTCCTATATTGCAATCGTTAGTACAAATCAATGCAAGGAAGATTTAATTATTCCAGACACTGGATTTTCTTATAAAGCAACACATCTCAATTTCGGTCAAGGTGGGGCGTTTGATAAATGCATGTACACACTAAATTACGCATTAAAAAGTGGAAACCCTTTCTTGCTTCAGATGTCGCAGATGCTGACTCCGTATGACTACATGCTTTTTCCTGTGGCCAAAAAAATGGCCATTGTCTCATTTAGTGTATTTTATAAATTCTTTGATAATAAATCAGGTTTTTCTGGTTTGCTGCCGCTCAATGGAATGACTGTAAGTGAATTAATTGGTTTTGGAAGTTCTGATATTGTTGAACCACCAAAGGTAAACCTGCAAAACGGAAAACCAGTAGGGTATGAATATGGGATAAAACAATTGTCAAAGAAAGATGTTATCTCGCTTAACACATCGATGCTTAATACTGCTGAAAATTATTTTGGCTATTGTGATTTGGAATCAATTAGATCGAGCGTAGAATCCTATAACTCACTCAAGAAAAACGAACGAAGATACGATCTTCGTTACATCCTTGAACCGTAATTCCGTAGGTTGGGCTAAATGAAATGCAGCCCAACGTTTACCGCGAATGTTGGGCTTCGCAAACTCAGCACCAACCTACCAAATAAGAACTTGGAGTTAGCGGCAAAGAATACGCCGTAAAAACGTATTTTGCTTGCTTCACCACAAAACCAACCTCGCCCATTTCGCTTAAACTAGCACCTAATCCGTCATCGAGTCATCACCATGTTGTCACCCTGCTCTACCTTAGAAACGCCCCCCAATCCAGAACTCATCACGCTGGCGCAAGCGCATTTGCGGGATGTGTTGACGATTGCGTTTGAACACATCGATGGTGAACAGCAGGCGGTGGTGGTGTTTGATACTCGCTGTGAGTTGGCGGCGACGTTGACAGAGGCGTATCGGCTAGCATTGCCGAATGCGCTGTTCATTAATTTTGACGCCAGCACGCCCGAGCAAGTGTTGGCGGCGTTTGCGCCGTTAGCGGCGAAAGATTTGGTGGTGTTGGTGCAATCGACGAACTTTCGCCTCGAAGCCTTCCGCATTCGCGTTGAGCTGTTTAAGCGTGGCTTGAAAGTGATTGAGCATCCGCATTTGGGGCGGATGGTGGGTGATGAAGTACCGACGTATATCGATTCGCTGGCCTATGATGCGGCGTATTACCGCGGCGTTGGTCATGGACTCAAAGCTAAAATCGACAGCGCCAGCCGTGGTCTGGTTGATAGTGGCGAAGGCAATGTGCTGCACTTTGCTGCGCCGTTTGAATCGGCCAAGCTCAATATTGGCGATTACAGCCAGATGAATAATATCGGCGGGCAATTTCCGCTCGGCGAAGTGTTTACCGAGACGCAGGATTTTGCGGCGGTAAATGGACGGATTCGCGTGTTTGTGTTTGGCGACACGCGCTACCGCGTGAACCGCCCTAGCCTGCCGATTACCTTGGTGGTTGAACAGAGCCAAGTCGTTGCCGTGATTGATTCAACGCCCGAATTTGACGAGATGATGGCAATGATCCGCGCTGATGAAGGCGGCGTGGTGTGGGTGCGGGAATTGGGTTTGGGGCTAAACCGAGCGTTTAGTTTTGATCGCACCGTGAGTGATATCGGCACCTACGAGCGCATGTGCGGGATTCATTTATCGCTCGGGATGAAGCACGGCATCTACGCCAAACCGAATATCAAACGCGGCGAAGGCAAATATCACATTGATGTCTTTGCAATCACCGAATCGGTGCAGTTTGACGACGATGTCGTTTACCGTGATGGAGCGTGGGTGGTTTAAGTCGCCTGACTCAATTTATCAATCGAATGTTTGAGTCGTTATTGATGCAAGAAAGTGTATTGCCATCTATCCATTTAATAATAATGTTTAGCTAGCAATACCCATACCAATTTTGATACTAAGCCGATACCGCACACACCGCCGCTTCGTCTTCTTCATCCGCAGCTGTGCCCCAGTGCGGGAATGGGTCGTTCATTTTGAGCCATGCATCAGTGCCCAAGGCCAATTCAGCGTCGGTGAGCAAACATTGATTTAAGCGCTCTCGCAGCACCGCTTCGTCCATATCAATGCCGATGAACACCAATTCTTGCTTTCGGTCGCCAAAATCATCATCCCAGCGATCCATGATGCTGTCGATTTGCTCATCGTCAGTAGGCCAATGCGCTTTCGGTACACTCGCCCACCAGTAGCCACCCGCCCCATGGCGGCAAGCACCGCCGGCTTGCGACCAACTACCGGCAAAGCTCGGGCGGCTCGCCAACCAGAAAAAGCCTTTCGAGCGCAGCACGCCTTGCCATTCGCTGTGAATCAAGTTCCAGAATCGCTCTGGATGCAGCGGCGCACGCGCTTGCCAGACAAAACTACTGATGCCATATTCTTCGGTTTCTGGGATATGCTCACCGCGCAACTCAGCCAACCAGCCCGGCGCGTTAGCGGCTTCGTCAAAATCAAAACGCCCCGTGCCTAAAATCGCATTGAGTGGCACTTCTCCATTTTCAGCGACAATCTGCACCGCGCGTGGATTGAGCGCGGCGAGGATACTTTGTAATTCGGCCAACTGCTCTGGTGACACCAAATCGGGTTTACTAATCACCAATACATCGCAAAATTCGACTTGCTCGGTCAATAAATCGACCACGGTACGGTCGTCATCTTCCCCCGCCGTTTCGCCGCGTTCGGCCAGCAAATCGCCAGTGGAATAATCGTGCAAGAAGTTAAATGCATCGACCACCGTCACCATCGTGTCGAGTTGGGCGATGTCCGAGAGCGACTGCCCCGCTTCGTCGCGGAAGGTAAATGTCTCGGCCACGGGCAAAGGCTCGGCGATACCAGTGGATTCAATCAGTAAATAATCAAAGCGATCTTCTTTCGCGAGGCGCGCCACTTCGAGCAGCAAATCTTCGCGCAAAGTGCAGCAAATACAGCCATTACTCATCTCAATCAGCTTTTCTTCGCCACGCGCAAAACCGCCTTGATGGATCAACTCGCCATCGATATTCACATCCGACAAATCGTTCACAATCACCGCAACACGCAAACCTGCGCGATTTTTCAGCACATGATTCATCAAGGTTGTTTTGCCAGCCCCCAAAAATCCCGACAACACCGTAACGGGTAAACGCTTTGTCATTTTGCCTCTCCTTCAAAAAAGCAGAGCATACCTTTATGCAACTTGGTTGCGCAACTGTGTTGCATAAAAATCAAAGAATCAAATAGGCAAAAAAAAGCCACTTCGAATGAAGTGGCTGGTTTTGATTTCAAGGATTTATAGCTGCTTAGGATCAGGGTAAATCAGGGGTGTCGCTTGCAAAGCCTTTTTCAGCGGTGGTGGTGGCGTAATACCCATAGACATATACACGCTAGTGAGCTTATCTACACCAATATTGGCCGGACGAATCCATTCCTTTGGGATATACAGCAAGCCACCGCCAATTGGCACTGGCGCAGTCGGCACCAGCACGGCTTGATATTCGCGGCCTTCGATGTCCATGATTTCTGGGTTCGGCATCAGCGCCAACACCGCCACGCCATCGCCACCAAACAAACACCAAACGGGGCTCATCGCACCGATATCAGCGTCTTGTTTTTGGTCGAGCAAACTGACAAAACGATCGGCCACATTATATAAACTGCCAATCACCGGAATTCGGCGCACGGTTTTGTCGATCAAAGCAGTAATTGGTTTTTTCAACCGCGATTGCACCACAATCCCGAGCGGGTAAATCGCACCAATCACAATCGCCCATCCGAGCAAATAGCCAAGAATCGGATTAGTTACAATCGGCTGCCCCAACATCGCAAACAATTGCCCGGCAAAACTACTTGGACCTAAAAACTTGTCCAAAATATTAACCACCCAGCCCAGCAGTGAGACCGTCAATAGCAATGGTAACAGCGCCAACAAGCCAGCAAACCAAGTGGCCATCACACTTTTTGCACTACGTTTAATCATGCAAACTCCAAATTAATACAATGTATAGCTAGCAAAGCATCACGATTCAATGCGTACGACAAGATACCTCAAACTGCTTAATCAACTAAACCTCGCGGTATAGTTTTTTATCAGCCGACTTCATTTTTTCAAACTCACTGCGCAGTATGCAAACCAACTCACCATCGCCAATGCCACGCACCGCCACGGCACGAGTAATGATGCGGTCGGTAAAAAATGAGGTGGTGCGGCTGTCTTCCAAATCAAAACCACGCCGATTAAATGCAAAACCAATGCCGGGCAACTTTTGCATCCGCGCCGCCATATTAATGCACGAGCCCACATAATCATTGCCCTCGCCCACCGAATACACCGTGCCGCGCGCCAAGCCAACGCGCAAACGCGTTGGCGGCTCGACCACTCGCGATTTGAGCGAAGGCAAAAAGTCGGTCTGATACTTTTTACAAATACTCCACGTACTGGCAATCACATTACGCATCGCTGCCTGAGACAAGTCTTTACTCGACCAAATGACCAGCAAACCATCGCCTAAAAACTTAGTAAAGAACGGCAAGGGGCACCACAGCGCCACCCCCTCTTCTTCGTCTTTTTGCTTCATCTGATTGCGCAGCTCGTCCATCAACCAGCTTAAAAAGGGATGCAAAAAGCTCGGTACCGATAAATGCGGATCGATTTGATTGCAAAACTGACTAAAACCTTCCAAATCAAACACCGCGGCAATCGCATCCGTTGGTTTGGATTCAAGAGTCAGATTCCCCAAGCCTAGCATCGACGCATTAAAGCGATCAAACGCAGGATAGCTCAGCAATTTACGGCGATGGCCGTCGATAATGGTACGCACATAATCAGCGCTGCGGGGTTTATACGTTGGCATATTCAAGCAAATTCAATGAACCATAACAATCGCTCTATGTTACAGCATCAATCACAGCTCGGCTTAAATGGGCCATCGATTTGAGCAATCTAGCCCATACAGATCAATATTTCCTGACTACGAATTCGGCTATAACAAGCCCAAAAATGATTGTCGCTACTTTTCATTTTGAATAATTTACGCAAAAAAAATCATAGTGAATCAATTAAGCGTACACAAATGGATTGAGCCTCGCATCGGGGGCGAATCCACCAAACCGCCACAGCAGAGCGATGCGGCATCGAGCAAGTCCGAGCAAATCGATACGCCGGTATTGGCAAGCTGGGCTGCAATCACCTATTGCTCGTCGGCGATGACATCAGCGGCCCCGCACCTGCCATTGTTAATTTGCTAAAGCGCCATCTTGGCTTCACCCGCAAGGCAGTCACGCCCATATAAGGAACGCGGCTTGGGCTTTTAGCATATTTCATGCCAAATCTTACCCACTGTATCAATCAGACGACAGACGGCATTCAACCATACCACATTTGATCTAAATCAAAATAAGATATTGCTAATACAAAACCACAGGAAAACCACGCAATGACTGTACGTTCTCGCCTACTTGGGCTCATTGCTCTTGCCGTACTGGGTGTACTCATTGTTGCCATCATGAGTAGCTTTATCCTCAAACAACAAATGCTAGAAGATCGGCAAGAAAAACTACGCAATTTGGTCGAGTTGTCTATTCAATTAGCAGAGCAAGGCTATGCCAAAGAACAAGCAGGCAAAATGAATCGCAGCGAAGCGCAAGCCGAAGTCATCGCCAGCATCAAAGCCCTACGCTACAGCGGTAAAGAATATTTTTGGATTAACGATATGCAACCCCGCATGGTGATGCATGCGATCAAACCAGAGCTAGACGGCAAAGACCTCAGCGCCAGCAAAGACCCTGATGGTAAATTGCTTTTCGTCTCGATGGTGGATGTGGTCAAGCAGCAAGGCAAAGGATTTGTAGACTACCAATGGCCCAAACCCGGCGCCGATCAACCACAAGCTAAATTGTCGTTTGTACAAGGCTTTGCCCCTTGGGGCTGGGTCATCGGCACGGGCGTTTATATTGAGGACATCAGCCAGCAATTCTGGCAAACCTTGCTCACTGAATTCTTGATTATTGTACTCTGTACCGCCGTACTGATTGCCATTGCACTGGCGATCTCTCGCTCACTACAACGCCAATTGGGCGGAGAGCCCAGTGAGGCGGCCGCTCAAATGCAGGCGATTGCCGCTGGTGATTTACAAAAACAAATCCCACTCAAAGCAGGCGACCAGCAAAGTATGATGTTTCATCTCTGTACGATGCAAACGGCACTGCGCCAAGTCGTTAGTGAGCTCGGTGACGTCGCCAACGGTGTGAACAGCATGAGCACCCAGCTGGCCACCGACGCACACCAAGTTGAGAACGGCTCAAGCCGGCAACAAGAAGCCGCCGAAGCGATGGCCGCTGCGATTACCGAAATGACCGAAAGCATTCATCATATCGCCAGCAGCGCCGATTCGGCCAATGAACACTCACGCCATTCCGAGCAACAATCGCGTTCAGGTTCAGCGGTACTGAGCAAAGCCGTCCACGAAATGGACGACATCAATCAGGCCGTGGCGCAAACCTCAACCGTCATCAGCCAACTGGTGCAAAAAACCGAATCGATCTCGACCATCATGAATACCATCCGCGACGTCGCCGATCAAACCAATCTACTCGCGCTCAATGCCGCCATCGAAGCGGCACGTGCAGGCGAGCAAGGCCGTGGCTTTGCGGTCGTCGCCGATGAAGTACGCAAGCTCGCCGAACGCACCAGCCGCGCCACCACCGAAATTGCCGGCATGATCGATGATATTCAGCAAGGCAGTAATGCCTCACGTGATCATATGCAAACGGCGGTAGAGCGAGTCAGCCAAGGTGTTTCACTGGCGCGCCAAGGTGGTGAAGTGGTGCTGGAAATCGAGCAATCCGCGCGGAAAACTTTGCAAATGGTCGAGAGCATTTCTAGCGCACTGCATGAGCAAACGCAGGCCAATCAAATGGTCAACGAGCAAGTCGATCGCATTGCCATGACCTCGGAAAGCAATGCCGCAGCGGCATCGAACGCGCGCCAGCTCAGCACCCAACTGCAAGCGCAAACGCATCGTCTGCGTGAAGTGATGACGCGATTTAGAACTTAATTGAAACATAGCATGTATTGCCAGCCAGCTATTAACAATCATGGCCTAGCTGGCAATACTATCGCTAACAGGCATATAAAACCAACGCTAAAGCCCTGTTTTTTCACTTTAAAGCCCGCCATAGCGGGCAGAAATAGACTAAGTGAGTTAGTTTAGTTCACTTTATTATCCGCAATATGATAGTGCGGGTCTTCAAATTCGTTCACTTCAACCATGTCTTTAGCTTTTTCTAAAACTTCGAGGCAATCGGGGCTCAGGTGGCGCAAGTGCAGCGTTTTACCTGCTTGGCTATAGCGTACTGCCAGTGCATCAATCGCCTCAATCGCCGAATGGTCGACCACTTTGGCTTCTCGAAACTCGATCACTACATGCTGCGGATCATTTTTTGGATCAAACAGCGCAGTAAAATTGGCGGTCGACGCGAAAAACAGCGAACCTTGTAAGCGGTACACTTTCCAGCCTTGCGCATCGGTACTGATCTGCGCCTGAATCTGTTTCGCATGTTGCCAAGCGAACACCAACGCCGCAAACACCACGCCCGCCAATACTGCCACAGCCAAGTCCGTCAACACCGTAATTACCGTCACGCCGACCACAATAATCGCGTCTTGCCGTGGAATTTTGCGCAGAGCTTGCAAGCTACCCCAAGCAAACGATTTTTCGCACACCACAAACATCACGCCAATCAGCCCAGCCAGCGGAATTTTCTCGATCCACGGCGACAAGAACAAAATAAACGCCAGCAAAAACAGCGCCGCCACAATTCCCGATAAACGATGGCGCGCGCCATTACCGATATTAATCAAGCTCTGGCCTATCATTGCGCAGCCACCCATCGTCGCAAAAAAACCACTCACCACATTCGCCAAACCCTGCGCCATGCTCTCGCGATTGGGTTTGCCGCGCGTATCGGTCATTTCGTCGATCAGATTCAAAGTCAGTAGCGATTCAAGCAAACCGATCGTCGCCAAAATCAGTGCATATGGGAAAATAACCGTCAACGTCGCCCACACAAGCGGTACTTGCGGTAAATGAAATTGCGGCAATGCCCCAGCAATCGAGCCCATATCGCCTACCGTTTTGGTGTCAATACCCAAGCCCGCCACCACGCCCGCCACCACTAAAATCGCCGCCAAAGATGAGGGCACAATGGTGGTGAACTTGGGTACGATATAAATAATCGCCATCGTCAACGCAATCAAACCCAGCATCACATACAAGGCCGAGCCGCTCAGCCACGTCCTCGCGCCATCTGCGCCGACGACTTTAAAATGCCCCAGCTGCGCCATGAACACCACAATCGCCAAGCCATTCACAAAACCCAACATCACCGAATGCGGCACCATGCGGATGAATTTACCCAGCTTGAATGCGGCAAATAAAAGCTGCAGCACGCCCATCAAAATCACCGTTGCAAACAGATACTCGACGCCATGTTGCAGCACCAAGCTGACCATCACCACCGCCAGCGCCCCTGTCGCCCCCGAAATCATTCCCGGCCGACCACCCAAGGCAGCAGTAATTAAGCACATAAAAAACGCCGCGTATAAGCCTGTCAACGGGCTGACATGCGCCACGATGGCAAAAGCAATCGCCTCAGGCACCAGCGCCAACGCCACCGTGAGGCCACTCAAGACATTGGTTTTGATTTCAATGGGTTTTAGGGTCAACAAACGAAAATTCCTATTTTGATTCAATGATGAACAGATGCTGGCGGGATGGTATATCAATAATGGATTTGATAATTGTGAATGTAGGTCGCGCGGATGACGCGCGGGCGAAAAGCGCTCCGCGCTACCCTTGCCGCGTCGTGAGCCAAACGATAAAACTGTTTGTCTCTCCTTGCTGCGGTTAAACATCAATCAACGCTGATCGCGACCTACAAAATTTCACCAAGCTTACAAAAAACCACGTGCTATCGGTATTTTTCACGACCACAGATGATTGTTTAAGCCTGATTCAACTCGTACACTGGCGACTTTTTGCTGCCGAGTTGAATCATGTTGCCATTTCAGCTCCTTGATATGCCAACACAAAGTACCACCCCACCGCACTGGCTCAAGCTTGTTTTATTGTCGCTGCTGCTCCACGCTGCGGTGCTCATCGTTTGGCAACCAGCAAAACCAACCCACCCTACTGCTGCATCGGCCTTAGCAATCCAGTTGTTAATGCGGCCCCCGCTCTTGGCGAAACAACTCACCACCAATAAAACACAACCGGAAAAAATCAGCCCCCAAGCCAAACCTCAGCCTTCAAACCCACAGCTCATCACCAAAACACAGACTCAGATTCAACATCAAGCGCAATACGGCCAGCCTTTGTCAGCCAGTGCCGTGGCGGCAACGGCACCTGCAAGTCCAGCTTTGAATCTGGATGTGTCTAGCGCCCTTGCCAATCCCGCCACCGCACCGCGCCAACAACTCGTGCAACGGCACGGCGAAAAGCCACGACAGCTCAATACCGAAGCGCCAGAACACGAAACGGCACTCAGCCAAGATTTGAAAAAAGCCATACGAAAAGATTGCCGCAAGGCCTATAGCAGCATGGGGCTATTGGCGATTCCGCTCTTAATGAAAGACAGCGTGACTGATGATGGCTGCGATTGGTAATTGATGTGACTTCGGCACAGTTTTTGGTAGTCGCAATCTGCGACGGGGAGTTTTTGCGAGGGCAAAAGCAGCTGTGTTCTTTCGGAGTGAGTCGCGCTAATGCCGCGCGGCACCTACTTTTCTTTGCTTTGCCAAAGAAAAGTAGGCCAAAGAAAGGCAACCCTAGTATCTGCGTCCGACTTCGTCGGATTCCCTCGCTGCGGACAATCGGCAAGGCGGCGGGGTTTAACAAAACAGACCCCGCCGAAATCCCCTTGCCGCTTGTTCCTCGCTCGGCGCGATACAAGGGATCTCGCGCAGCTCAACGAGGTTTAAATTTAAGTCGATGTATTGCCAGCTATACATTGCTAATCAATGGCTACGATTGAATACATCGACATAGATATAAAAACCAGCGACTCTTGCACAGCACCAGCACAACACCAAATACGCCAATGGTGGAGTAATGGTTTTCAAATCCCGTCCAAGCGCACCGAGTGCGGAGCGAGACCTAGGCTCGCGACAATCGAGGGCACAGCGGAGCTGGGCGCGCCCGGGGCTCTTTTTCTTTGGTTCATTTCTTTTGGAGAAGCAAAAGAAATGAACCTGCCGCGCGCAGCCCGCGCCCCAAAACCTACGCGGCGCAGCCGCATAAAAAACAAAACCGCCAGAATAATCCAGCGGTTTTGTTTGAATAATACACGCGGTAAACGTTGGGCTGCGCAAGCTTAGCCCAACCTAAAGCACTACATGACTTGATAAATTATCAATTAGCTTTACGACGGCGCGCAGCCAATAACCCCACCAAACCCACCCCCATCAATGCGTAAGTTTCAGGTTCCGGAACAGGAGCAACTGCAATTTGTAATTCTGAAGGCAATTGCGCATCTTGAACATCTTTAACACCAAAAATAAGTTGTCCAGTGTATGCATTTGCAAAAGTAAACGTTTTCCAGCCTGTAGAGCTTACACCACCAACAACATTACCTAAATCACCTACACTCGATAGGTTTGTTGTGCCCGATGAAGTCGTAAAGAAAGAATAATCATTGAAAGGAATGTAGTCTGGGGTAGTAAACTTCCACGAAAATGAAGTTAAACCAGTAACATTTCCTGCAAGGGTCGTTGTACCAGTTATAGATGCTAGTAAACTGCTAGTCGTACCAGAGCCAGAAACTACAAACGTTGACAGGTCGAGGACGGCAGCATTGGCAAGCATTGAAGCAGAAGCAAAGGCAACAGCAAGGATAGAACGCTTCATAATTTAATCTCCAGTAAGCTTATACTTTGATTTTAGAAAACAAGATAGTAATTTATGTTAAAAAAACTATTTTTACAAACAGCGTTTTCTAATATGCAAAGAAAGTTCCGAATAATTATTTAAATTATTGAATTTAAACAACAAACCAACCAAAAATAAAAAAAATATGTAGCTATTGCAATAGTTACTGCTTGGAGTTGTAATCTTCAGTAATTAAATTAGAGGTTAGCATCACCCAATATTGTCGTAAGAATTAAATAACGCTACGTTGATATTTCCCCATCAACCGCACATAATGCGCTGCCGAATAGGCAAAATGCTTAATCTCATCTTCCGTTAACGCCCGCACTTCTTTCACTGGCCGCCCCATATAGAGATAGCCCGAACGCAATACTTTATTCGGTGGCACGAGCGAGCCTGCGCCGATCATGACGTGGTCTTCGATCACCACGCGGTCGAGCACTATTGTTCCCATGCCGATCAGGCATTCATTGCCAATGGTGCAGCCGTGCAGCATTACGCCGTGGCCGATGGTGACGCGCTCGCCGATCACCAGCGGTGCACCTAGAGGATCATCGGGGCGTTTGTGCGTGGTGTGCAGTACGCTGTTGTCTTGCACATTGCTGTCTTTGCCAACGTGGATATGATTCACATCGCCGCGCAGCACCGCGCCCGGCCAGATCGACACGTTTTCACCGAGTTTTACTTCACCAATCACGCTCGCTTGCGCGTGCACCCATGCGCCTGCACCGATTTCTGGATTCATACCATCGAATTGTTCAATTGACATTGTTGCTCCTAACTTGAATTCGGGCGAGAAACGCCCATTTATATTAAATCGATCAAAACCATAGTCCACGAACAACACGAAAAGCACGAAAAGTGCTAAAACAGGCCGTTTTGCTTATCTACCTGTGCGAACTAACTATGACAGCATTGCACTTTCGGACAAGCCTGCCAGCGCAACTTCTTACCTAATAAGAAGAACCACTTTATTTTCGTGCTTTTCGTGTATTTCGTGGACAACCAATTTCATTATTCTACCTGAGAGCTTTCATGACACTCGCTAATCCACTCCTCGATTTTGCCGATTTACCTCGCTATAGCGAAGTCAAACCCGAACACGTTAATCCTGCGCTGGATATTTTGCTGGCGGATGCCGCGGCGGCGATTGCGGCAGCGGAGCAAATTACGGATGCGTCTTGGGATAGTTTGAGCGTGCTCGAAGCGCCGCTAGAAAACCTCGGCCGTGCTTGGGGTGTGGTGGCGCATTTGGAATCGGTGGTCAATTCGCCTGAATTGCGCGAAGTGTATAACGCCAATATTCCACGGATTTCGAATTTCTTTACCGAAATTGGCCAAAACGAAAAACTGTTTGCCTTATATAAAGCAGTCAAAGAACGTGAATACGATGGCTTGAATCCAACGCGCAAAACGGTGATTGATGATGCGATTCGCGGCTTTGTGTTGTCGGGCGCGGAATTGCCAATTGAGCAAAAAAACCGCTTTAAAGACATTGAAGAAAAGCTCTCGGAACTCACGACCAAATTCTCACAAAACGTACTCGACGCGACCGATGATTTTGCGCTGTATGTGACTGCGGAAGAACTCGTTGGCCTTCCTGCGGATAATCTCTCGGCTGCTGCAGCAGCTGCAAAAGCCGACGAAAAAGAAGGCTACAAAATTACGCTGAAAATGCCGTCGTATATGCCGGTGATGCAATACGTGCAAAACCGTCCGCTGCGCGAGCAACTGTATAAAGCGTATTCAACGCGCGCTTCGGAGTTTGGCAAGGCAGAATGGGATAATGGCAAGTTGATTCCAGAAATTTTGGCGCTGCGCCATGAAGCCGCGTCAATGTTGGGCTTTAAGAATTTTGGCGAAGAATCTTTATTCACCAAAATGGCCGATAGCCCAGAACAAGTGATTGAATTTTTGTCTGATTTAGCCACCCGCGCCAAGCCGTTTATGCTAGAAGATCGCGCGGAACTCGAAGCGTTTGCGAAATCTGAATTTGGCATCGACAAGCTGCAAGCATGGGATGTGGCCTTGGTGTCTGAGCGTCTACGCGAAGAAAAATACTCGTTTAGCGAACAAGAAGTGAAGCAGTATTTCACCGAGCCAACGGTATTGACTGGCTTGTTTAAATTGATTTCCGAGCTGTATGGCCTGCAATTCGTTGCTGCAGAAGCGCCAGCGTGGCATACCGACGTAAGGTATTACGAACTGAAAAACAACGATGGCAGTTTGGTCGGCGGTTTGTATATGGATTTGCATGCGCGTGAAGGCAAGCAAGGCGGCGCGTGGATGAATGATGTGCGCGGCCGTAAATTGCATGCGGATGCCAATGGTAAGAGTGTCGTGCAAACGCCAGTGGCGCTGATTGTGTGCAATTTCGCCAGCGGTGTGGATGGCAAAAACGCGATGTTGCCGCACGATGATGTGATTACGCTGTTCCACGAAATGGGCCATGCGCTGCATCATTTGCTGACTGAAGTGGATGAATTGGAAGTCTCTGGCATCAGCGGCGTGGAATGGGATGCGGTGGAATTGCCAAGCCAGTTTATGGAAAACTTCTGCTGGGAATGGCAGGTATTGCCTGCGCTGACGCATCATATCGAGAGCGGCGAAGCGATACCTCGCCCACTATTCGATAAAATGCTGGCTGCGAAAAACTTCCACAGCGGCTCTGGCTTGCAACGCCAATTGTATTTCTCGATTTTTGATATGGCGTTGCACCAAAAATCCGAAGCGGTTTCGGCTGGTGATTTAACGACATTCGCACAAGCAGTCCAGCAAGAATTAGCGCTGCCATTGCCACCTGAATACAACCGCTTCCCACAATCATTTAGCCATATTTTCGCAGGCGGCTACGCGGCGGGTTATTACAGCTACAAGTGGGCGGAAGTATTAAGCGCCGATGCGTACGCGGCGTTTGAAGAAGCAGCCGATCAAACGGGTCACAGCGTGGTGAATGCCGAAGTCGGCGCACGATTCCGTAAGGAAATTTTGGCAGTCGGTGGCTCACGCCCTGCCGCCGAATCATTTGCTGCGTTCCGTGGCCGCGCGCCAGCGATTGATGCGCTGTTACGCCACAATGGTTTGACCGCGTAACGCAATTTGAAGTGACTTCATAAGATTGGGCGGGGTGCCATACCCTGCCCTTTTTCCTTATTGCAGATTGTTTTTCTTCATGATTTCAGCGAGCGTGCCGTCATTTCGCATCGCTTTGAGCGTTTTATCAAACTCAGGCAAGAGCTTGGTGAAATTCGAGTTTTTTCGAATACATAATCGATAGTGCAAAGTATCAAAACTGTGCGGCACTTCTGCGAGCTCTTCTTTGAGCCCTAAGCGCACAATATATGGCCTTGCCATTGCAGCGATATCCGGTGACGCGTCCACCAAGCCTTTGGCAGCAGAGCGAAATAGCGATTCAGACAGCGGAAAATACGTGATATCAAAACCGCCTAAATTAGTTTTGGTCCAACCCGCACCAATATACGAACCAATCTTATACGGTTTGAATTGTGCCACCTGCGTAAAGGCCATAATTTTATCGATATCGGGATGATTTTTGCGCACATAAAATTTGATTTCGGCTGTAAACAAAGTCTCGCTGCTGGCATCGGTATAGAGCTTGCGATCTGGATTGTGTGCCGTCACAAAGGCATCCGCCTCGCCTTGCTTGACCATATACTGCGCTCGTTCCCAAGGATAGCCCGCATTCAAAATCGGCTGCTTCATGCGCCGCACCAAGGCCTCTTGCAAAATATCAATAAACACGCCATGCACTTGCTCACCTGCGCCACTAGAAAACGGCGGGTAATCTTGAAAATAGACGACTTTCAAGGGCGTATTCACTTCGGCCGCCCAAGTTGCTGGCAGGCCCAATATCAATGGCAACGCGCACATTCCCTTTATCAGCCAACTGCGCAGCATCATTGATCTCCCTAGTCTATTCATCTGTTGACGGTAGTGGACACAATCCTTAGCGTCAAGGCGCAATCGCTTACACGGTCAGCATTGAGCATGAAGACACGAAAAAGCTCGCACGAAATTAAAAACCCTAGCACGGCTAGCTGTTTCGTAGCTCGGCTAGGGCTTTTTGGGCCACAGAAAATGGGGCTATATTATTTTTTAGCTGGACGGCCTGTTTTGATTTTTTCCAAGCTATTAATCGTATTTAACAATTGCGCAGAATCCATCGCCACTAATGCGGCCAAGCCAGCACGGATCAATTCGCTTTTCTTCACATCCAAGCCCGCTTTCAAAGCTTGCTGTTTTAATGCACCAATCAATGCGTAATCTACAGCGGGGAAGGTAAAGCTGTCTCGAACCAATTTAGGTTTCTTAGCAGCTTTTTTTTGTGCTGTTTTTTTCTGCACCAAAACCGTTGCTCGATCAAGTTTCTTTTCCATCTTTGCCACCGGCGCAGCATTTGAATCTTCCGCCAACAAGGCTTGTGCGATGTTTTCAGGTTTGGCTGCAGGCTTGGCGACTGGCGCTGGTTTTACTACTGGAACTGATTTTGCTGCGGGAGCTGGTTTCGCTGCTGGAGTTGGTTTCGCTGCTGGAGTTGGTTTCGCTGCTGGAGCTGGTTTCGCTGCAGGAGCTGGTTTTGCTGCTGGAGCTGGTTTCGCTGCAGGAGCTGGTTTCGCTGCTGGAGCTGGTTTCGCTGCAGGAGCTGGTTTTGCTGCAGGAGCTGGTTTTGCTGAAGGAGCTGGTTTCGCTGCAGGAGCTGGTTTTGCTGCAGGAGCTGGTTTTGCTGAAGGAGCTGGTTTCGCTGCAGGAGCTGGTTTCGCTACTGCGGCGACTTTTTTTGCTTCATTGGCAGCAATAACCGCCTCACTCGAAACTTGCAGAGGTGACTTAGGCATATCAAAACTCCTTCATTAAATGTATAAACAGTATAAATTGTTTCTTACTGCATTTTGCCTGTTATTTACGAAGTCGTGTATTGCTGTTTTATGACTAAGTCATCCTCCACCAAAAAAACTACACCTGCGCGAGCGCTTGTTCCAAATCAGCCAAAATATCGTCGATATGCTCAATGCCAATCGACAAACGAACCATGTCTTCCGACACGCCAGCCTTTTTTAACTCTTCTGGCGATAATTGGCGATGCGTGGTGCTAGCAGGATGGCAAGCCAATGATTTGGCATCGCCAATATTCACCAACCGCGTAATCAATTGCAGCGCATCTTGGAAACGAGCGCCACCGACACGACCGCCGCTCACACCAAACGTCAGTAGACCCGATGCTTTTCCACCGAAATACTGATCGACCAAGTTCTTGCTTGGATGCCCTGCTTGCCCTGCGTAATTCACCCAGGCTACTTTTGCATGCCCTTTGAGGAAGTCAGCAACTTTGAGCGCATTTTCCACGTGTCTATCCATGCGTAGCGCCAGCGTTTCCAAGCCCTGCAAAATCAAGAATGAATTAAACGGAGAAATGCACGCACCCATATTGCGCAGCGGCACGGTGCGCGCGCGACCGATAAAGGCGGCTTCACCCAGTGCTTCGGTATACACCACACCGTGGTAGCTCACTTCTGGCTCGTTCAAGCGGCGGAAACGCGCCTTGTGCTCAGCCCAAGGAAACTTGCCTGAATCAACAATAATACCGCCGATGCTCGTGCCATGGCCGCCCATGTATTTTGTTAAGCTATGCACCACGATATCTGCGCCGTGCTCAATCGGGCGGCAAAGGTATGGCGTTGGCACCGTATTATCAACAATCAGCGGAATACCACCCGCGTGTGCCACGCCGGCAAAAGCAGCGAAATCAACCACGTTACCCAGCGGATTACCAATCGATTCGCAATAAATCGCCTTGGTTTTGTCATCAATCAGCGCGGCGGCCGATTGAGGATCATTGGCATCGACAAATTTCACGCTAATGCCGTACTGCGGCAGCGTATGCGCGAAAAGATTATAAGTGCCACCGTAAAGCGCACTCGTCGCAATGATATTGTCGCCCGCTTCGGCAATGGTCAAAATCGCATAGGTAATCGCCGCTTGGCCCGAGGCCAGTGCCAACGCGCCGATGCCGCCTTCCAGCGCCGCAACGCGCTGCTCCAGCACATCGGTCGTTGGGTTCATGATGCGCGTATAGATATTGCCTTTGACTTTCAGATCGAATAAATCGGCACCGTGCTGCGTGTCATCAAACGAATAACTCGTCGTTTGATAAATCGGGACAGCAACGGCTTTGGTGGTGGGATCGGGGCTGTAACCGGCGTGAATCGCAAGCGTATCGAATTTCATCGTGAGTGTTCCTGAGGGTGGAGGACCCAAACACTCTAGCAGTTTGTCATTTCAAAGATAAATGCTTGTTACAACTATTCTTGTTGCCGATTGATCTAAGGCAAGAATGCAGGTTCTGCAGGACAGCATGGAAAGAGAGAATCGCGATCGCCGCATCAAGATAGATGCGGCTAAAAATATACGAGCAAGAATGAGAAAACCCCAGCAAATTTGCATTTGCTGGGGTTTAATATTTTTGGTGCCGACGGCAGGAATCGAACTCGCGACCCCCTGATTACAAGTCAGGTGCTCTACCAACTGAGCTACATCGGCAACAGGACTGCATAATATACAACACCTAGCATTTAGGCAAGAACAACTTACAATTTAATTGATAAACGTTTGGTTTTACAACGTTTATTGATTTACATCCTTGCTACTAAAGAAGGCGTCAGAGAAAAACTCATCGGCAGGTAATTGATGGGCAACAAAACTCGTATACGCCGCCTCGACCATCACCGGAGCGCCGCAAGCGTACACTTGGAAGTTTTTCAGGTTATTAAAGTCTTCCAACACGACCTCATGCAAAAAGCCAGTGCGGCCTTGCCATGCGTCTTCGGGTTTTGGCTCAGACAAAACAGGGATAAAAGTGAAGTTTGGATATTCCTGCTGCCATTCAGATGGCAAATACGGCATGTAAAGGTCTTCTAAGCTGCGACAACCCCAATACAGCACCATTTCGCGCTGCGTATTTTTGGCCAGCGCATGCTCGACCATACCTTTAATCGGCGCAAAACCCGTCCCTGTCGCCAACAACAAAATCGGCTTATCACTGTCTTCACGCAAGAAGAACGAACCCAAAGGCCCTGTGAAGCGGAAAATCTCGCGTTCCTTCATCGTGTTCCACATGTATTCGGAAAACTCGCCGCCAGCAACGCGCCGGATATGCAATTCGATAAAGCCTTCTTGCTCGGGTGCATTGGCAATCGAAAAACTGCGTTTTTTACCTGACTTGGTGTGAATATCGATGTATTGGCCAGCTAGAAAAGTGAGCTTTTCGGTTGCTGGGAGTTTTAAAGTCAGTACTGCGACGTCGTGAGAAACTTTATGAATCGCTTCAACGCGGGTCGGTAAGGTTTTAATTTGAATGTCTTTGGTCGCGGCAATTTCGCGGCATTCGATACTGACCGCTGAACTGATCGGTTTAGCGCAGCAAAATAAAGCGTAGCCTTTGTCTATCTCAACTTGCGACAATGCGGTTTCAGAATGATCGTCGTGCTCCACTTCGCCGGACAGCACCTTGCCTTTGCAAGCGCCACAAGAGCCATTTCGGCAGCCGTAGGGCATATTAAAGCCTTCACGCATGGCTGCATCGAGTAAGGTTTCCCCCTCGAATACCGATAGTTGCTGGCCCGAAGGTTCGATGGTAAGTTGCTGGCTCATTCTATTTCATGCCCATATTTATTAATTTACAAAACGTCTATTTGAAATGTTTTAGAAAACATCGCGAATAACGAAATAGAGCAAGCTCTCCCCCTCGAATACCGATAATTGCTGGCCCGAAGGTTCGATGGTAAGTTGCTGGCTCATTCTATTTCATGCCCATATTTATTAATTTACAAAACGTTTATTTGAAATGTTTTAGAAAACATCGCGAATAACGAAATAGAGCAAGCTCTCCCCCCTCGAATACTGATAACTGCTGACCCGACGGTTTGATGGTAAGTTGCTGGCTCATAAAGACTTCCGTACTCATTATTTGCATCACGAGGCTTTTTACGATGAAAAAACCCCGCTTACTAATCGTGGGTTGTGGCGACGTTGTTCGCCGCGCCCTGCCATGGCTCAAACAACATTTCACAGTGTATGCAACTGCACGCACTGCTGAATCAGCTCTGCAGCTCAATACACTTGGGGTTAAGCCGATTTTTGCAGACTTGGATCAAGCTAAAACCTTGGCAAGGCTCCGTGGTATTGCGCAGTTTTTAATTCATAGTGCTCCGCCGGGCGAAGGCCAAGGCGATGCACGTAGCAAAGCACTGATTGCCGCGTTAAGCCACGCGAAGATCAAACGAAACGAAATTTTACCACAACGCTTACAGCGTGCTGTTTACATCAGCACCAGCGGCGTTTATGGCGATTGTGGTGGTCAATGGATTAGTGAAACACAGCCGCTGAAAGCCAAATCGACCCGCGCATTGCGCCGTGTGGATGCTGAAACTCAACTTCGCAACTGGGCCTACCGGCAAGGCGTGCGCTTAAGTATTTTACGGGCGCCCGGCATTTATGCCGCAGATCGACTGCCACTAGAGCGCGTGCGCCGAGGCGATCCGGTTTTACACGCAGCAGAAGACAGCTACAGCAATCATATTCATGCCGATGATTTGGCGCAGGCACTGTGTTTGGCACTGTTTCGCGGCCTGCCAATGCGTACTTACAATATTGTCGACGACAATCCGCACAAAATGGGCGACTACTTTGATCAAATCGCGGATTTCGCTCAGCTTGCTCGCCCACCACGCATTAGCCGGGCAGCCGCGCAAAGTCAGCTCTCACCCGCCCTACTTTCTTATTTGAATGAATCCCGTCAAATCAGCAATGAGCGCGCCAAGCGAGAATTAAAGCTCAAACTGCAATACCCAACCATTAGTGATTTCTTATGCAGCGCTCAAAAATAAATCAATTTACAACACCTTAAGTCGTCACCACTGCTGACATTCTCAAACAAAAGTGGCGTAAAACCAGCCACTGAGCAGCAAACACAAAAGATTTACAATTATTTAATAATTATTTAATAAATTTTTATTTTTAAATTGCAAAATACTTATATAAGCTGACAAATAAATTAATCTTGGTTACACAACGATGGCTGCAAATTTAATACCGTTGGGACTGATTCTTGGATTTGTCGGCTATTTATTTTACTGCTGGTGGGCCGACCGCAATGCGCCCAGCTCACCAATTTCGATCGCTGATGAAGTGCATTTCAATCCGCATCTATATACACATGCCATACAGTTTTGCGAACATCAAAAAAAGTACACCAAATAACTGAGCCCGGATGCAAGGTGATGAAGGTGGCGCATAGTCCGTCTTACCCCAGCAACCTCTTTGATCTTGGCAGCAAAACTAACAAGTATTCTCCGCTAAACATTGTAAATAATGGCATAGCAAACAATACATCAAGCCTAAACCAACTCCCTTGCCAAGACACGCTGCAATGCGGCGTAGCATTCTCGGTCAATCGCATCATCAAGCATGCTCTGCATAATCTCTAAAGTGTGCTCGGGTGAATTGGCCGCGTGATAAGGGCGCTCAGCACTAATCGCATCAAAAATATCGGCCACCGTGATAATCCGTGTTTCTAGCCGAATATCCGCCGGGCTTAAACATCGCGGGTAACCGCGCCCATCCAGCCGCTCATGATGCGCGCCGGCAACGATGGCTAAATCATCAAACTGTGCAATTTTGCTCAGGATCTCTTCCGTTAAGCGCGCATGCTGCTGCACCGCGCGGAACTCATCATCAGTCAGTCGACCCGGCTTTTCCAAGATACTACTGCTCACGCCTAACTTGCCAACATCATGCAAGAGCGCTGCGCGTTTAATCCAAAGACATTGCGCTGCTGACAAACCCATCTCTTGAGCAATCAGCTCAGCATAAAACCCAACACGCTCTGAATGTCCTGCCGTAAACGGACTTTTCGCATCGACCACCTGACCAAATGCCGAGGCAATATCGTCCATATAATCATCGTCTAGCGGGTATGTGAATTGCACGGGCTCTAAATCCTGTACCGCTAAAGCAATCTGCGGATCGCTTAAAGTCCGCCAAAATTCCGCATCTTGTGCGACAACCTCAAAAGCGGCGACCAATTCAGGATCAAACCAAATGCCCGTACGCTGTACCACTTCCTGCATGGCTGCTGGCTGCCCATGCGAAAAATGAAACACATCAATGACCTGAGCCAATAAAGCAATCCTTGCATTCAGTGGTATTGCAGCGCCTTGCAAAGCCTCTGGTCACCCCATCCCATTCCAATGCTCATCCAGCGAATGAATTCCCAGGGCCACAGTCTCTGGAAACCGCAATTGCCGCGCAATCCGCGCGCCGCGATCACAGCGAGTTTGGATCAATTCATTGGCGATGGCATCGCCATTGCGGATGATGTTCAAGATCGAGGTTAGTCGTTTAGTCCAACTTTCATTTCTACCTGTGTGCTGAAAGACAAAGCCTAAAACCTGCGAGACATTGGCACCAACGAGCTTAAAGTCACGCTTGAAACTTTGATCATCAGTTAAATACAACTCGCAAATCCGCGCCGCATTACTACTACACCCCAAATCTTTGAGCAGCAAGGTGTAATACAAAGCCCAAATTTCTTGATCATTTAAGCCGATTTTCCGACCAATATGCACGCCAATCCAGCAGCAGCGAACACAATGCCCTTCTGGCTGCCCCTCGGTCATGTCCAAGGCATACGATAATGCCCCCAATAACTCAGATAGTTTTAAATTCTCGGCCATCATGACTCCCGCTGATTGCTTTGCAGCATAGACATAAACGCAGCAAAACCGAAATCAAAAGCCTAGCGGCGAACAATTTCCAAGTAGTGCTTACAATTTGCTCATTTTTTAGCTATCTTGCTGAGACCATTAACAAGGCAGTTTCATATGCTACTCAAGTCTAACCCGTCCGATTTATTGCACTCTCTTGCCGAGCTTACCGGCCTGATTGATCGTGATGATTTGGCAGCTAGCCTGTGCTTAACCTTATTTGAAATGATGCAAGCTGACTCGATGGATTTTTATCGGGTGTTTCATCGCACCAAGCAATTACCTTCGCTGCATTTATTGGTGGAATTTGACCAACAAGGCATACGCCAACATTCGATTGAACAATTGCGCAGTAAACATCCGCAAGCCCCCATCGCACCGGATGGATTTTTAGCCAGTGCATTGCACAACAACGGCGCGCTAGCCATTGATCCCAGCGGCTTTCGGGTGATTTTGTGTTTACGTCGCGAAACCGAGCTGTATGCCTTGCTTGACCTCACCCTCAGCCGCGGCTTATCGCCTGCCGATTTGCGCATGCTGCAAGGCTTTGTGCGAATTTATGAAAACCACATTGCACTTCTGGATTATGGTGAAACCGACACGTTGACGGGATTACTGAATCGGAAAACACTAGAGCGACAATTTCTAAAGATTGTCACTGCGCTGCAAAATTTACCCTCCAGCCAAGCGTTACAACAAAACAATCGAGATACTGGCTCGGCTTATTTCTTTTTAGTGGTGCTGGACATCGACCACTTTAAACGCGTGAACGATAAATTTGGACATTTGTTTGGCGATGAAGTGCTTTTAACTGTGTCGCAAATCATGCGCCAAAGTTTTCGCGAAATTGATTACCTATTCCGCTTTGGCGGCGAAGAATTCGTTGTAATTTTAGGGCCACAAACCCGCGAAAGTGTCGGCACGGCACTCAATCGATTTCGCGAGGCCGTTGCAGCCCATGAATTCGCTCAAATTGGCACAATCACCATCAGTGGCGGCATCACCGACATCCGCCCGTATGAAGTACTCAGCATCACACTAGGACGTGCCGATCTGGCGCTCTATGCAGCCAAAGACGGTGGCAGAAATCAAATGATGTTTTTTGATACGCTGCCTGAAAGCGAAATTGAAAGTGGCAGTGATGAACTATTCTAAGCACGGTATCCAATTGACAACATCTACTTCCAAATCAAAACAGCCACGCAAGGTGGCTGTTTGAATACGCGCTAAAACAAAATTCAGATCATTAATCCACGCCACGCGCACGATCAGCATTAAATTTAGCGACAAATTGCGGGAATTGATCAGCTTCAATTGCGGCGCGCATATCCGCCATCAGCACTTGGTAGTAGTGCAAATTGTGAATGGTATTGAGTTGCGCGCTGAGAATCTCTTGGCAGCGGAATAAATGATGCAAGTAAGCACGGCTGAAATTACGGCAGGTATAGCAATCGCAACTTTCATCAAGCGGACGTTTATCCAGTTTGTAATGCGCATTTTTGATTTTGACATTGCCGTAACGCGTAAACAACATGCCGTTACGCGCATTGCGCGTTGGCATCACGCAGTCAAACATATCAATGCCTTGCGACACGCCGTACACCAAATCTTCTGGCGTACCCACGCCCATCAGGTAACGTGGCTTGTTCACTGGCAATTGCGGCGCAGTGTGCGCCAAGATGCGCTCCATTTCTTCTTTGGGCTCGCCAACTGACAAACCGCCAATCGCCATGCCGTGAAAATCGAGGTCATTCAAACCCGCTACCGATTCATTGCGCAAATCTTCATGCATACCACCTTGCACAATACCGAACAGCGCATTCGGGTTTTCTTCACGGTCAAATTCATCTTTCGAGCGTTTTGCCCAGCGCAAAGACATCCGCATCGAATCGGCTGCGGTTTTGTGATCGGCGGGATACGGCGTGCATTCGTCAAAAATCATCACGATGTCAGAATTGAGTACTTTTTGAATGCGCATTGACTCTTCGGGCGTGAGAAACAACTTATCGCCGTTGATTGGATTTTGGAATTTCACGCCTTCTTCGGTGATCTTACGCATTGCGCCCAAGCTAAATACTTGGAAGCCACCCGAATCAGTCAACATCGGCTTATCCCAGCCCATAAATTGATGCAGACCGCCAAATTGTTTAATCACTTCCAAACCTGGACGTAGCCACAGATGGAAGGTATTGCCGAGAATAATTTGTGCGTTGATATCGTTCAAATCACGTGGCGTCATTGCCTTGACGGTACCGTAAGTACCAACCGGCATAAATACTGGCGTTTCAACCACACCATGATTGAGGGTCAAAGTACCGCGGCGAGCGCCGGAAGACGTCGTTTTTAATTCAAATTTCATGATTTTCCTTCGGCAACCAAAAAACAGTTCAGCGCCATTCAATTATGTGTATAGGTATGGCTATGTAGGCGTTATTTTAAATGTCCTACAACTAAATACCTTTATTCTTTTCCAGCAACATCGCATCGCCATAGCTAAAAAAGCGATATTCCTGTGCGACTGCATGATCGTAAGCTGAGCGCATCGTATCAAAACCAATAAACGCCGCAACCAGCATTAATAACGTTGATTTGGGTAAATGGAAGTTGGTGATCAAACGATCAACCACCTTAAACTCAAAACCAGGCGTAATAAAAATATCGGTATCACCAAGCGGTTCAGCCAGCACGCCATTTTGCGATGCCGCTTCCAAAGCACGCAAACTCGTCGTACCAACGGCAATGACACGCCCACCCTTCGCTTTCGCAGCGTGAATCACAGCAATCGTCTCTGGCGGAATGTAATAGCGTTCATGGTGCATCGTATGCTCAGCGATGTCATCAACCCGCACCGGCATAAAAGTTCCTGCGCCAACATGCAAAGTCAGAAACGCGGTTTCAACGCCCATCGCACGAATCTGATCGAGCAAGTCATCAGTAAAATGCAAACCCGCCGTTGGTGCAGCCACTGCACCCGGATCGCGCGCATAGACCGTTTGATAGCGTTTCGCGTCTTCATCATCTGGCACATGCGTGATATACGGCGGCAATGGCAAGAGACCTGATTGCTCCAGAATCTCTAAGACGCTGGCATCACCCTCGAAATGCAGCTTAAACAAGTCGCCTTGTCGCTCAACCATTTCGGCAGTGAAACCACCTTGAAAATGCAATATCGTTCCTGCTTTGGGCGCTTTCGACGCTTTAATGTGCGCCAAAGCGCTGTGCTCATCCAAAACTCGCTCGATCAGCGCTTCGATTTTACCGCCGCTGGCTTTTTCACCAAACAAGCGCGCTTTAATCACTTTGGTGTCGTTAAACACCAAAACATCGCCAGCACGTAAAAAACTCGGCAAGGACGAAAATAAGGTATCTTGTCGTTGTTCGCCATCGATATGCAGCAAACGACTCGCGCCACGGACTTCTGGGGGGAACTGCGCGATCAACTCGTCGGGCAAATGGTAATCAAAATCTGCAATCTGCATTTAAAATACGCCTTCGTGACACCTGTAGCAAAACTACACGATTATATCAGCAAACATCGATATAAGCCGCGCCAACATTGACGTAGCACGACTTTAAAACGATCGTTTATAAATTAAAGTTAAAAGAAAAAGCACGCTTTTTCTGGACAAGTTCGCAGAACTTGCGGCAAACTCCGTCGATTACATAGCGTTACAAGGACTCACGTATGGCCGACATTGGTAAAATTTTGGTTTTGCATGGCCCAAACCTCAATTTACTCGGACTGCGTGAACCACAACATTACGGCAGCACTACGCTCGCTAGTATCAATCAAGGTTTGATTGACTTGGGCACTCGCCATAAAGTTTCCGTCGAAACTTTTCAATCCAATCGCGAATACGAAATCATCGAACGAATCCATGCCACCCTACAAGATGGCACCGATTATATCGTGATTAATCCAGCCGCATTCACTCATACCAGCGTGGCGATTCGCGATGCATTGGCCGGCGTGAAAGTACCGTTTGTTGAAGTGCACTTGTCTAACGTGCATGCGCGGGAAGCATTCCGCCATCATTCTTATTTCTCGGATCTCGCCATTGGCGTGATTTGCGGCCTTGGTGCTAAGGGCTACGCCTATGCACTGGAGTTTGTCATCGACCGACTCAAACAGGCCGAAACGAAAACTGTTTAAACCCATAAGGCTTTCTGCACGACAGAACGCCATTTTTACTTTTCAGAGGGGATTGCAACATGGATCTGCGTAAACTTAAAAAACTAATCGACTTAGTTGAAGAATCGGGCATTGCTGAGTTAGAAGTGACCGAAGGCGAAGAAAAAGTACGGATTACTCGTAACGTACAAAACACCGCTCAGTATATGCAACCAATGCAATACCACGTACCACAACAGGCCGCCCCTGCTGCTGCCGCAGCAGCTCCAGCAGTAGTCGCTGAAGCGGCAGCGCCTGTGGTTGCTGGCAACACGCAAAAATCACCAATGGTCGGTTCGTTCTACCGCTCTTCTAGCCCAGACGCAAAACCATTCGTTGAGGTCGGCCAAAGCGTGACTGCGGGTCAAACGATTTGCATTATCGAAGCGATGAAATTATTGAACGAGATCGAAGCTGAACACACGGGTGTGATTAAAGCGATCTTGGTAGAAAACGGTCAGCCAGTTGAATATGGCGAGCCGATGTTTATTATTGGCTAATTCTGTGAGATGTATTGCCAGCTAGCCATTATTAAATAATGACTAGACGGCGATACCTCACCCCTCACGGAGTTTGTATCTTATGTTTAAAAAAATTCTTATTGCCAACCGTGGTGAAATCGCACTACGAATTTTGCGCGCTTGCCGCGAAATGGGCATCAAAACCGTCGTCGTGCATTCTGAAATCGACCGCGAAGCCAAATACGTCAAACTCGCTGATGAATCAGTGTGTATCGGCCCGAACCCTTCGGCACAAAGCTATTTGAATATGGCGGCATTGATTTCGGCTGCCGAAGTCACTGAAGCTGAAGCGATTCACCCTGGCTATGGCTTTTTGTCGGAAAACGCTGATTTTGCGCAGCGCGTAGAAGAATCAGGTTTCGTATTTATCGGCCCTCGCCCAGAAACGATTCGCCTCATGGGCGACAAAGTGTCGGCTAAAGACGCGATGAAAGCCGCTGGCGTACCTTGCGTACCGGGTTCTGACGGCGCATTGCCAGATGATGGCGACGAAATGATCAAGATTGGTCGTAAAGTCGGCTATCCAGTCATCATCAAAGCCGCTGGCGGTGGTGGTGGTCGTGGTATGCGCGTGGTTGAGCGTGAAGAAGACTTGCTTGCTGCCGTGGCCATGACACAAGCCGAAGCAGGTGCAGCGTTTGGCAATCCTGTGGTTTACATGGAACGCTATTTGCAAAATCCGCGTCACGTCGAAATCCAGATTCTCGCTGATCAACATGGTCACGCTATTTATTTAGGCGAGCGCGATTGCTCAATGCAACGTCGCCACCAAAAAGTACTCGAAGAAGCGCCAGCACCGGGTATTACCGAAGAACAACGCCAACGCATTGGTGAATCTTGCGCTGAAGCGTGCCGCCGCATGGGTTATCGTGGTGCAGGTACGTTTGAATTCTTGTTCGAAAACGGTGAGTTCTTCTTTATCGAGATGAACACCCGTGTGCAAGTTGAACATCCGGTGACCGAACTGATCACCGGTATCGACATCGTGCAAGAACAAATTCGCGTTGCTGCGAACTTGCCATTGCAATACACACAAGACGACGTGAAGCTCAAAGGCCATGCGATTGAGTGCCGAATTAATGCTGAAGATCCGCTGAATTTCTTCCCGAGCCCAGGCCGCATCACGACGTATCACACGCCAGGTGGCCCGGGTGTGCGTGTGGATTCGCATGTGTATCAAGGTTATTTTGTTCCACCAAACTACGACAGCATGATCGGTAAAATCATCACTTACGGCGAAACCCGTGAGCAAGCGATTGCCAAAATGCGTATCGCCTTGTCAGAAATGGTCGTTCAAGGTATTTCAACGAATATCCCGCTGCATCAGCAGCTATTAGTTGATCCGGAATTCATCAAAGGTGAAACGAGCATTCATTATCTCGAACACCAAATGCCAGCGATTCGCGAATTGATTGCCCAAAAAACGGCAGCTCAATAACCCCCCAAACGGAGCCAAACGGCTCCGTTTTTCATTCTAACTCCGTCAAAAATCGACACTAGTAAAAACCTTTTCGTCGAACGCAAGCAGTTCGTGGCAAAATACGCCCCTACAGAATTCAGGAATAGCATCATGGCTTGGCAAGAACTCCGCCTAACGACCGACTCCAAACAGGCAGAAGCCTATTCGGACGCTTTATTTGACTTGGGCGCGCTTTCAGTTTCGATTGAAGACGCCGCCGCCGACACCGTGGATGAAAAGCCAATTTTTGGTGAGCCGGGTGAGCCTGTCGACCAATTGTGGGATAACAGCATCGTATTGGCGCTATTTGATGTCGACATCGATGTCGATGCCATTGTCGCCACCGCAGCAGAAACGCTCAAATTGGCCGCACCAAGCTACGTAATCGTGAATGTCGCCGATCAAGATTGGGTGCGCTTGACCCAATCGCAATTCGATCCAATTCCAATTTCACCGCGCCTATGGATTACACCGACGTGGCACGAATGCCCAGATCCTGCCGCAGTCAGCATTCAGCTCGATCCTGGCTTGGCCTTTGGTACCGGCAGCCACCCGACAACGCGCTTGTGCTTGCAATGGCTCGATTCGAATATCGCTGGTGGCGAGAATGTGCTCGATTACGGCTGTGGTAGCGGGATTTTGGCGATTGCCGCACTCAAACTCGGTGCAGGCGAAACCGATGGTGTCGATATTGATGCGCAAGCGATGATCGCCAGCAATCAAAATGCCGAGCAAAACGGTGTGGTCGGACAGTTCTACCTGCCCGATGCTGCGCCAAGCAAAACCTATGACCTCGTTGTGGCCAATATTCTGACCAATCCGCTCAAAGCACTCGCGCCTTTATTGGCTGCGCGTTGCCGCACTGGCGGCCGCTTGGTGCTGTCGGGTATTTTGGCCGAACAAGCGCATGAAATCGTCGCCATTTATAATGAATGGTTTGACTTTACAGCCCCGGCCGAACATGAAGGTTGGGTGTGTTTATCGGCAGTTCGTAAATAAGCTGTCTCCTCTCACCGTCAAGTGAGAGGGTTTTCACATTGAATGGCATGACTTGATAAAGAAGTGAAATAAGCGCATGAGCCAAATTACTTGCTGCCCCAATTGCAGCACCACCTTTCGTGTTACCGACGCACAGCTCGCCGCGCACCAAGGCAAGGTGCGCTGTGGCCGCTGTGCATTTGTGTTTCATGCGCCCGATTTTATTCAATCACTGATTATCGAGCCCGCTGAGACTCGCACCGAAAGCCCTGCCCCCTCTACAATTGCACCAAGGCCTCCGGTTGAGCCAGAAATATCTAACGCGAAACAGCAACCGCAAGATACTGATCAAGGTATACAGCCAGAGCCAAATGAATTAAAGATCCACAACCAAATACATCAAGTTGAAGAACACAATTCATCCAACATTGATCATGAAAAATTATTAAAGCTCGCCGATGAAGAGCTAGAACTCGACGTTGCACTCAGCAAGAACCAAGCGCTACTTGATGCCCAAGCGACAGCTGAAGACGAAACGACAAAAATACCCGAACGGGCAGTCATTGAAATTGATAGCGAATCAGAATACCAACCAATTCTCACTGACGACGATTTATTTGCACCAGCCAAGCCCAAATCTCGTTTTACTTGGGTCTGGATTCTGGGTTCAATGCTGGCGACCATCGTTTTAGTCGCACAGCTTATTTATGTGTTTCGCAATGAGTTAAGCCAAGAATTTCCAGCGCTACGCCCTAAGCTCATTGTTTTGTGTGAGCACCTCAATTGCAGCCTGCCTTTGCCGCGCGAAGCGCAATTGCTGCGCTCTGAATACTCAGAACTCACTTTCATTCCGAACAGCCCAACGTTGATTCAACTGAATGCAACGCTCAGAAACTTGGCACCATTCGAGCAAGAGCTCCCAAAACTCGAAGTCACGCTAACCGATGAAAACGAAAAAGTCATCGTGCGAAAGATTTTTACTGCGAAGCAATACATGATGCAAAACGAGCGCGCGCAAAACTCAATCGAAGCCAACGAAGAAATCCGCGCCTTTTTGCAACTGGATTTGGGTGAGCTGCACTCAACAGGCTACTCGCTGTATTGGTTCTACTAAGCCAACTTGTTTTTCAGGCATTTCCAGCCATACTGAAAAGATTCGATTTTCAGGAGTTTTTAGTATGTCTACAGTCATGCTCAACAGCACCCCGATTAGTATTGGCGGTCGCTTCCCACGCGCAGGGGAAACTGCGCATAGTTTTATGCTGGTTGACTTACAATTGCAAGACGTTGCGCTTTCCAAATTTTGGGGACAACGCAAACTCATCGCGGTAGTGCCTAGCCTTGATGCAGCGATTGGACTGACGATTGCCAGAAAACTAGAATCTCTTGGCTATGAGCTGGATAACGTTGTCATCATGACCGTATCAGTCGATACACCATACGCGCTTTCTCGAATCAACGACGCCGAAGGTTTTCGAAAAATACAGCTGATGTCCACATTGCGTGGCCGTGATTTTCATAAAGATTATGGTGTCATGATTACTGATGTGCCGCTTTCTGGCTTGATGACGACCGCTTTATTTGTACTCGATACCGACGATACCGTGCTGTATTCGGAACTGGTCAGTGATTTGAATTCAGAACCTAGCTATCAATCGGCAATAGAAAAACTTGCGCCACCGATTATTCACAAGGCTGAGCCCGAAGCACCAAGTAATGAATAAAATACAACTTAAAGGCCGCAAGGCCTTTTATTTTAGTCTCCGCAAACCTATTTTTTTTGAGATTGCAAGCCCTGTTAAATTCTCAATACAGCTCTTTTGTTTTATCTAAGCAGCCCCACTTAATCCAATGGAAGTCTTAAAAATAACACTTACTGGAGCAAATACATGACAGCAGTTACTCTCGGCGGCAATCCAGTCGCAATCAACGGCACTTTCCCTAGCGTTGGCACCACAGCACCTGCATTTAGCTTGGTGGCAAAAGATTTATCTGACGTAACGTTGGCAAGTTTGGCTGGCAAACGCAAAGTATTGAACATTTTCCCAAGTGTAGATACGCCAACTTGTGCGACTTCAGTTCGTCGCTTCAATGAATCTGCAGCAGGTTTGAACAACACCGTTGTGGTATGCATTTCTGCTGATTTGCCATTCGCACAAGCACGTTTCTGCGGCGCAGAAGGCATTGAAAATGTCATCAATCTATCAACCATGCGTGGTCGTGAATTCTTGGCGAATTATGGCGTTGAAATCACTAGCGCACCTTTGGCTGGCGTTGCAGCACGTGCAGTTGTGGTACTCGATGAAAACGACCAAGTTTTGCACTCTGAATTGGTTGCTGAAATCAAAGATGAGCCAAACTACGAAGCAGCACTGAAAGTTTTAGCCTAAGTTGCACAGGCAGGGTTAGAATCCTATCGGATAAATAACCCTGCAATTTTTGTGTGAATCCACTTCAATGACCTCTTGGCCGCTCGATTTCTTTAGCAACACTCCTGCATTTGCCCCTATTCTGCCTTACCTAAATCGCTTTAGCCGCCCTCCTAGCCACGCTGATTGGCTGACTGTTAGCGAACACATCCAAACACAAGGCGGTGCGACAGTCCGATTTGTCGACCCCGATAGCATTACCCAGTATTACGAACTAGAAATTTATCAACTCGGCAATGTAGCGACCCGACTCAATTGGCACGATACCTTCAATGCGATGGTCTGGCAGTCCTACCCCAAAAGTAAAGTAGCGCTCAATGCACTGCACTATCACGCGATGCAAAACAATCAAGGAGCCGCGCGCGGCGCACAACGCGATGCCGCTACCTTGTTTGACGAATGTGGCTTTATTCTGCCGTACAGCAATCTAGCTCTGCTTGA
The DNA here is from genome assembly GCF_019665765.1 of Deefgea tanakiae. Lineage (GTDB taxonomy): Bacteria > Pseudomonadota > Gammaproteobacteria > Burkholderiales > Chitinibacteraceae > Deefgea > Deefgea tanakiae. The sequence continues at coordinate 2,152,204 of NZ_CP081150.1, forward strand.
GTTGATGATTTCGCATGAATGGCATGAGTTATTTGTGACCCATGCACAAAGCTGGGGTACAGAAATTAATGCTCTGGTTTTTGGCCACGCGACATTTGAAAATTTACTGAGCCCATTTATTGGTTTAACTGGAAAATGTTGGCCGGTTCAAGTCGAACAAAGTTTTTTCAAACTCGATTTAGCCGCGCAGCGCCAACATTTGGATCAAATTATCGCGGAACAAATTGATCAAGGCTGGCTGCAACGCCCACGCCAACTCCCGCCCCTCCCTTACTTAGGTATTCCAAAGTGGTGGCCAGAACAAGATGCCGCGTTTTACGACAATCAAAACTATTTCCGCACCCGTCGCACCACAAATCCGCCCGCACCATAATAAGGCGCACCGCGCCATTTTGAATCCATATCAATGCACCAAGGCAGAATCGCCACGCACCACTGCCGTTAAAAAATAAAAATACCTCAAATAAAACAGCAAGATAATGAATTTGGCACAATGCTTGCTTTTAGTGCGCTCACTATAAAAAACTCACTACTTCTGGAGAGATGAGGATGAGCGCAAACAGTAGCGACGTACTATTTATTTTATTAGGCGCGATTATGATTTTGGCGATGCATGCCGGTTTTGCTTTTTTAGAACTAGGCACCGTACGCAAAAAAAATCAGGTCAATGCATTAGTCAAGATTCTCACTGACTTTGCCGTATCGACTATTGCTTACTTCTTTATCGGCTACAGCATTGCCTATGGTGTGAGCATGGTCGCCCCTGTGAGCGAGCTCAATGTGGCAAGCGGTTACGGCATGGTGAAATTCTTTTTCTTGGTTACCTTTGCCGCAGCGATCCCCGCCATCGTATCAGGCGGTATTGCTGAACGCGCAAAATTTCACCCACAAACAGCAGCAACTTTTATCTTGGTCGGTCTGGTTTACCCCTTCTTTGAAGGTATGATTTGGAATAATAACTTCGGCGTACAAGACTGGATGAAAGCGAGCTTTGGCGCGACTTTTCACGATTTTGCTGGCTCGGTAGTCGTTCATGCCGTGGGTGGCTGGATTGCGCTTGCTGCAGTACTCCATCTGGGCGCGCGTCGTGGTCGCTACACCAAAGAAGGCCGCGTCGCCGCACACCCACCCTCAAGTATTCCATTCTTAGCACTCGGCGCTTGGATTTTAATCGTGGGCTGGTTTGGTTTTAACGTGATGAGCGCGCAAAAAATCGAAGGCATCTCTGGCCTTGTCGCACTGAATTCACTTATGGCCATGGTCGGCGGCACTCTGGTTGCCACTATGGTCGGCAAAAATGATCCCGGTTTTATTCATAACGGCCCGCTCGCTGGTTTGGTTGCAGTTTGTGCTGGTTCAGACATCATGCACCCGATTGGTGCGTTGGCTGTAGGTGGAATTGCGGGCGGCATGTTTGTCTATCTATTTACCCTCACGCAAAATAAATGGAAGATCGACGACGTACTCGGTGTTTGGCCTATGCACGGCATTTGCGGCGCATGGGGAGGTATTGCCGCCGGCATCTTTGGTAGCGAGGCTTTGGGCGGTATGGGAGGGGTGAGTATCCTCGCTCAAATCGTAGGTACGCTGATGGGTGTTGTGATTGCCTTTGTGGGTGGCTATATCGTCTACGGCCTATTGAAGAAGACGGTTGGGATTAGATTGACTGACGAAGAAGAGTTTAACGGCGCTGATTTGAGCATTCATCAAATTTCAGCCAGCCCTGAACGTGAGACCAATTGGTAAGTTGTATCAACGCTTCGAATCTGAGATCAAAAACCCGCTTCATAGCGGGTTTTTACATGTTCGTTAAGTTTTTCTTCTTATGCATGAAACATAAGCACATTACGATGTATTAATCTGTAGCCCACTCATTGAATGGCCATGAACTCCATACCCACTAGTATGCTCAAAACCATCTTTCGAAAAACGTCTGCTGGTGATCAAGAGATATTAACTCGCCAGCTCGGTTTATCCGCTAAACAGCGGCGAGTCTTGATTTTAATAGATGGCGAGAAATCCATTGGCGCACTCAATCGCTTGGTGCTGGCAGTTGATTTACTGCCCGCGATTAGCAGGTTAAAAGAACTTGAACTCATCCAATCGGAGCAAAATCAGCAATTAGAACAGATAAAAATCAAACCCCAGCCGATTCAAGCACCGCAGACCATTCAAGTTCAATATTTGACTGCAAAACCCACTTTAGATTCTGTACGCCTAAATGCAATTAAAGCCCTGATGATCGACAGCTCAGAATCACTACTAGGGGTATTTGGGAAGACCTTAGTTGAGAAAATCAAAGTGCTTAATGATGAATCTGAGCTAAGTAGCACGATCACACAATGGAATCTCAGCCTGCGCGAATCGAAAAAAGGCCAACATCATGCGGAGCAATACTTAGAAGCAATTAAAACACTGATGAAATAGCGCAATATCAAGTGCAACGATATACTGAGCACCTGCCCATTTTACTTAGGTTTGCTCTAATGTTTGCTCGAATTAGCTCTTCAGTGTTTGCCGCATTCGCCGCGTTGAGTGTTGTCACTTCTCCTGCAGTTTTAGCCGCGCCAAGCAATCAAGCGATTCTGTGGAAAGTTGAAAAAGAAAATACACCAAGTTCTTGGCTGCTCGCCACCATCCCCGCAACGAACAAGCAATTAGCTGAATTTACTCCTGCCACACTAAAGGCACTCAGCGATTCAAAATACATTGGCACAGAGTTTCATAACGATATCAATTCGGTCGTTGAAATGGCGCAAACCATGCTGGATGATAAGCCTAGCCTAGAACAAAAAATCGGCAAAGATAATTTTGCTAAGCTAGTGCCATTACTTGAGGCGCGTGGCTACCCGAGCACCGTAACAGCGAAACTCAAGCCATGGGCTGCAATTATGATGTTGCTTTCTCCACGCCCAGCCAAAGATATCATCCCAATGGATGATCGATTGCTAAAATACTCAATGGAAAATAGTCGCAAATACTTTGCAGTAGAATCCGTAGAGCAGCAATTAGCCCCCTATCAAGCGATTCCTGCCGATAAACAAATCCCTGTTTTAAGCGCCTTAATCAAAAACGAAGCCAAATTAGAACAAAACTTCACCAAAATTATTGCTGCATATCAGCAGCAAGACTTGGATAAAGTAAAACAACTCTTACAAGATGAAACCATCGCTATGGAGCCTAAAGAGCGCGAATGGTACAAAAAATGGCGTCTACAGACGATCAGCCAGCGCAATAAAGTCATTGTAGAGCGCCTCAAGATTCCATTTGAAAAAGGCGATTCATTCGTAGGCATTAGCGCTGCACAACTACCAGGTAAAGATGGCTTATTGGCGCAGCTGCGCGCTGCAGGTTACCGTGTTACGCCAGTAACAAAGGCGAGCAAATAATGATGCCATCTCGAACTTTGCCTGGTACAGAACTTACGGTCTCTAGTTTGTGCCTCGGCACGATGACTTTTGGTGAACAAAACACCGAAGTGGAAGCTCATGCACAACTCAATCGAGCAATTGAATGTGGCATCAACTTTATTGATACGGCTGAAATGTATCCTGTGCCAGCCAAGGCTTCGAGCCAAGGTTTAACTGAATCATTTATCGGCAGCTGGTTAAAACATCAAGTACGTGAGCGCATTGTGCTGGCGAGTAAAGTGTCAGGCCCCAATCGAGGTATGGAATGGATTCGTGGCGGCCCTCAACTGAATCGTGAGCAGATTATTGCCGCTTGTGATGCCAGCTTAAAACGACTGAATACTGACTATATCGATTTATACCAGCTGCATTGGCCAGCTCGGCATGTGCCGATGTTTGGTCAAACCTATTATGAGCCCAGCCAAGAATACAGCAACACACCGACGCTGCTTGAGCAGTTATCCGCACTGAATGAATTAGTACAGCAAGGTAAAGTTCTGTATATCGGCGTTTCTAATGAAACGCCGTGGGGGGTGTCAGCATTGACCCAATTAGCCGATCAACACAATCTACCTCGTATTCGTACCATTCAAAATGTTTATAACTTAATCAACCGAAATTATGATCACGGTTTAAGTGAGACCTGCCATCGTGAAGAGGTCAGTTTATTAGCCTATAGTCCACTCGCTTTTGGTTTACTCAGCGGCAAATATCTAGAAAACCCCAAAGCTGATGGCCGGATGACACGCTTTGCCAATTTTGGACAGCGCTATCTAAAACCGCAAGTACCACCTGCTGTGTCCGCATTTTGTGAACTAGCAGCGCGTCATCAGATCAATCCTGCACAAATGGCTTTAGCATGGCTACAAAGTCGCTGGTACGTTGCAAGCACGATTATTGGTGCAACCAGTTTGCAGCAGCTTAATGAGAATATGGCCAGCAACGAGATCAAACTCAGTGACGACTTATTAGCAGAAATAGAAGCCATTCATCGTCTATCACCTAGCCCTGCGCAATAAGTTTTTTTTAAAAAATTTAACAATTCACAGACATAAAAAAAACCGCTCATTTGAGCGGTTTTTTGTTTCTTGCTGATTTGAATTAGCGAATGCGTTTGAATGCAAGGCCTTCAGCATCAAATAACATGCAGTGTTTCTCTGGGAACACAATACGAACTGTATCGCCAAATTTCAAACCGGTCATGTTAGCTGGTAATTTCAGGCAGATAATTTCGTTAACACCTGGAATTTCAACATAGGCCAGAACGATATCACCCAAATGTTCAACCAAATCAATCTTGGCAGGAATTGAACCCGCAACGCTTTCATCAGCCAATTCAATGTGCTCTGGACGAATACCCAAAGTCACTTTATCGCCTACTTTCGCATTGCCAGGCTGAACTGCAGCACGTGCTGTAATACCCTTAGGCAAACGAACCACTGCAGCACCTTGTTCAACCGTCACGAGTTGTGATTCAAACAAGTTCATTTTCGGCGAACCCAGGAAACTTGCTACGAACAAGTTGGATGGATTTTCGTACATTTCAAGCGGGCTACCCACTTGCTGGATGATACCAGCATTAAATACAACGATACGATCAGCCAAAGTCATTGCTTCAACTTGGTCATGCGTTACGTAAAGCATGGTTGTTTTTAATTCTTGGTGCAACTTAGACAATTCAACGCGCATATTCAAACGAAGTGATGCGTCCAAGTTAGACAACGGTTCATCCAATAAGAACACTTTTGGATTGCGAACAATCGCACGACCAATTGCCACACGCTGGCGCTGACCACCTGACAATGCTTTTGGCTTGCGATCAAGCAAATGGGTCATTTGCAAGATTTCAGCGGCTTTTTTAACGCGTTGATCGATGTCTGTCTTTGGTGTGCCTGCAAGTTTCAGTGCAAAGGCCATATTGTCATACACGCTCATGTGCGGGTATAGCGCATACGACTGGAACACCATCGCAATACCACGTTTTGATGCATGCACATCATTAGCAAGGGTATCGCCGATGTACAACTCACCAGCAGTGATGTCTTCCAAGCCTGCAATCATACGCATCAGAGTCGATTTACCGCAGCCTGATGGGCCAACGAATACAACAAACTCACCATCTTTAATTTCTAAATCCACACCTTTGATCACGCAAACATCTTTGGTGTAGTTTTTCTTAATATTTTTAAGTGTAATGCTAGCCATTTTGAGTTCCTTAATTTCTGAATTGGGTATATTTAAAGCAGCCAATGCATCTTATTTAACAGCACCATCCATACCAGAGATAAAGTAGCGCTGCGTGAAGGCGAAGAAAATCAATACAGGGATTACAGTCAATACAATGGCTGCCATCAAGGTATTTTGTGAACCAGCCAGCGGGCCTGTTAAATCATTAAATACACCAACTGCCAATGGCTGCATTTCTTTTGATCGCATGATAATCGACGGCCAAATGAAGTCATTCCATGAGTTCACCAAAGTGAAAATACTCAAAGCAGCAAGTGAAGGTACTGTCACTGGCAACATAACGCGCCATAAAATTTGCATTTCGGTAGCGCCGTCAACACGTGCGGCATCGATCAAATCTTGCGGAACAGCTTCAAATGCTTGCTTCATCAAGAAGATACCAAACGCACCAGCTACGCCAGGAGCAACAACAGCAAAGTAACTATTGATCCCCACAAAGCGTTTCCACGTTTCATCTGGGCTACCAAAAAATGCTTGCAACTCATTCATTACACGGCCAAATTTTGAAACCGTAATGTAGTTAGAGACAAAACCAGCTTCGATCGGCAACATCAAGGTAGCAATAATGGCAACGAAGATGAGATTACGACCAACAAATTTCATTCGGGCTAATGGGTAAGCGGCCAAGAGCGAAATGATGGCAGTAAAAATCACTGAAGCACCTGAGATAATAACCGAGTTAAAGAAGTATTTTGAAAATGGAATTTCAGTAAAAACACGCTCGAACCAAATAAACGTCATACCGAAGGTGTAATTGCCAGCTGCATCCGCCGTCGTTGGCATAAAGCCTTCTGGAAACTTGTAGGCCGTTGAGCCATCTTGCGAAAGTGCAAATGCCAGAGCCCACAACAAAGGAAACACGGTGAAGAAGGCAAATAGCATTAAGCCTGTGTAATGCGCACTTGTCAGTACCGCTTTGTTTACTGCTTTACTTTTAAACATAACAATTCTCCTCTATGTTCTTATTGTTTTTCGCCAAAGAAGCGGAATTGAAGCGCAGCCAGCAACACACAAAAGAATGTTACAACCAAGCCAGCAGCAGCCGATACGCCGAAGTTGAAATTCTTAAAGGCTTGATCATAGACATAGAACAGTGCGGTATAAGTTTCAGCTTTACCACTCGTCAAAACAACAACCTCTTGGAATACTTTCAATGCACCAATGGTTGAAAGCATGGTACATAACAAGATTGTTGGCTTCATCATCGGAACTGTAATCTTCCAGAAGCGATCCCAAGCATTAGCACCATCCAAAATAGCCGCTTCTTCAACTTCGCTCGGAATACCTTGCAAACCTGCGAGGTAAAGAACCATGTAATAACCCAAACCTTTCCAGAACGTAAACAACATAATGGAATACATCGCGATATGTGGATTACCCAACCAGTCTATTTCAAGCATCGTTGTTTCAGGAAGCAAGAAAAACATATGACCAATTGAAGACAATATCGCATTCAGCATACCAGTGTAATTCAGTACAAAAGACCAAACCACACCCGCAATAGAAATTGCAGTAATTACAGGAATATAGTAAACCGCACGAAAGAATGTCATACCTGGTAATTTATTATTTACTAATTTAGCAATTAGCAAAGAGAACAATTGAATTGGAGGTACAACCAACAAGAACAGCAAAGAATTTTTTACTGCTTGGTGAAATAGTTCTTCTTCCCATATGTGCTTAAAGTTAGCAAAGTTATTCCAAGTTGTTGCTCCCCCTGCAATCTCATAGTCATGAAAAGCCAAATAGGTGTTAAAACCCACAGGCCAAAAAACAAAAATACCCATCAAGATCAAGGCCGGTGCCAAGAAAAAGTAGGCTAACAGATTGGAGTTTTTCACGTTTCGACTCTTCAGTGCGTTACAGACAAGGTAGATAATAACTCAAACCACGGCAATTGCGACTTGATATTAACCAAACCCAAGTGATTTACAATGCGGGATTATAACTTAAGCAATGCAATTTTTGCACATTTGCTGAGTGTTTTTAAGCATTCTCAATTACATCTCCAATGGATTAAATTGATCAACACTTTATTTACAGCAACAATACGGTGCATCACATAATAATACCGCATCAGAATAGTGCAGTAGAAAGTACAAACAAAATTGCAGTAAGCATTTAAAACAAAACACAAGAATAAATATAGCAACGCACAAAATAGAAAATGGCGGCAATGCATTAAGCATTTACCGCCATATTATTAATCCACTAAATATTATTTAGCGAATGCTGCATTCCATGCTGCAACTGCTTCGTTCAAAGCTTGTTGAACTGGGATACGACCTTGGATAGCTGCGTCGATCTTGTCATTCATTACTTTGGTCAAAGCTGCTTCGTCAGCACCAGCTGGCAAGTCTTTTACCATGAAGTGACGAGTTTTATCAATTACCATGCCGCCCATTTTGAATGCTTTCTTGCCTGGATCAGTCATGTCATTCAAAGCTGGATCTTTAGCTGCTGCTGCATTTGCCAATTTAGTTGAAGCAAATGTGTAAGAAGCTTTAGCGAATTGTTCTTGAGCCCATTCACCAGTGATGAAGTTACCTACAACACCTACTGACTTAAGATCTTTTTGGCCTTTTGGTACTACGTACATAGTAGTCCAGCCGCCAAATGCCAATTTACCGCTATCACCCAATGGGAATGCAGTTACGTCAGCTGCTTTGTAAGCTGCTGGGTTTGCATCTTTAATTTTCTTAACTGCATGGCCGCCTTCAGCGAACATTGCAAAGCTGTTGTTAGCGAAACCAGCGATTTGCTTGTCAAAGTCAAGGTTAACGTCTTTTACGATCGTGCCTTCTTTGTATGCATCAGCAAATTTTTGTACCAAAGCTACGTGTTTTGGGCTGTTGAATGCTGCTTTGCCGTTTGCCATCAATGGCAAACCTTCAAACATGAACCAGCCAGTGAAGCCGTCTTGAAGTTTAGAAGCCCAACCTGGTTTGCCAGTTGCTGCTTTGATTTTTTTAGCGGCAGCAAAAACGTCATCCAAAGATTTGAATTCAGCTTTAACACCAGCTTTAGCAAACATATCTTTGTTGAAAACCATAACAGCAGTTACTTGGTAAGAAGGGAAACCAAAGATTTTGCCGTCAACAGTTGCGTTTTGCAAAGCAGCAGAAGTGAATTGTGCTTTGTTGATGATGCCGTCAACTGGAGTCAACAACTTGCCAGACATTTCATTCATCCAGTCAGTTGGAACCAATGCCAAGCCTGGTACGTTGCCTTCAGCAACAGCAGCAACGATAGCTGGCTTCATTGCGCCCCAGCCCAAATCTTTGTGAACTAGTTCGATGCCATTGTTCAAGCTGTTGAATTTAGCAACAACTTCTTTGTGGTATGCATCGTAAGTTGGAGCCAAAGAGTGAGACCAGAACTCAACTTTAGTAGCAGCTTGAGCTGTTACAACAGAAGCAGCGAAAAGTGCTGCACCAACAAGAACGGAACGTTTAAAGTTCATAACAACTCCTAAAATTTAACAGTAAATCTAGCAACACAAAGGATGCAGGAAAAAGGCGCAAGTCAAAAACTGCAAAACTACTTTAAGGCACAACAAATTTCAGCGTCAACTTAATTCAGGTAAACCATTACGTAAATGCATCAATGTCCACAGTTGGAAAGTCTTGATCTAAACATCTCAAGTCAACTTGTTGCTTCACTTATTGGCTCACACTTCATTCTCACATATATGTAAGCTGTTTTTTGACACTACGGAACCTAGATTACCGTAAATCGCTGCAAGCGTGAACTCTGTTACCTTGCTCACAAGGCAGGCTCAAAGCATCGAAATGAAGCATGCACCTGCGTTTTTTTTTTCACCCCACCAACTTAATACAGAGAATTATGTAGGCAATACCCCTAATGCATTTCAAATACTACAAAGTAAATTTACGAACTTTAAAAATATCAATACAAAACAAGCCAATAAGTCGATGGAAGGGATGAAAAATGTAGGGACCTATCAAAAAAAACACCTACTTTGCTTCAAAAATTACATTCTCACATACTTACTTCAGGCACCAAAACAGGAACCAACACCTGGAAAATGCTCAAAAATCAATCAATCTAATTTATTTTTTTTGTGTATTTTTTTGTATCAAACCTGCAACAACAGAAATAAAAATGGCGTGTAAACCACAGGTCACACGCCATTTTTATTGCCAAGCAGGCTAAGACTATCTATAAAGCTCTACGACAAAATCATAGTAGTCACTTCTAAACCAAGAGTGGGTCAACTCTATCGCCGAACCATCTTCCAAGTAACCTACCCGCGTCAAATGCAGCATGGCTGCTCCAGGCTCTACTCCTGTGAGTTTAGCAAGCTCTTCTGTTGCATTGATTGCGCCAATATTCTGTATCGCCCTAACAACACTGATGTTGGACTCGCGCATGAAATCATACAAAGATTCACCAATAAGCTCTGGTTCTGGCACGTAATGAAATGGCAATGACGTATGTTCAACAGCCATAACGACATCATTAGCAAGACGTAAACGCTCCAAATGAGTGACTCGACTGTTCGGTGTTAAATTCAACCTCAGTAATTCTTCTGAACCCGCTAAAACAATTTCTCGTTTAAGCCATTGAGATGAAGGCCGAAAACCACGTTGCTTGAGCATTTCGGACAAATTGGTTAAACGCGTTAGCGGCTGCTCAAGTTTTGGTGTGATATATGTGCCAGAACCCTGTCGACGCAAAATCAATCCTTGCTCGAACAGCAAATCTAAAGCCTTACGAGCGGTAACACGTGAAATACCCAGCACATCACAAAACATGCGTTCAGAAGGCAGGGGATCATCTGCTTTCCAAAACCCCGCATGAATTGCTGCAGCAAGCTTGTGGCCAAACTGTAAATACAATGGCGTTGCACTGTCATTATCCGGCTTGAGCACTAAAAGCTTATTTTGGTTTTGCATCCCCTACCCCTTATGACTCAGCAGATTACTTGAACTCACGAGCAATCAGAATCAATGCACCTGCACAGGAGTCTTTCTGCGCGCGTGTCGTACTCGCCAAGAATTCAGCCGGCATATACGGACGGAGTGCTTCTGACAAACCACCGCCACATATTGCGATTGGCAGATCAGGCGTAGACGCGCGTAAAGCTAAACCAATATTTTCAACTTCACGACCTGCATCCAGCAAAAACGCTTTAGCATATTCATCAGTCTCACCGAACTGAACCACAGCAGGCGATAATGTTGCGCACTCGCTTTGCTTCATTTTGCCCATCCACTCGAATACTTTCTCGCGCGTGTCACCGGTGATCGAAAGCAGTTTTTCGCCAAATGCAGTCACTGGGCGACGACCATCCATAATGCGTTGCACATGGTTAATCGCTTTTAAGCCTAAATACGCCCCCGAACCTTCATCTGAAGTCGGGAAGCCCCAGCCGCCTACCTCAAGCCGCGCGCCATCTGCGAGCCATGCCTCACCAATTGAACCTGTTCCAATGGCGATAATGCCACCATGTTGGCCATTGTGCGCGCCCAATAAAGTCGAATAACCATCCGTTTCAACCACAATCTTCGCAAAGCCTGGGTTTTTAGCCGTAAATTCGTCGGCCCACGCCTTTACTGTTACACCCGACAAACCAAAACCCACTGCGCATTGGCTAAAATCTGGTTCATTAATACCTAAGGCTTTAAAGCCTTCATTAATAGCTTGAGTAATGTTGGTCCAAGCTTTATCAATCCCCTGCCCTAACGCAGAGGGGCCAGCTTCAGCGCGCAGCTTCTCCACACCATCCAGTCCTGCGATACAAATGCGTGTGCCAGTACCACCACCATCAACACCAATCAAATACTGAATATTGCTCATTTTCTTTTCCTTCTTGTGAAGATATCGCCCATTGACCCAATTCAAAATGGAACTTAAAGACCACTTTGGAGATTTTAATTTTTGTAGTCAGTAGTTAAACCAACAAAACCAAGCCTTAAACACAATACCTTGCGTGAAATATCAACGCAATAAAAGTACCAATTTAGTCAGGCACACTTCAATTGTCAATTGAGTACCCAATAAAAAACGCCCAATTTCTCGGGCGTTTGTTTTCAAGCAACAGTTATTTATTTCAAAAAGCTAACTGGCGCGCTTTTCACATGCAAACCACACTCTTTGTTTTCAGGGTTTTCCCACCACCAGCGGCCAGCGCGAACATCTTCGCCCATCGCAATCGGCCGCGTACAGGGGGCGCAACCAATTGAAGGCACATGCTGATCATGCAGTTTATTATATGGAATATTATTTTCGCGAATAAAAGCCCAAACTTCTTTCTCGGTCCACTCAATCAAAGGATTGAACTTCTCAAGCCCATTGCCAGCATCAAACTCTTGATACCCCAAATCAGTGCGAGTTGGTGATTGTTCGCGGCGCAAGCCAGTAATCCATGCTTTTTGAGCTGATAGTGCACGTTGCAAGGGCTCAATTTTGCGGATATGGCAGCACGATTTACGCAATTCAACCGACTCATAAAACGCGTTAATGCCTTTTTCATTCACATAGGCTTCAACGGCAGAAGTATTCGGGAAGTAAACCTGAATTGGATGCGATGGATATGCAACAGCAACATCTTGCATCAGGGTATAAGTTTCAACCGGAAGACGGCCAGTATCCAAACTAAAAATCTTCACTGCAACATTGTGCTTAGCCAGCAAATGCGTAATCACCATGTCTTCTGCGCCAAAAGAATTAGCGAACACCGCAGGGCTATACTCGGCTGCAATTCTCTCTAGTAGAGCAACCGTTTCTGATAGTTTTTGTGCAAAGTCCATTATTAAATCCCCAATTAGAATGCTAATTTATAACCAATAAACACCAGCATCGTTGCTAAGCAAGGACGCAATACATTATCTGAAATACGGCCAGTCAAATGACTCCCCAAGTAGATACCTGGCAACGAACCCAACAATAAATATCCGAGCAAGCTCCAATCCATATTGCCCATACTCGCATGACCCAAGCCAGCAACCAGCGTGAGTGGCACTGCATGAGCGATTTCAGTCCCCACCAAGCGCTTGGTGGCCATCAATGGATAGAGTAAAAACAAAGCAACCGTACCTAATGCGCCAGCACCAATTGACGTTAACGTCACAATCGCGCCCAATAAAATCCCTGTGATGACTGTGAGCGTATTTAAACGAGAGCCCGTCATTTTAAATTTTTCACCAGCATGCTTTTGGGCAAAACCGATAATTTGCTGTTTAAACACAATCGCAACAGCTGTAAAAAGCAAAGCCCAGCCAAGCGCATGCTTGATGACTGCGTTCATCACTTGGGTATCGGTATGCAGATTGTGCAGCACCAGCAAGGTCAACGCCGCAGCAGGAACACTACCCAATGCCAACCAACCGGTAATGGTCCAGTCGATGTTTTTATTTTTCTGGTGCACATACACACCACCGGCTTTCGTGATGGCGGCATAAAGCAAATCAGTACCCACGGCCGCAGCAGGAGGAATACCAAACCACAATAAAATAGGGGTCATCAAAGAACCGCCACCAACACCTGTCATCCCAACAATAAAGCCGACCACCAAGCCCGCAACAACAAAACCAATCATGCCAACTTCAATGATGCCTAAATCCATAACTAGTCCTAATTTGCCATTGATCGGCGGATTTTTATTCAGCCTTGCATCATAACAATTTTACTTATAACGGCTTAGACAAATATGTTAGGATTTTAGAACTTAAAATTCTCTAAGGCTGTAACATGAAACTCCAACAGCTCCGCTATTTGGTTGAAGTCGCCAAGCAAGGTTTAAATGTTTCTGAGGCGGCCGAAAAACTTCACACCTCACAACCGGGAATTTCCAAACAAATTCGCTTACTTGAAGACGAATTAGGCGTGCAAATCTTTATTCGCAACGGCAAACGCGTCGTAGACATTACCGCCCCTGGACGTGAAATACTGCGAATTGCCGAGCGCATTTTAATGCAATCGCAAAATCTAAAACGCATCGGCGAAGAGTTCATCAATGTCGAAGGCGGCAGCCTAACAATTGCCACCACGCATACTCAAGCGCGCTACGCACTGCCTAAAACCATCCAAACTTTTTTACAGCGCTACCCGAAAGTACGCTTATCGATCAAACAAGGTAGCCCAACGCAGATTTCTGAAATGGTAGTCGACGGGAGCGCCGACATTGCGATTGCGACTGAAGGGATTGATCACTATCCAGAACTAGCCATGCTCGACTGCTACACATGGAATCGCAGCGTAGTGGTGCCTAAAGGTCATCCTTTGACCGAATTGCAGCGTGAAATTAGCTTGGAAGACATCGCGGCGTGGCCCTTGATTACGTATGATTTTGCCTTTGCCGGACGCTCCAAAATCAACCGCGCGTTTGAAAGCAAAAATCTCAACCCCAATGTTGTCCTCACCGCCATCGACTCGGACGTCATCAAGACCTATGTCGGCTTAGGACTGGGTATTGGCATTTTAGCCAGCATGGCCTTTGAGCCAGAGCGTGATACCCTACTGACCGCCATTGATGCCAGCCATTTGTTTGAGTCATCGACCACCCGAATTGGTATCCGCAAAGACGCTTATTTACGTGGCTATGGCTATGACTTTATTGAGCTATTCGCCCCGCATTTGAATCGCCATATTGTTCAAGCAGGGCTACTGTGCGAAAGTGAAGACGAATAATATGGCCATGTTCAGATTACGTGTTGATGGTTTTAAGTGCCTGCGGCACGGTGTTTTACAGTCGCAATCCGCGACGGGGACTTACTTTTCTTGCTTCGCCAAGAAAAGTAAGCAAAAGAAGGCGACCCATATATCTGCGCCGACTTCGTCGGCTTGATATGAGGGGTTTTAAAATACTCAGCTCGACGATCAAGAAACAATATCAACACCTAAACTGAACATGGCTAATAATATCGATGTATTACCATCTAGCCTCTATTTAATATGGTCTAGATGGCAATACCTATCAAACCAATCCTTTCTGCTGCGCCCAAAAAATTCCGCTCACCGTTTTGGCGTCGGTAATCGAGCCATCTAAAACGCCAGCGACTAACTCAGCCATGCTCATCGTAATACTTTCTAAAAACTCACCTTCATCCAATTGCTTTTCACCGGCAGTTAAATCCTTGGCGAGATAAATTTTAATTTCTTCATCTGTATAAGAAATAATCGGATGAAGTACGCCCAAATATTCCCACGATGCGGCGCTGTAGCCCGTTTCTTCAAGTAATTCACGCTGTGCGCACAATAAAGGATCTTCTCCAATTTCAAGCTTGCCAGCCGGGAACTCAATGAATACACGGTCTAGCGGATAGCGAAATTGACGCTCGAGTAACAAACGACCATCGGGCAATTGCGGAATAATCATCACCGCACCGGGATGCTTGATGTATTCGCGGGTGGCCTCCGAGCCATCTGGCAAACGCACCGTATCGCAAAATGCATTCAGTAATTTGCCTTTAAATAAGGGCTGACTGGTAATTTTCTCTTCAATTAAATGACGATCCATGATGATTTCCAATTCTCAAATAAAAAACGGCGACCTGTAGTCGCCGTCAAAACAGATATTGAGTGAGTCTACACCGAACGCCTCAGCCTTGACTCCTCACACCATCAAAGTTTGACTGGTTCGGTATACCAAATCCGATCCGCGTATTCTTTAATCGTGCGGTCTGATGAGAAATGCCCCATGCCAGCCACATTATAAATAGCGCGTTTCGCCCATTCTTCTGGCTTGGCGTACAAAGCGTCTACTTTGGCTTGTGTTTCCACATAAGATTCAAAGTCAGCAAGTAGCTGATAATGATCACCCCAGTTGACCAATACATCAAAAATCACGCGGTAACGCTCTGGCTCGGTTGGGCTAAAGAAGCCAGAAGCCAGCATATTAAGTGTATCGCGCAGATCTTTGTTGCCTTCGTACAGTGCGCGTGGGTTGTAGCCATTGGCGCGTAATTCGCCGACTTCTTCGGTGGTGTTACCGAAGATAAACATATTGTCAGCGCCAACAGCATCTTGCATTTCTACGTTGGCACCATCGAGCGTACCAATCGTTAAAGCGCCATTGAGCGCAAATTTCATATTGCCCGTGCCGGAAGCCTCCGTACCCGCAGTCGAAATTTGCTCCGACAAATCAGCAGCAGGAATAATGATTTCCGCCAAACTCACGCTGTAGTTGGGCAAAAACACGACTTTGAGCTTGTCGCCAATACGATGATCATTATTGATTTTGATGCCGACATCGTTAATGAGTTGAATCACCAACTTCGCCATGTGATACGCCGACGCTGCTTTACCGGCAAAAATCACCACGCGTGGCTGCCAGTTCTTATCTGGATTGGCCAAAATTTGGTTGTAACGGGTAATCACATGCAACACATTCAACAGTTGCCGTTTGTATTCGTGTATCCGCTTCACCTGCACATCAAACAAAGCATTTGGATTAATCACACCACCTAAGGTGTGCGCAACATAGGTCGCCAAACGCTTTTTATTTGCCAGTTTAGCCTCACGGAACGCTTCAACAAATTGCGGGAAATCAGCTGAAGCCTTGAGCTCTGCCAGTTCATTCAAATTTGCGCGCCAAGTTTGACCAATTGCACCGTCAATCAATTTTGATAAAGATGGGTTGGCCAACGCCAACCAGCGGCGCGGTGTTACGCCATTAGTGACATTAGTAAAACGCTCTGGATACAGACGTGCAAAGTCAGCAAAAATCGACTCAACCATCAAATCAGAGTGTAGCGCTGAAACGCCGTTGATTTTATGACTACCGACCACGGCCAAGTACGCCATCCGCACTTTTCGATCACCGTGTTCTTCAATCAAAGAAACGCGGCGCAAGAAATCAGCATCATTGGGAACCGCCAAGGCAACTTCTTTTAAGAAGGCTTCATTGATATCAAAAATGATTTTCAAATGGCGCGGCAACAAACGGCCCAACATATCGACCGGCCATGTTTCGAGCGCTTCGCTCATCAAAGTATGGTTGGTATAACTAAAGACCTTGCCCGTCATCGCCCATGCTTCATCCCACTCGTAATTGTAATCATCGAGCAAAATGCGCATCAATTCAGGAATCGCCAGCACCGGATGCGTGTCGTTTAAATGTATCGCGACCTTGTCTTCCAGGCGATCTAAATTGTCGTGCGTGCTTAAATAGCGATGGATGATGTCCTGCAAACTAGCCGCGACAAAGAAATATTCTTGGCGCAAGCGTAGCTCTTTACCTACGTACGTTGAATCATCTGGATACAACACACGCGATACGTTTTCAGACAGATTTTTCTCTTCCACCGCCGAGAAATAATCGCCTTGATTGAATTTTTTCAGATTGATTTCACGCGTTGAACGCGCAGTCCATAAACGCAGTGTATTGGTTGATTTGGTCGCATACCCTGGAATCACAATATCGTGCGCAACGGCCAGTACGTCGTTTTGGCTATCTAACCAGCGTACTTTTTTGCCTTCTAATTCCAGTCGGCCACCAAAACGCACGCGGTAACACACTTCATCGCGCGGGAAGTCGACGATATTGACAGAACCCAACCACGTATCAGGCACTTCAACCTGACGGCCCTCGATGATGCGTTGCTTAAACATACCGAACTGATAACGAATCCCGTAGCCCATTCCCGGAATACCTAGGGTCGCCATTGAATCTAAAAAGCACGCCGCCAATCGACCTAAACCGCCATTACCCAAGGCCGCATCCGGTTCCATGCCAACGAGTTCGTCGTAATCAACGCCCATATCATCGAGCGCAGTTCGGACGACGTCTTCCATATTCAAAGCCAGCAGCGCATTAGATAACGCGCGGCCAATCAGGAACTCCATCGAGAGATAATAAACTCGCTTCACATCTTGCGAGTATTGTGCGCGAGTTGTTTCCATCCAGCGTTCGACCATTTGGTCACGCACAGCGAGAAATGTGGCATCCATCCAATCTTTCGGTTGTGCGGCGCGCGGGTCTTTACCAATCGAGTACATTAATTTATTGGCGATGGCTTTTTTCATCGACTCAGCATCGTGCTGATTCGCTGAATCATATTGAAATGGCAAACTCATAAATGGATTACTCCTAGTTAAACGGGATGTGGCCAAAGGCTGCGTTATGCACCTAGCGCACGATATAAAGCACAATATTCTGCAGCTGCGGTATGCCAGCCAAAATCTGAATTCATCGCTTGCTGGCGTACAGCTTTCCATTCTTTAGGGCGCGCCCACAGCGCAAACATCCGGCGAATACCCCGGGTGAGTTCTTCACTGGAGAACACATCAAATACTGCGCCAGTGGCAATACCGTCCTGTAAGTTTTCCAATGAGCAATCAACCACCGTATCAGCGAGCCCACCAACGCGGCGTACCAGTGGCAAAGCACCATATTTCAAACCATAAAGCTGTGTGAGACCACAAGGCTCAAAACGGCTTGGCACCATAATGACATCGCTGCCAGCCATAATTTGATGCGAGAACGACTCGTCGTAACCGATTTTCACCGCAATCTGGCTTGGATTTTCAGCTGCAGCCACGCGAAATGCCGCTTCCATCGCAGCATCACCACTGCCTAGTAACACAAACTGACCACCTCGATCGGTGATTTCATGTAAAGCAGCCAGAACGAGATGCAAACCTTTTTGCTCGGTCAAACGACTCACTACCGCAAAGAGCGGTTTATCTGCCGACACTTCCAATCCCATCACCGCTTGCAAAGCCGCTTTACATTTAGCCTTGCCTGCTGGCTTTTCTGGCGTATAACTTGCTGCAATCAAAGCGTCGCTAGCAGGATTCCAGATTGCTTCATCCACTCCATTGAGCACGCCTGACAATGCGCCGCCGCGATCTCGCAATAAACCATCCAAACCGCAACCTTGCTCGGTACCGGTAATTTCAGCCGCATATGTCGGCGAAACCGTCGTCACACGATCAGCAAAATAAATCCCAGCCTTCATAAATGACAAATGGCCGTGAAATTCAACGCCATTGACATCAAAAAAGTGCGCGGGCAATTCAACCGCAGCAAAATCCGATGGCGAAAATACACCCTGATAGGCCAGATTATGAATCGTGAACACACTGCGAGCGGGGTGACCCACAGCAGCCAAGTACGCTGGTGCTAAACCCGCGTGCCAATCATGCGCATGGACGACGCTCGGTCGCCAGAATCCATCGCAGCCTTCGGCAATCCGCGCCGCCACCCAGCCAAGGATGGCAAATCGCAGATGATTATCAGCATACGGATGGTGATTACCGTCTTGGTACGGATTGCCGCCACGATCATATAAATGTGGCGCATCAATCACATACACACCCACACCATCCGCGGTTTTACCAAACAATAAACGCACTGTACCGGCGAACGATTCAAACTGAGCCACTTCACCATCAATCGTGAGTCCTGCAAATATCGCAGGAAAGCCGGGCAATAACACTCGCACATCGCAATCTAAGGGCGCTAAGGCCAAAGGCAAAGCACCAGAAACGTCGGCCAAGCCACCTGTTTTCAACAGTGGAAACATTTCCGCGCAAACATGCAGTACACGCATAGTGAACATCCTGTAAAAATTAATTTGAGCAATTCACGATGAGACAATTTTGCCGCAAAGTGTAGCGTTCGTTCTTTACAGTTTGACCAGCATGTCTTTGGTAATCAGCACCACGCCCGTTTCACTACGATGGAAACGACGTGCATCTTCTTCAGCGTTTTCACCGACGATGGTGTTTTCTGGAATCACACAACCACGGTCGATAATGCAACGGCGAATGCGTGAACCGCGGCCAATCGTCACTTGCGGCAATACGACTGTTGAATCAATCGTGCAGAATGAATGAATCCGCACTTGCGAGAACAACACTGAATTAATCACCAAAGAGCCAGAAACAATACAACCGCCAGACACCAGCGAATTGAGCGTCATCCCGTGGCTGCCGTTGTAATCTTGCACAAACTTGGCGGGCGGCAATTGTTCTTGCAGCGTCCAGATCGGCCAATTGGTGTCGTACACATCCAAATCAGGCGTTACTGACGCTAAATCCAAATTAGCTGCCCAATACGCATCGACCGTACCCACATCGCGCCAATAGGGTTCAGCTTTTTGATCGCTCATCACGCAAGACAAGCTAAATGGATGGGCAAACGCTTTGCCTTCACCCACTGCTTTTGGAATCAAATCTTTGCCGAAATCATGCGTTGAGCCTTCGAGCACAATATCTTCTTCAAGCAAGCGTTCTAGATATTTGGTATTGAAAATGTAGATGCCCATCGAAGCGAGAGAGACATTCTCATTGCCCGGCATCGCGGGTGGATTTTCTGGTTTTTCGACAAAATCAATGATTTTGCGCGTCGAATCCACCGCCATCACGCCAAATGCATTGGCTTCTGCGCGCGGCACTTCGATACACGCCACCGTCACATCAGCACCAAGCAAAACATGGTCAACCAGCATCCGCGAGTAATCCATTTTATAAATATGATCACCGGCCAAAATGACGACGTATTCAGATTCGTAAGTACGCAAAATATCTAAGTTTTGATAAATTGCATCGGCAGTACCGCGATACCAATGTTCATCAGCCACTCGTTGCTGCGCAGGCAACACATCAACAAACTCATTCATTTCATTGCGCAAAAATGACCAGCCGCGTTGCAAATGGCGCATCAATGAATGCGATTTGTACTGCGTAATCACGCCGATTCGGCGCACGCCTGAATTAATGCAATTAGACAAAGCAAAATCGATAATCCGGAACTTGCCGCCAAAATACACGCCAGGCTTAGCACGATGATCGGTCAATTGCTTCAAACGCGAACCGCGACCACCAGCTAAAACCAAGGCCACAGCACGGCTAGGTAATTGACGGGCTAATGTGGCTTTATCAATCAGTTGGGTTTCCATCTTCTTCTCCGATTAGGTCACGACAGTCGCGGCATCGCGACCGGTACGCGTTTTAATTTCTGCCAATTGATCAGCAATCACGATCAACTCAGCCAAAGCCGTTTGCGTTGCAACGCCATGCTGCGCGGCATCTGCAGCGTATTTTTCTAAATAGACGCGCAGCGTTGCGCCCTCTGTGCCGGTGCCAGAAAGGCGGAACACCACTCGGCTACCATCAGTCATCACGACACGAATACCTTGCTTCTCGCTGCGCGAACCATCAATCGGATCGTCATAGGCAAAGTCATCGGCCAGCGCCACGGTAAACGCGCCCAGTTTTTGTTCTTTTAAGCTCGCTAACTGGCTACGCAAATGCGTCATCAAGCCATTCGCAGCATCGGTATCCACCGCTTCGTAATCATGGCGGGAATAAAAATGGCGACCGTATTCTTGCCAATGTGCCGTCACGATTTCTTCAACCGATTTGCCTGTTACCGCCAGCAAATTCAGCCAAAACAGCACGGCCCAAACACCGTCTTTTTCTCGCACGTGGCCTGAGCCCGTACCGTAGCTTTCTTCACCGCACAAAGTCACTTTGCCTGCATCGAGCAAGTTGCCAAAGAATTTCCAACCAGTTGGCGTCTCAAAACACGGCAATCCTAATTTTTTAGCGACCGCATCAACGGCGCATGAAGTCGGCATTGAGCGCGCTACACCCGCGATACCACCCGCATAGCCTTTGATAAGTTGAGCATTAGCCGCCATCACCGCCAAACTATCGGATGGCGTGACCAAGAAATTGCGTCCCAGCACCATATTTCGGTCGGCATCACCATCGCTGGCTGCGCCAAAATCAGGTGCGTCGGTCGCCATCAAATGCGCAACCAAATCATCAGCGTAAACGGGGTTTGGATCTGGATGCAGGCCACCGAAATCTTCCAGTGGAATGCCATTTACAACGGTGCCTTTGGGCGCGCCGAGCAAGCCTTCGATAATCCGCGTTGCGTACGGGCCAGACGCCGCACACATTGAATCAAAGCGCATTCGTTTGCCGCTCGCAAACCAAGCGCGAATTTTGTCGAAATCAAACAGACTTTCCATCAATTCGGCGTAATCACTTACCGGATCAATTACAATCACTTGCATGCCGCCAAGGGTATATTCACCCAGTGATTCAATATCAATGGCTTCAGCTTGATACGTCTTATACTCGGTAATCGTTGTCGTACGCTCGTAAATCGCTTCGGTGATTTTTTCTGGCGCAGGGCCACCATTGGTCACATTGTATTTAATACCGAAATCACCATCCGGCCCGCCAGGATTATGCGAAGCCGACAACACAATCCCACCGACTGCGCCATGCTTGCGGATGACGCAACTCACCGCTGGCGTCGAGAGCAAACCGCCCTGCCCGACCAGTACGCGCACTACGCCATTAGCCGCGGCCATTTGCAAAATCGTCTGCACAGCAGCGCGATTGTGGTAACGACCATCGCCGCCCAACACCAGCGTGCCGCCTTTGAGCTCAGGCACAACATCAAAAATCGCTTGTACAAAATTTTCTAAATAATGCGGCTGTTGGAATACCGTGACTTTTTTACGTAAACCCGACGTGCCCGGACGTTGCCCAGCGAACGCAGTTGTTGTTACCGTTGAAACACTCATTACCACTTACCCCTGATTTTGATTTAAATCTCTTTGTAATATCGTCACACTACGCGCCGCAACGCGGCAGTCTTTACCACTAAAATCGGATTGGCCATCACCAGTGCTCGCCAAACGCATCAGCCATGCACCTTCTGGCAAATGAAAGTGAACTTGATGTGCTGAGGCATTCATCAGGATCAGTAGATTTTTTGCTAAACACACCATCAATGCCCGACCACCGGCATCTTCCCAGTCGTACGAATGCAAAGGCGCGCCAGAAGGATTGAGCCATTCCACATCTAAAATTTCATCTTCATCTGGCACACCCGTCCACCAGCGACTGTTTTGTAATACGCTGCATTCGCGGCGAATTTGGGTGAGCGCTGCGACATAGTCAATCAACTCTTGGTTTGCTTGCGACCAATTGAGCCAAGTGATTTCATTATTCTGGCAATAGGCATTGTTATTGCCTTGCTGGGTGTGCCCCAACTCATCGCCTGCTAACAACATCGGCGTGCCTTGGCTCAGTAATAATGTCGCCAAGAGTGCTTTGGTGGCACGCAACCGCAAGAGCAAGACGCCCTCATCGTGACTCGGCCCTTCAATGCCGCAATTCCAGCTGAGGTTATGGCCGTGCCCATCACGATTATGTTCTTTATTCGCTAGATTATGCTTGCGGTTGTACGACACTAAATCGCGTAGATTAAAGCCGTCGTGTGCAGTGATGAAGTTAATCGATGATTTTGGCGCGCGGCGTTGCTTATGGAAAATATCACTCGATGCAGCAAAGCGCCGCGCAAACAAAGCGCGGTTCACGCCATCGTGCAGCCAGAATTTGCGCATCACATCGCGATATTGATCATTCCATTCCGCCCAGCCTAAGGGGAAATGTCCCACTTGGTAGCCACCCGAGCCAATATCCCACGGCTCGGCGATCATTTTGACTTGTGATAATTGTGGGTCCTGCGCAATCGCGGCGAAAAATGGTGCTTGCGGCGTAAATCGACCATCCAATCGCCCCGCTATCGGTGCCAAATCAAAGCGGAAACCATCCACGTGGCACTCGTTCACCCAGTAGCGCAAACTATCCATCACCATTTGCAGCACGCGCGGGTGCGAAACATTCAGTACATTGCCGCAACCCGTCCAATTCTCATACAACGCTGGCTGACCCGGATTGAGCACGTAATAGCTGGCATTATCAATGCCACGAAATGACAGCGTCGGACCAATTTGATCTTGCTCGGCGGTATGGTTAAACACCACATCCAGAATGACCTCTAGCCCAGCCCCGTGCAAGGCTTTGACCATGTCGCGGAACTCAGACAACGGCGTTGTACCCGCACGTTGTGACCAATAACTGGCTTCCGGCGCAAAAAAATTGATGCTGTTATAGCCCCAATAGTTTTGCAAGCCCAGCTGCAATAAACGCGGTTCATCCAGATGAAAGTGCACCGGCAATAATTCAATCGCTGTGATACCCAACTTTTTGTAATGCGCCAACATCACCGGATGCACGAGGCCAGCATACGTGCCACGAATCTCGACAGGAATTTCGGGATGAAGTGCGGTCAATCCACGAACATGCGCCTCATAGATAATTGTTTTAGACCAAGGGACTTTGGGCGCTTCATCATCAGCCCAATCATAGGGTTCTGAGACAACCTTACCCTTTAGTGCAACGGATGTATTGTCTTCTGGGCAAGATAAATCATGATTATCAGAGCGATACCCTTGATAGAGAGGGCTATCCACAAATTGCCCGACCACGGCCTTGGCATAGGGGTCTAGCAATACTTTTTTCGGATTAAAGCGCTGTCCAGCATGCGGGCTATACAGTCCAGAAACGCGATAACCATACACCAAGCCCGGCTTGGCATCAGGTAAATAACCGTGCCAAATCCCGTGGCTGAACTCGAGCATCGGCAAACGCGACGTTTCGATCAAGCCTGCATCATCAAACAAGCACAACTCAACCGCAGTGGCATTTTCGCTAAACAAAGCGAAATTGACGCCATCGCCATCAAATGTCGCACCCAACGGATAAGGCGTGCCGCGTTCTAGCATTAGGCTTTACTCCAACGCAAATAAACCGTTGCCAATGGCGGTATAGTCATGCAAACCGAATCCAACCTACCATTCGCGGCAATACTCTCACTCGGCAAACCGATATTGCCGGTATTGCTACCGCCGTAATATTCAGAATCACTATTGAGAATTTCTTGGTACATGCCCGCTTTTGGCACGCCCAAACGATAACCGTGGCGCGGCACGGGAGTGAAATTGCTCACCACAATCACAAATTCGTCCTCAGCCTCCCCTTTACGAACAAAGCTAAAAATCGAATTTTCGCCATCGTCATGGCTAATCCACTCAAAACCACGATGATCAAAATCGATTTGATATAAAGCCGGATTGGCGCGATACGCCGTATTCAAATCTTTTACCAAATGCTGCACGCCGCGATGCCAAGGATTATCACCTTGCAATAAGTGCCAATCGAGACTGGTGTCGTGATTCCACTCTGCGCCCTGCGCAAATTCGCAACCCATAAACAGTAATTTCTTACCCGGATGCGCCCACATGAACGCGTAATACGCGCGCAAATTAGCAAACTTTTGCCATGCATCACCCGGCATTTTGTCGAGTAGCGAGCCCTTACCATGCACCACTTCATCGTGCGACAGCGGCAACACAAAATTCTCGGTAAAGGCGTAGACCAAACCGAAAGTCATTTTATTGTGATGATATTTGCGATTGATCGGGTCTTCTTTCATGTACGACAGCGTGTCGTTCATCCAACCCATATTCCATTTGTAATGGAAACCCAAACCGCCCATCGCCGGTGGGCGCGACACTGATGGAAAAGCCGTTGATTCTTCAGCCAGCGTGATCGCTTCGGGGCGCTCAACGCCGACCACTTCATTCATCCGGCGCATAAAATCGATGGCTTCGAGGTTTTCACGACCACCAAACTGATTCGGAATCCACTCGCCATCTTTACGCGAATAATCGCGGTACAACATTGAAGCGACGGCATCGACACGCAAGCCATCAATGCCGTAGCGTTCCAGCCAATACAGCGCGTTCCCGATCAAATAATTGCGAACTTCATTGCGACCAAAATTATAAATCAGCGTGTTCCAATCCTGATGGAAGCCTTCGCGCGGATCGCTGTGTTCATACAAATGTGAGCCATCAAATTCGGCCAAACCGTGTTTGTCGCTCGGAAAATGCCCCGGCACCCAATCGAGAATAACGCCTAAACCGTTCGCATGAGCTGCCTCAACAAAGAAACGGAAATCATCAGGTGTACCAAAGCGCGAAGTAGGTGCATAAAGACCTAGCGGCTGATACCCCCACGAACCATCAAATGGATGCTCGTTGATGGGCAATAATTCAATATGCGTAAAACCCATTTCAACGCAGTATTGAACGAGTTCATCAGCTAACTCGCGGTAAGACAACCAGCGGTTACCTTCCTCAGGGCGACGACGCCATGAGGCTAAATGAACTTCGTAAATCGACACCGGCGAATTTAGTGCATTGGCGGCTTTGCGAGTTTGCGTGCCTTCAACCCAAGCCGGAAGACGAGCAACGCGTGAAGCTGTTGCTGGGCGCAATTCCGCCGAAAATCCATATGGATCGGCTTTGATTTGTAAGCCACCATGCTGGTCGATAATTTCGTACTTATAACCCTGCCCTTCGACGACATTCGGCAAGAAAATTTCCCAAACGCCGCATTCACGGCGCAAACGCATCACGTGGCGGCGGCCATCCCAGTAATTAAAATCGCCAACGACCGAAACACGCTGCGCATTCGGTGCCCACACCGCAAACGCCACGCCGTCCACGCCGTCCATCGTCCGAAAATGCGTACCTAGGCGCTCATAGGGGCGAAGTTGATTGCCTTCGGCCAGTAGCCATAAGTCCATTTCGCCCAATACCGGCGGAAAACGGTAAGCGTCTTCGATTTCCACTGTGACGCCGTGCCATTCAACGCGTAAACGATAGTGAAAATGATTTTTACGGCGTGGCACCACCACGGTAAAAAAGCCACGCTCGTCAATTTTTTCAAAATCAGCCAGTTTTTTGCCGGTTTTTACTTCAATCAAACTACACTGAATGGCATCAGGCAACCAAGTGCGAACTTGCAACACACCGTCTATTGTGTGCATACCAAGAAATGAAAACGGGTCAGAATGTTGGCCTAAACAAACGGCGGCGACTTGTGCGGAATCAATCGAAATCATTCTTACCTCGTTTTGCGGTTTATTTTCTGCTGCAATGGTTGATGCGAATCGCCATACACTAGGGAAAGTCTGGATGCAGTACAGCACAAGAATCTTATGCTTTGCCCTAGAAGACGCGCAAGCTTTGCTGTAATAAAATTACATCTTCTCTGCAAAACCACACACTTTTTCGCAAGGAAAGCGACATAATGGCTAAAAAAAATCCAGACTGGTGGCGTGGCGCGGTGATCTATCAAATCTACCCGCGCAGCTTCAAGGATAGCAATGGCGATGGCGTCGGTGATTTGCGCGGCATTATCCAGCAGATGCCTTACTTACAATCGCTCAATGTGGATGCCTTGTGGATTTCGCCCTTCTTCAAATCACCAATGGCGGACTTTGGCTATGACGTCAGCGATTATCGCGAAGTCGATCCCCTGTTTGGCACGCTAGACGATTTTGATGAGCTACTCAAAGTCGCGCACAAAGCCAAACTCAAAATCATTATCGACCAAGTGCTATCGCACACCTCGGATCAACACGCATGGTTTAAAGAGAGCCGTAGCTCAAGGGACAATCCGAAATCAGACTGGTACGTCTGGGCTGACCCGCAACCGGATGGCACGCCACCCAATAATTGGCTCTCGGTGTTTGGCGGTAGCGCATGGCAATGGGATAGTCGCCGTTGCCAGTACTATATGCACAATTTTTTGACCAGCCAGCCCGACCTCAATTTTCATTGCAAAGCAGTGCAAAAAGCGATTTTGGGTGAGATTGAATTTTGGCTTGAGCGCGGCGTTGATGGTTTCCGTTTTGACGCCTGTATTTTCCATTTTCACGACCAGCAGTTGCGCAGCAATCCCGCAGCCATTGTCGCCGATACCACCAGTGTCGCCGCTAGCAATCCTTATGGCATGCAGCAGCATGTGTATGACAAATCGCAGCCAGAAAACATCAAATTCCTGCAAAAACTTCGCAAATTACTTAATAAATACAAAGCAGCCAGCATCGGCGAAATTGGCGACGACGATTCGCCGAGCCGCATTGCCGAATACACTGAAGGCGGTGATAAATTCCATCAAGCCTATAGCTTTGACTTACTCACCGAAACCTTCAGCGCGTCGCACATTCGCAAGATCGTTGAAACAATGGAAAGTAAATTCGCGGCATTAGAAAAACCGGGCTGGACTTGCTGGTCAATCGGCAATCACGATGTACCGCGCGTCACGACACGCTGGGGAAAAGGGCAAGGTGGCGCGCAGTTTTCTAAATTGATGATGGCGTTACAAGCCAGCTTACGTGGCTCGGTGTGCCTGTATCAAGGCGATGAACTCGGCCTCACCGAAGCCGACATTCCATTTGAATTACTGCAAGACCCGTACGGAATCACCTTCTGGCCCGAATTCAAAGGCCGCGACGGTTGCCGCACGCCGATGCCATGGCAAGCCGGAGAAGCGCATGCTGGATTTACGGCCGGCCAGCCTTGGCTTCCCATTCCCGCCGAGCACGCACTGGCCGCCGTCGATACGCAAGAGAAACCACGCGAATCAGTACTCAATTTTAGTCGCCGTTTTTTGGCATGGCGACGCAGAAACGCGGTTTTAGTCACGGGTGAGATTCAATTCTTAGCCACGCCTGAGCCGATTTTGTTATTTGAGCGCAGCAATGGCAAAGATCACGTTTTGGTGGCCTTCAATTTAGGCGATCAAACCCAAACGATCGCACTACCCAAAGGCTGGGACAAAGTTACCGCAATGGATGGGCATGGCTTGATGGGCGGCGCAGTCGATAAAAAACAAATCGTACTCAAACCGTGGGGCGGCTACTTCGGCAGGATGTAAATTAAGAGCAATTCATGGGTATATCAAGCTAAGCATCTATTTTAAATTGCTAGCTAGATATACCCACAAACACAAATCAAGAGTCAATGAAAGACACTCAAATTAAAGACTCAAACAGGCAAAATCAACCCCAACCATACCAAGCATCATCCAACTCAGCATCGCACTTGGCCACTTGTGGCTGCGCTACCAAGGCCGCGCGAATCTCGGCCAGCAACTCTGGTGTCACCGAATCAAAATCGCTCACAATCATCAATTCCGCTTCGCTCACTGGCGAGGCATCTGCGCCTCCGGTCATCGATAATTCACGCTCAGCCAACCACTGGTGCAAATCATCTGCCCACAACGCAAAATCAGCCTCAGACAGTGGCGAAGCAAAACCGACTTTGACCACGGCCAGCCATTCTTGAAACTCAGCCAAATAAAGCTTTTTTCGCTGACGACGATTCAAGCTTTGCACCCAACGATTGGAAGGTTGTTTATCGAGACGCATCTAAAGTCCTTTACATGATGATATTGAATAGAAATTAATTAGAAATTGCACAGGCCAAGCACCGCGCTTTTGCAGCAAGTGTACACGTTCAATGAAAACAGTCGGGAAACCCGCCTCCCTTTTGCCGTAAAAACCGAGTAAAATAGTCAGCCTTTCTGGCTTTATTGAATCCACAGACATGCTAGACCGTTTGCGTGAAAATATCCGCGTGGTTTTCGACCGCGATCCTGCAGCCCGCTCGACGCTGGAAGTCGTCACGTGCTATCCCGGATTTCATGCGCTGACTTTACACATCGTTGCGCATGGACTTTGGCTACACGACTGGAAATTACTTGCACGTATGGTGTCGCACGCCACGCGTTTCCTGACGGGTATCGAGATACATCCGGGTGCCACGATTGGCCGCCGCGTATTTATTGATCATGGCATGGGGATTGTCATAGGTGAAACAGCTGAAATCGGCGACGATTGCACCTTGTATCACGGCGTCACGCTGGGCGGGACATCGTGGAATCACGGTAAGCGCCACCCTACTCTAGGCAAAGGGGTAATTATTGGCGCAGGCGCCAAAATCCTTGGCCCAATCACTTTAAATGACGGCTCAAAAGTGGGCTCAAACGCTGTTGTGGTCAAAGACATCCCCGCGAATGCCACCGCAATCGGTATTCCGGCGCGGGTTTTAGCCGCTCAAGTCGAACAAGCCCGTGAAGAAAAAGCCGAACAACTCGGTTTTTCAGCTTACGGCGTCGGTGCCGACATGAACGACCCGATGGTCAAAGCCATTCACGGCCTGCTTGATCACTCGGTGACCACCGATAAACGCCTCGAAATGGTATTGGCTCGACTAGAAGCTCTGGGTGTCGATTGCGCCGAAGAGCGTGCCACAGCGGATAAATTTGATCCAACTTACCTAAACCAAATCGTTGATTAATGCAGCGACGAAAAGGCTCAATACCCGACTAAATTAATCGGGATTATACTTGACTAAATTAGTCGGGCTTTGATACCATCAAGGCATAGATAAACCAGCAAGGAAATCGCCCATGCGCTTGACCACCAAAGGCCGCTTCGCCGTCACTGCGATGCTCGATGTGGCATTACGGCAAACCGGTGGTCCCGTTACTTTGGCGGGGATTAGCGAGCGGCAGCATATTTCTTTGTCGTATTTAGAACAGCTATTTGGCAAGCTTCGTCGCAGCGAACTCGTTGAAAGCGTACGCGGTCCTGGTGGCGGATACTGTCTAGCGCGGCCCGCAAATGAAATCAATGTGGCCGAAATTATCAAGGCCGTCGACGAGCCCATCGATGCCACGCAATGCGGCGGCAAAGAAAATTGCCGCGACGAAGGCCGCTGCATGACGCACGACTTATGGAGCGATCTCAGTACGACGATTCACGACTATTTGTCCAACATTACCTTGGGTGAGCTCATTGAAAAACAGCAAAAGAAGCTCAAACGCTGCGCAGACAAACCTGGCATTCTGCAGGACAAACGTACTAGCCACATCTCCACTCACTAAATAGATTACACGGGGCTCTACCCCACGAATTTGATATTGGAGCAAGACGAATGAATCCAAAACATCCAATCTATCTTGATTACTCGGCCACGACGCCAGTGGATCCGCGCGTTGCCGCCAAGATGATTCCTTACCTCACCGAAATGTTTGGCAATCCTGCAAGCCGCTCACATCCATATGGTTGGGAATCTGAAGCTGCAGTTGAAGAAGCCCGTGAGGAAGTGGCCAAACTGGTGAATTGCGATCCAAAAGAAATTGTTTGGACTTCAGGCGCAACTGAATCCATTAACTTGGCTTTGAAAGGTGCAGCGCACTTTTACCAAACCAAGGGTAAACACATTATCACGGTAAAAACCGAGCACAAAGCCACACTCGACACGGTACGTGAACTCGAGCGCGAAGGCTTTGATGCGACGTATTTGGGTGTAAAAGAAAACGGCTTGCTCGACCTTGAAGTATTAAAAGCCGCGATTCGTACCGATACAATTTTGATTTCAGTGATGTTCGTTAATAACGAAATCGGCGTGATCCAAGACATCGCCACCATCGGTGAAATCTGCCGCGAGCGCGGTATCGTTTTCCACGTCGATAGTGCGCAAGCAACAGGCAAAGTTGAAATTGACTTGTCGACTTTGAAAGTCGATTTGATGAGCTTCTCTGCACACAAAACCTACGGCCCGAAAGGCATGGGTGCTTTGTATGTTCGCCGTAAACCCCGCATTCGCCTTGAAGCGCAAATGCACGGTGGCGGTCATGAGCGCGGTTTCCGTTCTGGCACCCTGGCAACGCACCAAATCGTCGGCATGGGTGAAGCGTTCCGCATTGCCCGTGAAGATATGATTGAAGAAAACAAACGCATCGGCGCACTGCGTGATCGTCTGTGGGCTGGTTTAAATGGTATCGAAGAAACTCATTTGAATGGCGATATGGACCAACGTGTTCCGCATAACTTGAACGTGAGTTTCAATTATGTTGAAGGCGAATCGCTGATTATGGCGCTGAAAGACTTGGCGGTTTCATCAGGCTCAGCATGTACATCTGCATCACTCGAGCCATCGTACGTATTGCGCGCTTTAGGCCGTTCAGATGAATTGGCGCACAGCTCGATTCGTTTCACCATTGGTCGCTTCACGACCGAAGCCGAAATCGACTTTGCGATTGAATTGATCAAAGGCAAGATCGACAAGCTGCGTGCGTTGTCGCCATTGTGGGATATGTATAAAGAAGGCATCGATATTTCGACCATCGAATGGGCTGCCCACTAAAAATTACTGCGGCTCGTAGCGCCATACTGCGTTGCGCTGCCGCTTGTTTACAGAAGTAAACGGCGCAACATCGCGCCTTGTCTGGCACAACGATCCACGCCAATTTGCACGGATAAATTGAGCAGACATAACAACCGACCCACCCGAAAAAGGTGGTTTGATTCTGGAAATAATTTAAATATTCAAAAATTTTCCAGCAAGGCACTTTAGGCGCAGACAGTACATTGAGTACGGCAAGCCTAAGTAACGCAGCTGGGGAATTTTTGATTTAGCAAAGAGGCACGTAAAATGGCATATAGCGAACAAGTACTCGACCACTATGAAAATCCACGTAACGTGGGTGCGTTTGAAAAAGGTGACGACACCGTGGGTACCGGCATGGTCGGCGCACCTGCCTGTGGTGACGTGATGAAGTTGCAGATTAAAGTCGGCGCCGATGGCCTGATTGAAGATGCAAAATTCAAAACCTACGGCTGCGGCTCAGCGATTGCTTCGTCGTCACTCGTCACTGAATGGGTAAAAGGCAAAACGCTAGATCAAGCATTGGCGATCAAAAACACGCACATCGCTGAAGAACTGGCTTTGCCACCGGTTAAAATTCATTGCTCGATTTTGGCTGAAGACGCCATCAAAGCAGCAGTTGAAGACTACAAGCAAAAACACGGCAATTAATATCAGGGTATCGCCCTCTAGTCCTTATTGAATATTGGCTAGCGTTTAATACCTACATGGAGTTTTTATGTCATTGACACTCAGCGAAGCGGCAGCAAATCACGTTGCCAATTTCATCAAAAAGCGCGGCAAAGGCCTTGGCATTCGCTTGGCAGTGAAAACCTCAGGCTGCTCAGGCATGGCGTACAAGCTCGAATTTGTTGACGTTGAAAGCGATACTGATTTGGTATTTGAAAGCTTTGGCGCCAAAATATTTACCGATGCAAAATCACTGGCGTATCTGGATGGCACTGAGCTGGATTACACCAAAGAAGGTCTCAACGAAGGGTTTAAGTTTAATAATCCCAATGTGAAAAACGAATGCGGCTGCGGCGAAAGCTTCGGCGTTTAAGCTAGCAATAATGAGGCGCACCTTCAGCGCCTCACTGCTTTTTGACTCCGCCCACCCTCCCCGCACAAAGCCATGATCAATTTCAGTCAATCCCATTTCGCCCTGTTTGACTTGCCAATGGCTTTTGCCATCGATGCCAAACTGCTCGATACCCGCTACCGCGATGCCGTAGCGCAATATCATCCGGATCGCTTTGCGACTGCATCGGATTCCGATCGTCGCATGAGCTTGCAAGCTACCACCCATATTAATGAAGCGTACCAGACCTTGAAATCCGGCCTCGCTCGGGCGCGTTATTTGCTCAAACTGGCAGATGTGGACACACAAGAAGAAACCAATACGGCGATGCCGATGGACTTTTTGATGGCACAAATGGAATGGCGTGAAGGGATTGCGGATGCCAAAGCCAGTCAAAATTTAGACGCACTCGAAAATCTAGCCAGCGAAATGCGTGCCGAAATGCAAGCCCTTGAGAGCAAACTCGCAACGCAAATCGATACGCAACAAGACTATATCCACGCGGCAATGAGCGTGAGAAAATTACGTTTTATGGAAAAGCTCGACCAAGAGATTGGCGATGCGATTGAAGCGATTATGTATTAATACTTTGAGCAAATAGCAGATGTGCTAATTTACTCAAACCAACTTGACACCCGTGGATAAAATCGCAAAGAACCAAGGGTATATACCTAAAGCCATTTTAAATTAATTGCTTCAGGCATATACCTTAAAGCATTTTAATCTATTAGATTTTTAGGATTTAAGCCAATGGCTTTGTTGCAAATCTCCGAACCCGGCCTCTCTGCTGCACCACACCAACATCGCTTGGCGGTGGGCATTGACTTGGGCACGACCAATTCCTTGGTGGCCAGTGTAAAAAGCGGTAGCGCGGTGTGCTTGCCCGACCATGATGGCCGTACGCTGTTACCTTCGGTCGTACATTACGGTAAGGACGACAGCCTACTGGTTGGCCATGCTGCGCAGCAAAAACAGAACGAAGACCCATCTAACACACTGGTTTCGGTCAAGCGCTTTATGGGGCGTGGCATCAATGACATCGCAGACCTCGCTACGCCGTATCGCTTTGTTGACGAGCCGGGCATGCTCAAAATCGTCACGCGCGCGGGGATTAAAAGCCCAGTCGAAGTATCAAGCGAAATCCTCAAAAACCTCAAAGCCCGAGCAGAAGAAAGCCTCGGTGGTGAACTCGTCGGCGCAGTGATAACCGTTCCCGCTTATTTCGACGATGCGCAGCGCCAAGCAACTAAAGATGCTGCGACGCTAGCGGGCATCAATGTTTTACGTCTACTGAATGAACCGACTGCCGCAGCGATTGCTTATGGTTTAGACAATAGTTCGGAGGGCACGTATGTCATCTACGATTTGGGTGGCGGTACGTTTGATGTGTCGGTGCTTGAACTGACGCGTGGCGTGTTTGAAGTGCGCGCGACCTCAGGCGACTCTCAACTCGGTGGCGACGATTTTGACCACCGTATTTACTGCTGGATTTTAGAGCAAGCTGGCATTCACGGCCCCAATCCACACGATACCCGTCTGCTACTCACGCGCGCTCGCGAAGCCAAAGAAGCACTGACAGATCATCTGACAACGCGCATTACCGCGGTGCTCAGCGATGGCAGCATCGTTGATTTGGAACTGAGCGCTGAGCTATTTCATAAAATGACCGCGCACCAAATCAGCAAAACGCTACTGCCAGTCAAAAAAGCCTTGCGTGACGCCAAACTCAATATCACCGACATCAAAGGCGTGGTGCTGGTTGGCGGCGCAACACGCATGCCGCATGTACGCAAGGCAGTGAGCGAATTATTTGGTCAAGCACCACTGACTAATCTCGATCCTGATAAAGTTGTTGCCATCGGCGCGGCGATTCAAGCAGATGTGCTGGCCGGCAATAAGGGCGACGACGATTGGTTGCTGCTGGACGTGATCCCGCTCTCACTGGGTCTGGAAACCATGGGCGGCTTGGTCGAAAAAGTCATTCCACGCAATAGCACCATCCCTACCGCACGCGCGCAAGAATTCACCACGTTTAAAGATGGCCAAACGGCGATGGCGATTCATGTGTTGCAAGGTGAGCGCGAGTTGGTGACCGATTGCCGTAGTTTGGCGCGTTTTGAATTGCGCGGTATTCCGCCGATGGTAGCGGGTGCGGCGCGAATTCGTGTGACCTTCCAAGTCGATGCCGATGGCCTGCTATCCGTTTCAGCACGCGAACAATCAACCGGCATTGAAGCCAGCATCGCGGTGAAACCATCGTACGGTCTGAGCGACGATGAAATCAGCCGCATGCTGACCGAGTCGATGACGCACGCACACGTCGATGTGCAAGCACGTAAACTCGCCGAAGCGCGTGTGGAAGCCGAGAGCATTGTCACCGCCGTATTGGTGGCGCTCGATACTGATGGGCAGCTGCTTAACGATGCCGAGCGCGCGCCGATTGAAGCGGCGATTGCAGATTTGCAAATGGCTGCAGCCGCAGGCGACGCCAATGCGATTATCGCCGCCACCGAATTACTCAATGCCACCACCGATGAATTTGCCAGCCGCCGAATGAATGCAGCTGTTAAACGCGGTTTGGCAGGCCACAAAATTACTGAGATTTAAGGATTATTTGCATGACACAGATCGTTGTTCTTCCCCACCCATCACTGTGCCCAGAAGGCGCAGTCCTTGATGTTGAGCCGGGCACGACCATTTGCGATGCGCTGCTCGCCAATGACATTGAAATCGAACACGCTTGCGAAAAGTCATGTGCCTGTACCACTTGCCACGTTTTGGTGCGCGAAGGCTTAGCTAGTTTGAATGAAGCTGACGAGCTCGAAGAAGACCAACTCGATAAAGCTTGGGGCTTAGAAGCTTGCTCACGTCTATCGTGCCAAGCCGAAGTGGCAGGTGTTGATTTAGTTGTTGAGTTGCCAAAATACACGATCAACCACGCTCGCGAACATCATTAAGCTTAAGGCGAACAACGCTCAATATATGATGTATACGCATAAAGATATTTATTATTAATGGCTAGACAACAATACCCAATGGAGTGCAATCATGAAATGGACTGACAGCCGTGACATCGCCATTGAATTGGCAGAAAAATTCCCTGATGTTGATCCAAAAACCATTCGCTTTACTGATTTGCGTGATTGGGTCATGGAGCTCGATGGTTTTGATGATGATCCAAAACATTGCGGCGAAAAAATTCTGGAAGCAATCCAACTGCTCTGGATGGATGAAGCAGAGTAATTCACATTGATCGGCCTCACCATCCCATAGCGATGGACATTTGATGCCGATCAACCGCTTATCCGAACAGCATAAAATGTAGTGCATAACCACATGTCAGCAAAGATTAGAATACGCTAAACTAGCTTCTTTGCCCTTTCTTCGGCCCAACGCATGTCTTACCCTCAATGCTCTGCCGCGCAACATACTCTTTATGCGCGGCAGCAACTCATGCCACTCTTAGCGCTTGAACCCAGTGAACACAGTGTAGTCACGCAAGTCGCTGAAATCGTCGCCCACATTTACGCCAGTTGTGAAAAAAGCCCCGATGTCGCACTAGCGATGATTCAGCTTGATCATCGTGCACCCTACGCTATTCGCCACGCCGTCAATGTGGCGGTCATTGTGAATTTGGTCTTGGAAAACTTAGGACAAAGCCAAGGGGAACGCTGGCACTTTGTCGCAGCCGCACTGACGATGAATATCGGCATGTATGATCTGCAAAATACCTTGGCCCAACAAAGCACCCCGCTGACTGAAGAGCAAAAAACCCACATTCGGCAACACCCTAGCATCGGGCGTGAATTACTGCGCAGCGCAGGTGTGGCCGATGCGGTGTGGCTTGAATGCGTGGCGCAGCACCATGAAGCCCCCGATGGGAGCGGCTATCCGCTCAAACTCGCTGGTGATGAGATTTTATTTGGTGCACGCCTAATTGGGATTGCCGACCGTTATTGCGCACTACTCTCGAATACAACCTATCGCAGCAGCCAGTCGGCCGATATGGCACTGCAAAATTCGTTACAAAGTGATGGCGGCAGCCTGGATGATAAATTACTCAATTTATTTACCCAAACCATCGGCAGCTACCCACCTGGCTCGGTGGTGCAACTCAATAATGGCGAAACAGGTGTGGTGATACGGCAGGATAAAAACAGCAAATTCCCCCAAGTACTCGCCCTATTTAATCAGAGCGATCTGCTTCATCCGCAGCCCCCCGTTCGCAATAGCGCGATTGCCGAATACGGAATTTTGAAAGTACTCGACAATCGTATCGTTGCTGGGGCTATGCCTTTGGCTTTAATTTGGGGTGATGCCGCCATAGTCTCGGGCTCTGCATAGCGCCCTAGTATTGACCTTTATTTCATCATCGGTGCTGATGCGTGGTGGCCTTTACCTTTCCTTCCGCAATTAGCACGCATGTGTTCTCGTGCAGCACGGCGCTCTTCTACTGTCAGCACGCCATCTTTATTGGTATCCATAAGGTCGAATTTTGCCTCTGACATTTTTTGGAACTCAGCTTTGCTCACATCGCCTTTCGGTGTCATTTCAGCCACAGGACAAGCTGGGCTAGCGGCATAGGCCATTGAAGTCGAAACAACAGCGGCGGCGAGCAAGAGAGCTTGGATTGAGGTACGCATTTTGATTCTCCGAATTTGCAAACTGCACCATGCAGCTTGAGCTATGTGATATAACGTCGCACACTTCAATCCAGTTGACACAGCTAGAGGAAAAAATGATTTTCAACGAACAACTCGCCACACTCCCTACGATTGCTCACTTGGCAGCACTTGAGTTACTAGACGGAGAAACTGTCATTGCGCGAATAGAGAATAAACCCGGCCAAGCGGGTAGCGTTCGCGTTTACCACGCACTGTTTCAAGAGTTTGGCGCGATTGATGCTTTAGCAGCTCAAAAAGGTTTGCGCATTTACGCAGAACACACACAAGATGCGGAAGCATTCCCAGGCAAACACCCCAATATTGATCGACTTATCGAAATTGCGGCGAAAAAGCAAGCATTGGCCGTACGCTTGATTGCTGCTTAAGCAGCACACTAACGACAGACAAAAAAATGGACTCTGAACGAGTCCATTTTTACATTATCAAGATTTATTGCGTTGCGGCGGCTGAAACAGCGCAGCGATTTGCGGTGGGCGTTTTGGCAACTTGGGTAGATTGCTTGGGAATGCGGGCACCTCACTCGCTTCACGTTGCGCACGGGATGGCATACGCTCTAGCTGCTTGTACTCTTTCACGCCTTTGTCAGTCGTTGGATCTGTGTGGTGACGGCGTTCGGCACGCGGTGGGCGCTCGCGCTCATCAATCACTTGAATCGTTCCCGGCGAGAAACCGTGCACTGGAATCAAAGGCATCTCACGATTCAATAGCTTTTTGATGCCTTCGTATGATTTACCTTCTTCGGGCGCAACGAGTGAAATCGCCACCCCCGTAGCACCTGCACGGCCAGTACGGCCAATACGATGCACGTAATCTTCTGGCGTGGTTGGCAATTCGTAATTCACTACAAAGGGTAAATCTGTAACATCCAAACCACGCGCGGCAACATCAGTTGCGACCAGCACCTGAATTTCACCCGCTTTAAATTTGGTAAGCGCTTCAGTGCGTGAACGTTGATCGCGATCTCCGTGAATCGCTTCGCAACTAAAGCCAGCGCGTTTTAGATCGCGCGCCACTTGGTCAGTACCAATCTTGGTCCGGCAGAAAACGATCACTTGCGTCATTTGATGCACACGAATCAAATGCGCCAACAAAGCACGTTTACGGGCCGTTTCAACCGGATGCAATTCTTGCTTTACTGATTCATTGGCTGAGTTTTTGCGAGCGACTTCGATTTTCACCGGCTCATGCATAAACTGCTTAGATAACTTCAGGATTTCTGGCGCAAAGGTCGCCGAGAACAATAGCGTTTGTTTGCGATTAGTACACAAATTAAAAATATTTTGAATATCCAGAATGAAACCCATATCGAGCATACGATCGGCTTCATCAAGGACCAAAATTTCAACTTGCGATAAATTAATTGATTTTTGCTGAATGTGATCGAGCAAACGGCCCGGCGTGGCCACCAGCACTTCGATGCCTTCACGGAGCGCAGGGATTTGTGCTTTGATATCAACGCCACCGTAGACCACATGGCTGCGTAATCCCGAGCCCTTGCTGTACGTCGCTACATTGGCGTAAACCTGATCGGCTAATTCGCGCGTTGGCGTCAGAATCAAAGCACGAATCGGATGACGCGCTGGTGAAGCGCTGTGGTTCGCGTGGCGAATAATGCGCGTCAAAATCGGCAAAGTGAACGCGGCCGTTTTGCCCGTTCCCGTTTGAGCAGCGCCCAAGACGTCTTTACCTTCCAAAATAACAGGAATCGCCTCAGCCTGGATTGCGGTCGGGGTTTCATAGCCTTGCTCAACAACCGCCTTCAAAACTTCAGGCGCCAAGCCTAGTGATGCAAATGTGATACCCATTACGCTCCAATACTGCTGAAAAACTAAAGGCAGCACTTTACACCAAATGGCGCTTTATGCCTACCCAAGACTGGTCATAAGCGGCGGCGCAGGCCATAAAATTCAGATTAAAACCAAGCATTTAAGCCCATGATGCCCGCCCAAGTTCAGAGCGCCTAACTCAAGCACACCGCCGTAGACGTCAACCGCATTTAAAACAAATTTCGACCCAGATCAGTGCAAATGCATCCTTTCGCAGTAAACTAGCGATTCTCACTCAGCCACTCTCTGGAGCCACCGTATGTACGATATCGCCCGTGAACATCTGCGCACAGTGCGTGATCTGCACCGCTTTGCAGTCAGCCGTTTTAATACCGCTGAATTATTTTATGGTCACGGCACCACAGAAGCGTGGGATGAAGCCGCTTATTTGATTTTAGCGACGCTTAAATTACCGATTGACCGCCTTGAGCCTGTTTTTGACGCGCATTTATTGCCGGAAGAAATCGCCCAAGTACTCGACATCATTCAAGAGCGCGTGGTCACGCGTAAACCTGCGGCTTACTTAACCAAAGAAGCTTATTTGGGTGAATTTAAATTTTATGTCGATGAACGCGTGATTGTGCCGCGCTCGTTTATTGCAGAAATTTTGTTTAACGATGGCTTAGAGCCATATGTTGAACATCCAGAACTCGTGACTCGTGCACTCGATATGTGTACCGGCTCGGGCTGCTTAGCCATTTT
This sequence comes from Deefgea tanakiae, assembly GCF_019665765.1. Classification (GTDB taxonomy): domain Bacteria; phylum Pseudomonadota; class Gammaproteobacteria; order Burkholderiales; family Chitinibacteraceae; genus Deefgea; species Deefgea tanakiae. The sequence continues at coordinate 2,192,002 of NZ_CP081150.1, forward strand.
GATGGCGCACGCCTTCCCTGATGCGGCGATTGATGCGATTGATTTGTCGCCCGATGCACTCGACGTTGCCGAGCTGAACATTATCGATTACAGCTTGGGTGATCGCATTGATTTAATGGATTCGGATTTATTTGAAGCGATTAGCGACGAAACCTACGATCTGATTATTTCCAATCCACCGTATGTTGATGCGCACAGCGTTGAAGAATTACCGCCAGAGTATCTGCACGAACCAGAAATGGCTTTGGGTAGCGGTGAAGATGGGCTCGATATCACGCGCCGTATTTTGGCTGAGGCGACCAAACACTTGAATCCACGTGGCGTATTAGTGGTTGAAATTGGTCACAATCGAGATGAGCTTGAAGCGCAATATCCAATGTTGCCATTTGTTTGGCTCACTACAGAGTCTGGCGATGGATTTGTCTTCTTACTCACGCGAGAAATGCTGGTAGAAGCGGGCCTATAAGCCAACAACAATAGGGGTATATCAATCCAGTCATTATCATAAAATGGCTAGATTAATATACCCCTATTTAATTCACAAACCTTTAACCTAACTCAACTCGATTACGGCCATTATCTTTCGCTTTATACAATGCAGCATCTGCCCGCTCAATTAATGAACTAAACTCCTCGCCTTGTGCGCGGGTCGCTACACCGCAAGAGCAGGTCAGCATGATTGAACTAGGCCACTGAGCATTGGCAACACTGGCGCGTAACTTTTCAGCCAACCTGACTGCTTGATCCAATTGTGTATTTGGACAAACAATCAAAAACTCTTCCCCGCCCCAACGAACCAAGCCATCGCTCTGTCGAATTTCACTTTGCACTAACTGCGCAAATTGCCGCAACACATCATCGCCCACCGCATGGCCATAATTATCATTGATGCGTTTGAAATAATCTAAATCGGCGAACAACACACTCATTCCCGCACTCGTCGGCATTTCCCCTTGCCACTGCTGCAGCAGAAAATCGCGTAATCCTTCACGATTGAGCGCGCCAGTGAGTGGGTCTAACTGAATCTTGTTGCTTAATACCTCAGCTTGAATTTCAAGCACACGATTGATCGTTTCCAATTCATGCATTCTTGCCCGCTTCACTTGGTCCCGCTCGCGGTAAGCCAGCAATTCCATCAGCAGCCAGACAAAACAAAACACCAGCCAAGCCATAACAATCATCATCAAGACCTGAGTCAAACTCAGCCATTTGCCATGAAACTCTAGCGACTTCAATTCAATCTGATGCAAGCCAGTTTGTACTTTACCCGGCGTGGCAATTTCAATCTGCGTGACATTGTCTAAGCGCATATCGGTACTAAAAATGGGGATGTTTTTTTCGTCTATCCACCACGATGCAACACGAAAATACTTTAATGGCACGCTAAACGTCTCGCCAGCAGGGGGCGCAAACTCTAATTCATTCACTTTTGGCGAAAGCGGATCATCCAATTTTGAAATATCCGACTCAAAATTGCGCAGATAAACACGAACCTTCTTAAACTCAGGCCCTCTCAAATCCATATCAAATACAATCCGATCAAATTCAGACAGATCGATGCCTTCCCCTGTGTTTGAAAACTCAATACTCATTTCGCAAAATGGCCATTGGTATTGATTTTTCTTCAAATCACACTGCAATTGCAAAGCTTCTTTATTTTTGGCAAACGTCCCAATGCTCGCGCCGCCCTGCGTACGATCATCAATCGACTTAACTTGGTATGGCGTTTGAGGGTCGATTCGCAAAATACGAGTCATGCCAAAATGCTGCCACAACAATAAGCCAACAGAGAGCACCATTAAGATAATCATCGTGATGCGTAAAAAATTAATCGTGCGATTAGACATTCCACCTCCAAGAGGGCATTGTCCTGCGGACAGGACAACTCAAATCAATTTTCCAATCAAGCTCCTGCTGCGGATAAAGGCGCAAAAATCATCTACCATCACGAGCAAAATTAAACACTTGCCGGTAATTCTCCCAATCAAATCAGAAAATCCACGCAAGCACGGTTGATACATCGCATTGATTGGGTTAGCAAATCTAGCAACTTGTCAGACTACACAATCATGTGTAGTTTGTCGCGCCTACACAAGTCCACATATTTACCTTGCCGCATTGAATATGCCTATTGAATACTGTAGGTATTCGCTCTTCATTCGGCCATTAGGTCTGCACATGATTCAACTCAAAAATTTAAGTAAATCTTATCGCGTCGATGGCCGAGAAATCCCTGCACTCAAGCGGATTGACCTCACCATCAATGCAGGTGAAATCTTCGGTGTCATCGGCCATTCTGGCGCAGGCAAGTCAACCTTAATTCGCTTAATCAATTTACTAGAACGCCCAACAGGTGGCTCGGTTTTCGTTGATGGCACCGACATCACCACGCTTTCAAGCAGTGATTTGCGCCTGGAACGACAAAAAATTGGCATGATTTTTCAGCACTTTAATTTGCTTTCCGCCAAAACCGTAGCCAACAATGTCGCTTTTCCATTGCAAGTCGCGGGTGTACTCGATAAAGCCGCCATCAAAAACCGCGTGGCCGATCTACTTGAACTCGTCGGCCTATCCGATCATGCCGATAAATATCCAGCGCAACTCTCTGGTGGTCAAAAACAAAGGGTCGGCATTGCCCGTGCGCTGGCAAATAATCCCAAATTACTACTCTGCGATGAAGCCACCAGCGCGCTCGACCCGCAAACGACACAATCGGTATTGCAACTACTGCTCGAAATCAATCAAAAACTCAATCTCACCATCGTGCTAATTACACATGAAATGGACGTCATTCGCACCGTCTGTGACCGCGTTGCCGTTATTGATGGCGGAGAAATTGTCGAGATGGGCGCGGTAACGCAAGTCTTTTTGCATCCTAAACATCCGACTTCGAGGCGCTTTGTATTTGAAAGCGAGCACATCGATGAAAATCGCCAGTTTGAAGACTTTGCCCATGTGCCGGGAAAAATCGTCCGACTCACCTTCATTGGCGAATCGACCTACAAATCGCTGCTTGGCGATATGGCGCGCGACTTTGGTATTGATTTTTCGATTCTGGCAGGACGAATTGAACGGATCAAAGGCACGGCCTGCGGCCAGCTTACTTTGGCATTCACCGGAGATGACGCCAGTATTGCCGCGTCTTTAGCGCGATTTACTGCGGAAGGGATTGATTTTGAGGAGTTACGCGCATGCTAAACGAACTTTTTAGCAATATTGATTGGGCCGAAATTGGCCTTGCTACGCTGGATACACTGACAATGCTCGGTGGATCGCTGCTCTTTACGCTACTGCTCGGTTTGCCTTTGGGCATTTTGCTGTTTTTAACCAGCAAACGGCAATTGCTGGAACAGCCCTACGTTTACGGTATTTTGTCGTTTATCGTTAATATTCTGCGCTCGGTGCCGTTCGTGATTTTGCTGATTATCATGATTCCATTCACCGTTTTGCTCACTGGCACATCACTCGGCGTAGCCGGAGCGATTCCACCGCTAGTCGTTGGCGCAACGCCATTTTTTGCTCGCTTGGTTGAAACCGCCTTACGCGAAGTCGATCGCGGCATTATTGAAGCCACGCAAGCGATGGGCGCCAGTACTCGCCAAATCGTTTTCAAAGCACTGCTTCCTGAAGCAATGCCGGGAATGATGGCAGCGATTACCGTCACCGCAATTACCTTGGTTTCGTATGCTGCAATGTCTGGCGTCATTGGCGGCGGCGGCTTGGGCGATTTGGCGATTCGCTTTGGTTATCAGCGTTTTCAAACTGACGTGATGATTGTCACCGTGGTGTTATTGTTAGTTTTGGTGCAGGCATTACAAATGGTCGGTGATCGCTTAGTCATTCATTTCAGCCGCAAATAAACGCAAGTAAACAGAAAAGCAAAAGTTTTCTAGCATCGTTGTCTCGCCTTGTCGTACTCGATGTACTGTCTACGGCTTCGACGCCTTGCCATAAAACTTTTACACACACCACTAAGCACTATTTGGACTATAAAAAACCAGCTAAATAACCGTAATATACATTCCCAGATGCGCAGCGGCGGAAAACCCTGATCCCGCTGCGCTGTAAAAATCAGGACAATCCAACCTGAACTATTCAATTCATCCCACAAGGACGCCATGATGAAAAAAACACTCACTGCTATCGCCCTCGCTGCATTGGCTTTCTCTGCCCACGCTGCAGAAAAACTGACCATCGGTGCTACCGCTGTACCGCACGCAGAGATTTTAGAGTTTGTGAAACCGACGCTGACTAAACAAGGCGTGGATTTACAGATCAAAGTGTTTACTGATTACGTTCAACCTAATGTACAAGTCGCGGAGAAAAAACTCGACGGTAATTTCTTCCAACACCAGCCTTACCTTGGTGAGTTCAATAAAGGCAAAGGCACGAATTTAGTGAGTGTGGCTGGCGTGCATATCGAGCCCTTTGGCGCGTACTCAACCAAAGTCAAAAAATTAGCTGACCTAAAAGATGGCGCAACGATTGCGATCCCAAATGATGCAACGAACGGCGGCCGTGCCTTGCTCTTGCTCGACAAAGCCGGTGTGGTCAAACTGAAAGACAACAAAAATATCTTAGCAACCAGCAAAGACATCGCAGAAAACCCGAAAAAACTCAAAATCCGCGAACTCGAAGCGGCTACTTTGCCACGTATCTTAGGTCAAGTTGATGTTGCGTTGATCAACACGAATTACGCACTTGAAGCCAAATTAAACCCAACTAAAGATGCACTCATTATCGAAGGCAATGATTCACCGTACGTGAACATCTTGGTTGCGCGCCCTGACAACAAAGACAGCGCTGCGATGAAAAAACTGAGTGCTGCTTTGCAAAGCCCAGAAACTAAGAAATTCATCTTAGAAAAATACAAAGGTGCAGTTGTTCCTGCTTTTTAATCCTTGAAATTGCTTCACTGCAACAAAAAAGAGGTAAAGCTAAGCTTTACCTCTTTTTTCATTTGGATCTTCGCGCTATAAAGAAACCTCACTGTGCGCGGTCGGCTTATGCTTCGAAAATTATCGTATTCCACCTTATTCCTTGTCATCGCGGCCTTGATCGTGCTTGATTTTGGCTGGCTACACTATGGGGCCATTGTCGATCAACGTTTTGGCGATGTCTTGCAACGCCAACTCGCGCAATCTCGCCCGGCCAGCAAAGACATCGTCATCATTGATATTGACCAAAAAAGCTTAGAAGAGATGAACGAGAAAGCCGAGAGCGGCAGCTGGCCTTGGCCACGCTCGATTCACGGCGAGATGGTGCAATACATCGCCGCACAAAATCCACAAGCGATTGTGTTTGATATCTTATTTAATGAGCCCGATACCTTTCGACCTGAACACGATCAAATCCTACAAGAATCAATTGCCGACCTAAAAAATGTCTATTTCCCCTACCAAAAATTACCCGATGGGGATGGCAAGAAACTCGGCGAGTTACCTAAATCACTAGGTATATTGCCAAATGCATCAGCCAATAAAGAGGCTAGAGCAACACTCCTCCTCCCTAATGTGATTCAACAAGATAAATGGCAAGGTGGGCTGATTAATTTTAATGCCGATAGCGATGGTATCGGCCGCTACTATCTGGCCAATGCGAATGTCGATGGTTGGCTCATTCCATCGTTACCAGAAAGACTCGCCCGCGATTTTAACTGGCCAGTACATGATGCTGAGCGAACTCGCCTGAACTGGCAAACTGGCAGACAGCATATTCCATTTTCCGATATTTACCTCGCAGCCAATAGCGAACAATCAAACCGCCCCAGCAATGAATTTACCAACAAAATTGTACTGATTGGTACCGCTGCCCCTGGTTTGCAAGACCTACGCCCAACGTCGATGGGCCAGCTTTATCCTGGCGTCGAAATCCTTGCCACCGCAATTGATAACCGCAAACACGGTGATTGGCTGCGTGAAATACAACGCATTTATTTCATGCTGCTGGCGCTGACGCTGTGCGGCTTATTGGCGTGGGGCTTTGCGGTGAATCTCAACACCATGACGCTGGCCGCCGGCATGCTCGGCATCACGCTGCTCGCCGCACTCAGCATGTGGCTTGGTCTGAAACAAACGTATTTCTTGCCACTGGCCTCGGCGATGGCTTGGGCATGGGCGTATTTTTGGGTGGCTGCGCTCGTATCGTATTTGGCTGAAAAAGCCACCCGCGAGCACGCGATTGCACTGTTTTCCCGCTTTTTGGATTCTCGCGTCGTCGGAGAGCTGATTGCGAGTGGCGAAATTGATCTGAATAAACCCGCCGAAGCGCGCGAAATCACCGTGCTATTCTCAGACATTCGTGGTTTTACTACCCTTTCCGAAAGCCACGACGCTGCGTATATTGTCCAGCTACTCAATCGCTATTTCACCTTGCAGGTGGAAATTATTTTTAAACACGGCGGCACTTTGGACAAATTCATTGGTGATGCCATTATGGCCTTCTGGGGTGCACCAGCCAATGACCCAGAACATGCTCGGCATGCCATTGAAGCCGCACTTGAAATGTCACAAGCGTTAGAGAAATTCAAATTAGAGCTGAAAGATTTGAATGCTAATTTTGATGTTGGGATTGGCATTCACACGGGTTCGGCCGTGGTGGGTTTTATCGGTTCAGCGTCGCGGCTCGACTACACCGTCATTGGCGATACCGTGAATTTATCCTCACGCATTGAGGGCCTGACCAAAGACAAAGCGCGGATTTTAGTGTCTGACAGTACTCGCGCCGCTTGCGCAGAACATTTCAACTTTATTGAGCACGGCAGCCATAGTGTGAAAGGCCGTGAACAAGCAGTACACCTTTTTGAACCACAGGAGAAAACCCAATGAGGCATCTCATTCCCCTCGTTTGTATCTTATTCAGCGGCAGTGTTTTAGCCCAATCGGGCACTGTGGTGCGCAAAACTGATTTACGCGACAAACCATTTCTCGATGCGGCTGTCATTGCACCAATAGCCGCCAATACGCCAATTGAAATCCAAGCGAATAAAGGCGCTTGGATGCAAGTCAAAGCCGCCAATGGTCAAGTGGGCTGGATTAAGCTACTCAATGTACGTACCAGCGGCGGTGGCACCAATAGCAGCAGTCTTGCACTAGGCAATGTCATCAAAACCGGCTCATCTGGCCAAACGGTGACCACTGGGGTGAAAGGACTATCGGCCGAACAAATCAAACAAGCCGAGCCCAATCCCGCAGAAGTGGAGAAAATGGATAGCTACGCCAGCACCCAAAGCGAAGCCACGCGCGCTGCCCAGCAAGCTAAGTTGACGCCACAGAATGTCGCTGCGCTCACCACTACGAGCAGCACCAGCTCAACCACCAGCGCACCAAGCAACGGGAGACGCCCATGATCCGCTACTCACTCAGCCTCTTGATGGCCAGCAGCCTATTGGCCTTGCCAGCACATGCGTTTGACCTTGGTAAACTATTGACCACAGAAAATATCGAATCCGTTGGTAAAATCCTCAACAACACTGTTGAAGCCAATAAAACCATCACCCCACAGCAAGAGTTTGTCATGGGGCAAAGTGTGATGGCGACCTTGCTCGGCGCTGCACCGCTGGTCAAAGACCCTGCGCTACAAAAATACGTCAATCAAGTTGGTATGTGGGTTGCTGCCCAATCCGAGCAGCCTAATTTGGGCTGGCGCTTTGGTGTGATGGATAGTCCAAATATCAACGCTTTTGCCGCGCCCGGTGGCTATATTTTGATTACCCGCGGGCTTTGGGATCACATCCGCAGCGAAGCCGAACTCGCAGCAATTTTAGGGCATGAAATTACGCACGTTCTGAAAAAAGACCAAATCGAAGCGATGAAAAGTAGCAATAAAGGCGCGATTTACGAAGAACTCCTTGTTTTAGGCGTCAACAACAAAGTCAAAGGCGGCGGGAAAGACTTAGGTCGAAAAGCAGCCAAGGCCACTACCGAAGGCTTTTACATCAAAGGACTCTCGAAAGACGCCGAATACCAAGCCGACATCGGCGGCATGGTGCTCGCCGCGCGCGCTGGCTACAACCCATACGCGATGGTGAGTGTGTTGCAAACACTGGGTAACGTCAGCCCAAGCGACACCGCTGTTGCATTGTTTTTCAGTACGCACCCCAGCCCACAAGATCGGCTTGACCAGATTGATGCCAAAGTGGGCGATCAGTTAGAGCAATACGCCGAAGGGGTAGAAAACACCGCCCGCTTTAACAAGCTGAAAAAATAAAGCCCCACCAAAAGCGTATTGAAAAATACGCCTAGGGGAAATCGAGGGTAAAAATCACGGCCGCCGCAGCATCGGGCGGCCGTATAATTTAGCCATTAAAGACAGTTAGCCACATTCGCGGTGTGTTTCGCCCGCCTTTTACGATTCGGAGTTTCCATGTCAGAACTGATTGCCGCTTGTACCGCCCGCCGCGCCGCCCTCGCCGCCCGTTTAGAGCCTGGCATTGTCATCGTGCCGACCACACAAGAAATCATCCGCAATGCCGACAGCACTTACCCATTCCGCTTTGATTCTGGCTTTTATTATTTAACGGGCTTTACCGAACCCGATGCAGTTTTTGTCCAAGTCATCGGCAAAGATAAAGTAGAAAATATCCTGTTCTGCCGTGACAAAGACATCGAGCGCGAAATCTGGGATGGCTACCGCTTTGGCCCTGCCGCCGCTGCTGAACAATTTGGCTTTGATACCGCGTATCCAATTGAAGAGCTCGATAAGCGCATCGTTGAAATGATGAAAAATCAACCGCGCATCTATTATCCACTCGCCAAAGAAATGCGTTGGGATCGACGTGTGAATCGCTGGCTCAGTGATGTACGCGGCCTTGCCCGCACTGGCGTTGCTGCGCCAACAGCGATGCTGGACGTACGCAGCGCGCTGGATGAAATGCGCCTATTCAAAGACGAATACGAAATAGGTATCTTGCGCCAAGCAGGAAAAATAAATGCACAGGCGCATATACGTGCGATGCAATTTGCCCAAGCTGGACAAATGGAATATCAAGTTGAAGCAGAAATGCTGCACGACTATTACCGCCAAGGTAGCCGCTCCCCCGCCTACAACAGCATCGTCGCCAGCGGCGCTAATAGCTGTGTGCTGCATTATGGCGAAAACAATGCCCGCATGAACGACGGCGATTTATTGCTAATCGACGCGGGTTGTGAAATCGCCGGTTACGCCAGCGACATCACGCGCACCTTTCCCGTGAATGGCAAATTTTCACCAGCACAACGCGCGGTGTACGAAATCACCCTCGCCGCCCAAGAAGCTGCATTCGCAACTATTTTCCCCGGCAGCACTTGGAATGCGCCACACGACGCCGCCACTCGCGTGCTCGCACAAGGCATGATTGATTTAAAATTGCTGACTGGCTCGCTGCAAGAAGTGCTGGAAAAAGAAACCTACAAACAGTTCTATATGCACCGCACTGGCCACTGGATGGGCTTGGACGTGCATGATTGTGGCGCATACAAAGTCGACGGCGAATGGCGCAAGCTGCAAACCGGCATGGTGATGACGGTTGAACCCGGTTTTTACATCCGCCCCGCTGCCAATGTACCGAAAGAATTCGAAAACATCGGTATCCGCATCGAAGACGACGTACTGGTGACTGCAACTGGCTATGAAAATCTGACTCGTGATTGCCCGAAAACGGTTGCAGACATCGAAGCGTTGATGGCGAAGTAAGCGAAGAAAACAAAACCCTCACCACAGAGACACAGAGGCACGGAGAAAAGCGGTAAAATATCGCACCCATACATAGGCGACATCAGTGCTCCCCTTGCTTTCCTCTGTGTCTCCGTGCCTCTGTGGTAAAAGATTTTTACTTCGGCTGAACCTTTCTATCTAGGATTCCCATGCTCATCAATACACTTCCGCAGCACATTGATATTGTGATCGTCGGTGGCGGCCCAGTGGGGGCGCTGTTGGCGCAGCGCTTGGTCAGTAGCGGCCATGATGCGCTCTTAGTCGAAGCCAAACACAGCGTGGGCAAAGACCCGCGCGCGCTGGCGATTGCCTATGCCAGTTCACAAACCTTGGCTGCCAATGATTTGTGGGATGAGTCCCTAGGGGCAACGCCGATTACGCAAGTGCATGTCTCGCAAGCGGGCACCTTGGGTCGCACCGAACTCAATGCAGCCGAACTCGATTTACCCATGCTCGGCTCGGTAGTGAAGTACGAAAAATTAGCGCAATACGCCTTTGATCAACTCAGCAACAGCGCAGCGCGTTTGGCGCTGGGCGCGAAAGTGACGCAAATTCAGCGTTTAGCGCGCTTTGCTCAACTGACGTTAGAAACCGATTTAGGTGAGCAAAAAATTTCCTGTCGCTTGGTGATTCTGGCTGATGGTGGGCATTTGCTGGCTCAGTTCAAGGACATCCAGCAAACCGTGAAGTCCTACGAGCAGCACGCGGTGTTAGCGACGCTGACACCCAAACACCCACATCAGGGTATTGCCTTTGAGCGCTTTGCTGATGATGGCCCGCTGGCATTACTCCCTACGGGTACGGATTACACTTTGGTCTGGACTCAAACGCCAGAGCAGGCTGCAGCGCGCTTAACGCTGCCCGATGCTGATTTTATTGCAGAAGTTGAGCAGCGCTTTTCAGACCGCGTGAGCGGGTTTACCGCCGTGTCGGGTCGTGCAAGTTGGCCGCTGGCCTTAAAAACCGTCAACTCCATTGTCGGGCAACGCGTGGTGTTAATTGGCAATGCTGCGCAAACTTTACACCCCGTCGCAGGGCAAGGTTTGAATTTGGGTTTACGCGATGCGGCAACACTGGCCGATGTCTTAGCCGCAACGCCAGCACGTGAATTGGGCGAAGCGTCGAGCTTGGCCCGCTACGCAAAATTGCGGGCGCGAGATGCGGGACTGGTTACCGCCGTCACCGACAGCCTCATTTCACTCTTTGATTCGCCATCGCTACCACTCAAGCACGCGCGTAGCTTAGGGCTATTGGCGATGGATCAGTGCGGCTGGCTACGGCGTGGTTTTGCCGAACGCATGGTCTATGGCGCAAGATAATTAGCGTCAATTTAAAATCTCGGGCATTTTCTCGATTTCACCAACCACGACCTTGGCCATATCCGCCAACATCTCGATTTCCTCCGCCGACATTTGACGTGGATTTCGGTCGATTAAACACAATGTGCCTATATTCACGCCATTATTCACCGTGAGTGGCGCGCCTGCGTAGAAACGAATTTTTGGCTCACCTGTGACTAAAGGATTATCCGCAAAACGCTCATCTTTCAGGGCATCCGGAATCACCATCACTTCATTATGCAAAATGGCATGGCCGCAAAATGAAATATCGCGCGGCGTTTCAGTCGCATCCAGCCCACAAATCGATTTGAACCATTGGCGATTAACATCCACCAAGCTCACCACCGCGATTTGCACACGGAAGAAACTTGCGGCAGCTTTGGTTAGATTATCGAAACGCGTCTCAGGGGGCGTATCCAAAATTAAAAATTGCCGCAACGTCTCAATGCGAAGAGCTTCGTTATCGGGCTGCGCAGGTGCTTGCATCTTTAATCCAATGGGTAAGTAGCAAATCAATTATAGCCGCAAGCACCGATTCAGCAAATCACAAGTTAATGGCAAGCACATCCAGTAGTATGTGCGGGTGCCGTGGCCTGTTTCGCGGCAACCACCAGCGTCTTTCCTTCTTGCAAAGCGGTGCGTGCCGTTTGCGTAGCGGCCAACATGTTAACTAAAGCGGCCTCAGTTTCTGGCCACGCGCGGGTTTTTAAGCCGCAATCAGGATTGATCCATAAGCGATCCGCTGGCACCACATCCAATGCTTTGGCGATTAAACGCAGCATTTCTTCTATTTTCGGTACGCGTGGGCTGTGAATATCGTAAACACCTGGGCCGATCTCATTCGGATATTTAAATTCGCCGAACGCTTCTAGCAATTCCATATCCGAACGACTAGTTTCAATCGTGATCACATCGGCATCCATCGCCGCGATTTCCGGCAAAATGTCGTTGAACTCTGAATAGCACATATGCGTGTGGATTTGCGTGTCGTTGGCCACGCCCGACGCAGAAATCCGGAATGACTCACCTGCCCAAGCCAAATAAGCAGCCCATTGCGATTGCTTCAATGGCAAGCCTTCACGGAAAGCTGGCTCATCGATTTGAATGATGCCGATGCCGGCGTTTTCCAAATCCACCACTTCATCGCGAATCGCCAAGGCGATTTGTTGGCAAGTGAGCGAACGCGCTTGGTCGTCGCGCACGAAAGACCATTGCAAAATCGTCACTGGGCCGGTCAACATGCCTTTCATCGGTTTGGTCGTTAAGCTTTGCGCGTAGCTGCTCCACGCCACTGTCATCGGCGCTGGGCGGCTCACGTCGCCAAACAAAACTGGCGGTTTCACGCAGCGGCTGCCATAGCTTTGCACCCAACCCAATTGCGTGAACGCAAAGCCCGCCAATTGCTCGCCAAAATACTCGACCATATCATTGCGCTCGGCTTCGCCATGCACCGGTACATCAATCCCCAATTCAACTTGTTTATTTACCACCAACGCTATTTCAGCCTTCATCGCCGCATCGTAATCGACCGTGCTCAATTTACCTTGTTTAAACGCCGCGCGTGCAGCGCGAATTTCGCTGGTTTGTGGAAACGAGCCTATCGTCGTTGTCGGCAACAGTGGTAAATTGAAACGTGCACGCTGCGCAGCTTGCCGCACTGTAAATGGCGAAACGCGTTGATCGGCATTGCTCGGTAATTGAGCCAAACGCGCGGCAACGGCCGGATTGTGAATGCGCGTTGAGGTGCGACGATTGGCTTGTACTGCTGCGTTCAGCGCCAGTTCTTCGGCAACGTTGACCCCATTCAAAGCGCGTTTTAACACACTGATTTCAGCTAATTTTTGCTTCGCAAAAGCCAGCCACGATTTCAGCTCCGCATCAAGTAGCACTTCTTGGGCTAAATCGACAGGCGTGTGCAGCAATGAGCACGAAGGTGCAATCCATAGGTATTGCCCTAGCGATGAGTGTGCTTTTTGGAGAGACGCCAATACCTTGTTTAAATCTGCAGCCCAAATATTCCGACCGTCGACCACACCGAGCGATAACACTTTATTTTTTGGCCAAATCGCGATAAAGGCTGGCAACTGTTCAAGCGCGCGAATCAAATCTAAATGCACACCTGCGACAGGCAAATCTGCGAGCAATTGCGCATGTGTCTCAACAGAGTCAAAGTAGCTTGCCAGCAGTACTTTTGGCCCTTTGCCCGCAAGAACTTGATAAGTCGGTGCGAAGGCCGCAATCCACTCGCTCGGTAATTCCAAGCCTAGAATCGGCTCATCCAATTGAATATGGCTTACACCTTTGGCTGCAAGTTTTTCTAATATGCGGGTATAGCGCGCTAGCAATTTCGGTAAAAGATCTAGCTTGTTATACCCATGCTGTTTGGATTTTGCCAGCCACAAGAAAGTCAAAGGGCCAGGCAGCACCGCTTTAACAGAGTGACCTTGGGTTTGTGCGTCTTCAATCTCATGGAAAAACCATTCTACGCCACCATCAAAAGTGGTCTCTGACGACAATTCAGGCACCATGTAGTGATAATTGGTATCAAAATACTTGGTCATTTCTTGGGCTGGCTGCGCGGTGTTGCCGCGACCCAACTCAAAATATTGCGCCAAGGTGAGGCGTTTAGCGTCAAAACCAAAACGCGCTGGCAAGCAGCCCAATAAGGCGGTTGCACTCAAAATCTGGTCGTACCAAGCAAAATCGCCGACGGCGACAAAATCCAGACCAGCCTCAGCTTGCCAGGCCCAATGACGACGACGCAAAGTCTGGCCAACATTCACCAGCTCCGCTTCTGTTACTTCACCTCGCCAAAATTTTTCCGTCGCAAATTTTAATTCGCGCTGCGCACCAATACGGGGAAAACCTAGAATATGCGCTTTTACATCATGAGTAGCAGTCATCTTAAACATCCTTGTCTATGAATTATGTTTGCATCATACGGCGCACAACGATATGATTACAGTTCATTATTTTCACAAAGAAGATGAGAAATACTAATGCAATCGCTTTTAGAGCTGCGCCACCTCAAAACCATCCTCGCGATTCAAGACAGCGGTAGCTTGACTCGCGCGGCAGAGCGTTTGCATTTAACGCAATCGGCCTTATCGCATCAAATCAGGCTGTTAGAAGATCATTACGGCTTGCCGCTGTTTGCGCGTAAATCCACACCACTCAAACTCACCGCCGCCGGTGAGAAACTCGCGCTACTGGCGCAAGACGTATTACCTGCGATTGCCAGTACCGAGCGCGATATTGCGCGGCTCAGAGAAGGCCAAGCGGGGCAATTGCGCATCGCCGTTGAATGCCATACGTGTTTTGATTGGCTTATGCCGGCGATGGATCAATTTCGTAGTCATTGGCCAGAAGTCGAGCTGGATATTGTGTCGGGCTTTCATGCCGACCCCGTGCAATTGCTGTTTGAAGATCGTGCTGATTTGGCGATTGTGTCTGAAGTAGAAACCTTGGTGGGCCTGAGCCATAAACCGCTGTTTAGCTACGATATGGTCGCACTGCTGGCTGCAGATCATGCACTCGCTAATAAGCCGTATTTAGAGGCCGCTGATTTTGCCGAGGAAACGCTGATTACCTACCCTGTACCCGATGAAATGCTCGATCTGCTGCGCAAGGTGCTTAAACCTGCTGGCGTAAACCCAAAACGTCGGCCAACGGAACTGACGGTCGCGATGCTGCAATTGGTAGCCAGCCGCCGTGGCATTGCCGCGCTACCGCGCTGGAGTGTGCAGCATTATCTGGAACGCGGTTACGTCGTGGCCAAACCGATCACCGCAGAAGGATTAACCTCTGAGTTGCATGCCGCGCTGCCCACTGAACGGCAAAACACCGCGTATATGGCTGACTTTGTAGAGATTATGCGCAATGTGAGTGTGCAAACCTTACCCGGCGTTGTGCTGCTTTAATCAAGTGCAGCAAAGCGGGCTTCGTATTGAGCGCTGATTTTTTGCAGCGTTTTATCTGCCCGCATACTGCCTAATGCGCTATTGAGTTTAGCCATCGTGGCTGCAGGGGTTTGTAAATTACAGGCCAAATACAAGTCCACTTGATTGAATACGTACAGGGCTTGAATTTTGTTCGGATCCAGATTCAAACGTCGCACAATTTCACGGGCGCTGAATGAAGAGCCGGGATAAAGATCGATGTGGCCAGCCAGTAATTTGCGCAGGTTTTGATCTTCAGTATTGGCGTAATCCAAGGTAAAGCCTTTGCTCTCTAAAAAGATCGCATTAGCACCTTGGCGTAAATCGCCGATACGGTATTTTTTCGCGTCTTCTAAACTTTTGATTTGCATATTACGCTCTCGCAAACCAAACAAAGTCCCTTTGACCGTGGCAATCGGACCAAGCCATTGAAACTTGGCTTCACGCTCTGGAATGCGCCCCACCGTGTACGCGCAATGATTCGAGCTGATTTGAACAGTTCCGAGGGCGCGAGCCCAAGGAAAATCTTTATGCTCGGCGCTGAGTTGACTGCGTTTCAGCATTTCGCTCATCACATCAACCGCCATACCTTCTGGTCGATTGGCGACAAACGAATTAAAGGGTGGATTGTCGCCTAAATAGAGTGTCAAATCTGCAGCTTGTGCTGTCCCTTGCCAATAAGCAGCACAGAGAATCGACATAAAACAAAGACAAAAACGATTCACAAGCCCACTCCACACCGCTCCAATCTTACAAAAAACCGAGGAATCGGCTAAAAACAAGCCAAAACCATCGACAAGAGCTCTAGTATGTAAGGAAAGAAGGAAAAAGCAAGGGTTTTCATCGAAAACTCAAATAGCATGATGCATTTTTGTAAGCTCATGTGTAGCAGGTAAGCCAATCTCAGCGCCAGCAGAGACTATATCGGTGAATTAAACCTTTAAAATGAGCTGCCATGGCTGCTGCTCACCATGGCAAATCCACTCTTGTTTGACATCACTAGCGAGCGCTAGCAACACATTGGGACTAACTTCCCAAATACTTAACGACCAATCAAAGTCTTCAGGGCTATCACAGCACCAGCCTACTGCAGTTTGACGTACTACAAAGCGCTGTAAGCCGCCAACCAGTCCGGTACCGAAGGCTTTTAGTAATGCTTCTTTCGCAACCCAGAGCATAAAAAATGCGCGAAGTTGCGCCTCCCCCGCCAAACTCGCGAGCCATGCCGATTCACGCGGGTCAAAATAACTTTCCGCAATGGCCATCAGTTGCTTGCGTGGCCGAATCGTTTCGATGTCGATACCCACCCGCCCCTGTCCTAATGCCGCGGCACAGAACTGCGCACCATGGCTCCAGGACAAGCCAGCCGGATGCGACCAAGCTGGCGCCCATGGCCGACCATTCTCGTGCTGCGACAGCGTGGATTCCGTCTGACTCGTTTGTAATAGTTGCTGAGCGAGCTGGCGCGCCGATAAAAACTGGGCACGGCGCTGTGGATTTTGAATCGCGTCAAGACGTTGCTGCTGGAAGGGATCCAAACAAGCTAAGGTTGCCGAGAAGTCTGCAGATGGAGAAATCTGAGCAAGCCCAAAGTACGAAGCTAGCATACCGCCCTCATTAGAGGCGATGTTCAGACTTGGTGTTGATATGTTTGAAGATAAGCTGAATTCGCCCCTCTCCCGTCAAGGGAGAGGGAACAAAAGCGATTCTACAACTCAAAAAACCATCAATACAAAATCTGAACACCTCCAATAAATAAAGAGTATTTCTTCATAGCCATTATTAATTAATAACTACAAGCAAATACCCACTATTTTAATTTAAAGTTAACCCGAGAAACGCTGCCTTTATCATCTTTTGAATCAGCGGCAACCGCACCTGTTTTGGCTTTAGTCATAAACATGCGTGCATCATCCACGCCTGCGTCTTTGAGCGCATTCTTCACGCGCTGCGCTCGTGTCATTGCCAAGGCTTGTAATTGCTCTTCACCAATCACTGTGTTGGCCAATAACAGCTTTTCCATCTCTTCAACAGGCAGTGATTTATTCAAACCCAGTGCATTTTTAGGCTTAGGGAATTTTTCTTTCTTATACACTTGCGTCAATAAATCAGGCTTTTCCACTGCACTAATTTGCACCTCAGACTCGGAATTGACCGATTCTGCTTTTTCACCCAACTCAGCCGCTTTCAATTGTTGCATTTTATTTTGCAGCAACTGTACGCGTAGGCCTTCTGTATCTGCTTCTAGCCCGGCCCAACCGGTAATCTCAAGTTGCAACTCTGGCCTATCATTTAAGGCTTGGCTTAAATTGCTAATCGCCACTTTGGCCTCATCATCCAAACGTGCTTGCCCAGAGGCAAATTGCACATACGATAAACTCGGGCCATCGCCAAACACACTCCCCAAAGCATCAAACGGTGATGTGACGATTTTTTCCAATACATTGCCAATCACCTGCCAAATAATGCCGCCCAAGCTAAATTCTGGATCATCGAGCGAGCCTTCAATCGGGAAATTAAGCTTGATTTGCCCCTTACGATCAGTGAGCAAAGACAAGCCAAATTTGACCGGCAATTTGGTCGCCGTTGGGCTTTCAACTGCATCGCCCAAAGTGAGTTGGTCGAGGAATAATTTATTGCTGGCCTTGAGCTTTTTATTCTCAATTAAATACGCTACATCCATCGACATTTTGCCTTTTTCGATGCCATAGCCCGCATATTTAATCGCGTAGGCTGACGCATTAGTCAACTCATAGCCCTTTACGCCACCTTGGATATCAATAAAGAAATCTTTGGCCAGTGGATTAAGACTACCTTTGATTTGAACAGGGGCGATTTTATCAACGCTGCCACGCAAATCTAAGGTCGCACGACTGTCATTTTGGCTCGAAACACCAGCAATCACACCGCCCATCTCGGTCAGATTGGCAGAGAAATTCGGTTTAATGAATAAGTCACTGTATTGAATTTGGCCGTTGCTTAAAGTGATTTTATCGACTTTGATCGGCACACTCACTCCGCCGCTATCAGCCAAAGTCGGGGGCGTAGCGGCCGGTGCGCTCGCGATATCTTTAGCGGCACGCTCAGTTGTCACGGAAACTTGCTCACCATCTGTGACCATCACATCTTGCAAATTAAGCCGACCATCTGCCGACAAAATCAAACGCGAATAAAAATCGCTGAGCGCTACTTCACCGATATCAATACTCAAAGGCACAAATTGGGCGCTGATGCCACCCACATAGAGGCTCTTCCATTTCAAAAAGTCACTGCCGGTGGCTTTATCAAGGGCATATAAGTTGGTCGAACGCAGATTACCTTTATAGGAGCCAGAGAAACTCGGCTGAGTTGCAACGCTGAGTTGGCCTTTCGCATGGACAAAGCCACTGGCCAAAGTGATATTCACAAAACGACTAAAATACGGCTGCCCAAATGCAGCATCGACATTGCTGATGTCGACATTAAATACGCCTGAAAACGGTTGCGGCACCCATGACCCAGCCACGCTAATTTTTGCACCACGGCCACCGGTTGCTTGAAATTTGAGTTCGGCCTTGGCCTTAGGACGTGAATCTACGTTTTTGACCAACAATGCAACATTCTTCCACTGTAATGGTTTTGCGTTTTCCACATGCTGATCTTGAATATCCACGCGCCAATCCTGCAGCGCCCCTTCTAGCAACTGCACCGACCATGGTTTATCTGCTGCAGGTTTACTCACTTCTTTTGCTAGAACACCAGGAAATGCATGTAATAAATTGATGCTGCCGTCGTTCAGTCGCAGTAAGTCCACAGCGCCTTTATCTGCATTCAATTTCGCAATTTGTACGTGTTGCGAGGTCGAGTCGAGCGCAACATCAGCCAAGGAAAACTGAGCCATCGTTAAGGCGGGTTTCTTGTCTTTCGGTAAGCGCAGGCTCAAATCGGCAATTTGTAGCTGAGCGTTTTTGAGCGCGTAGCGCAAATTATCCAGAGCAAAATCAACGTCAGTGCTAGCACTGATTTTTGCATTGAGTTGCCCAGCCAGAAACGCCTGCGTATACGCGGAAAAATCGGCGACTTGAATAGCAGAAGCGCTTAACTTGCCTGATACGGCCAGTGGCTGCGGCAAGATATTGAGTTCTGCAGCTAGACTGGCTGCCTTATCGGTACTTGCAGTGAGTTGCAGCGTGAACGGGGTTTTGGTGTGATTGGATAGTTGCTTCACATTCAGTGCAATTGACTGTATCGCCGTCGAATGTGCTGGCCTCACCGCCTCATCTAACCAGCGAACCTGACTATTTTGCACATTGATTTCGGCTACCTCCACCAGCAATTGATCAGCAGTCGATGTGGCCACCTCAGCGTTAAGCACAGCAGACGCCTTCACCGCCGATGCGGTCGCTACGGGTTTGCCTTCCGCGTGATTCAATAGTTTTTGCCAATTCAATTGCTGCGCGGCATCCCGCGCAACGGTGACATCTAAACCATTGAGCGCAATTTTGCCAAAGCGAAACTGCTGCATCAAAGGCTGCATGTTTTTGAGTTCAATATCTAATTGCTTAAAAGCCAACAGTGGTTTTGATTGCTGCGTTGCAAGCACATCATCCAAAATCACATGCCCATTCAATACCAACTCAGCGCGATTTTTTTGTTGGCGGAATGTTAAATCTAATTGACTGCTGAGCTTTGCACTGGTCAGCTGCAAATTTGGTGGCAAAGGTGCATAGGCCAGCAAAGGCATTACATCCTGCTGGTCAATTTTCAACTTTAAGGTCGTATCCAGACTATCTTTAAAAGGTTTACTTTCGCCTTGCAAAGCAAACGGTCTGCCATTAAAACGGCCAGAAAAATGCGGTTGGATGTACTCGTCGATGCGATTGGGTAAAGTGGATAAAAAAGGTAAACCAAAGTTGAGTTGATCGAGTTGTTGCTTTTGCCCGATAAAGCGGTCATCAAGCTGAACGCTTGAGTTAATCAGTTGAATATTATTGAGTGAAAAACGCGGCAAGGCTTTCGACTCAGATGGTTCTTTTGAAACAAGCAAATCAGAAAAATTATATTGATTAGCAGTCAGTCGAATCACATTGACTTTGGCCTGCTCTAAAGTAATAGCGCGCAGTACTGGCGCTAAGCGAAAAATCGATGACAACTCAGCATCAAGCAATAAGGACTTGAAACTGACAAACTCTCCGTACTGATCTTTTACCGCAACATCACGCAGTGTCACTTGCAGCAAGTATGGATTGATATCAATCGCCCCAATCTGAACCGAGCGATTCAGAGCAACACTGGCTTTTTCCGCCAACAATGGCCGCAAAATCGCCGGCACAGCCCAAGCCCCCAATGCGCCAAACAGTGCCACAAGGGCAATAAAATAAACCATAAAACGCGACCAGCGAGGGTACTGGAAGAATCTTTTGAGTATTGTCATGAGCACACAGGTTAAATAAGTAAAGATATTGGATGGCGTAATACACTAGGCTTAGGTGATATGATCAAGCTAAACCTATACTGACTAAAAAGACTATCGTCTCTGCGGCATATTAGCAGTAAAATCCTAACAATTCGGGTGAATTTCCCCCAAACCTAGGACATAAGCAGTGTTTTCGTTTTTTCGCAAAAAAGACCCCGATGGCAACGACCCTCAAACGCAAAGTGGGCCGGCCACGGTCGCTGCGCGCGATCAGGGCGTAGCAACACAGTCAAAGCCTTTTGGCCCCGAGACCGTTATGCCGCTGGCGAATGACGCAGCGAGCAGCGCGATCGAAAGCCACAACGATACGCAGCAGTATGATTTATCAACACTCACCATAGAAGTGGAATCGAGCAGCGATGTGCTGTCTCCGGCTGAAGAGCAAGCGGCGATGCTGCATGCGAATAATCAACTTCTCGCTGCCATTGGTATTTTGGAAGCGGAAAAGCCTGAATTTATCGGCAAACGCAAACTTGAACCCTGGTTGATGCTGTTTGAGCTGTATCAACAGCAACAAAATCGCCAAGCCTACGACGCACTCGGGCTCGATTTTGTCGTTGCTTTTGAAAAAACACCGCCAGTCTGGCGACAACAAACCAATAAGCCGCAAGTGGCAACGAGTGCCAGCGCCTATCATGCCTTTCCAGCTGAGTTAACCATTGGCAATATCGAAAAAGAAGCGCAAAAATTTTTAGCGATTCGACAAAAAACGCCAGATATCCGCGTTGACTTTAGTAAGTTAAAAAAAATCGACGCGATGGGCGCTGCCGAATTGGTCGCCGTATTACCGCGTCGCCATAAGCAACAAGGTCAATTGCAAATACTGGGCTCTCAATCGCTGATTGACGTAATCAAACCCAAAATTGAGGTGGGTAGACGTATTCCCGCAGAGGCGCCATTCTGGCTACTGTTGATTGAGATACATCAGATATTGGGTCTGCAAGAAGAATTTGAAAATTTGGCAGTCGACTACGCGATTACTTTTGAAGTCTCGCCCCCCTCTTGGGACCCACTGCAAGCACCAAAAACAGGCGCGCAAATTGCCAAAGACGAAGCGAGTGCAAGAGCGGAAGTCGAACAAGCCGCTGATCAGCAAAACCAACTCATTGGCATCATTACCGCCGACCAGCCTCAGCTACTCGAGAAAATCAACGATCTTATCAGCAACAACACCAATGTCACACTCGATTTTGCACGTGTTGACCGAATTGATTTTGAATCGGCTGGGCAACTTCTTAATCGGGCGATGGGGTGGCTGCAGCAGGGTAAACAAATTCAAATTGTGAATGTCAATGAATTGGTGCTGGGCCTACTGCGCGTGATGGGCATCACCGAAATGCTCCAAGTCGAACGACGCAAATAATCCCACCATAACTTGCTTTTCGGCCATTTGGCTTCATCTAAACTGCACATTCAATTGAGGAGTTCAGCATGGAGCAATTTGACGGAACCACGATAGTCTCCGTTCGTCGCGGCAATCATGTCGCAGTCGGTGGAGATGGCCAAGTCACTTTAGGTAATGTCGTTATCAAGGGCACAGCCCGCAAAGTACGCAAGCTCTACAACGATAAAGTGATTGTTGGTTTTGCTGGCGGTACCGCCGATGCGTTTACATTGTTCGAGCGCTTTGAAGCCAAGCTCGAAAAACACCAAGGGCATCTCACCCGCGCAGCAGTTGAGCTTGCTAAAGACTGGCGCACCGATCGCATGTTGCGCCGGCTTGAAGCGATGCTGATTGTCGCAGATCCGACCGCAACCTTAGTGATTACCGGTAATGGCGACGTATTAGAGCCAGAAGAAGGCATCGCAGCGATTGGATCGGGCGGAGCATTCGCACAAGCCGCTGCTACGGCTTTGCTCCAAAACACCGATTTGCCACCCGAAGTCGTCGTCAAAAAAGCACTAGAGATCGCAGGCAGCATTTGTATCTACACCAATCAGAATCATACGATTGAAAGCATGGGCGCTGAAAACTAATTGTGTGCATATGCCGCAGAGCAATACCCGCGGTACTGCTCTGCGGCCCTTGGTTTGAAATTGCTACAATCCAATACCTGAACGTCAAAATAGATTTTGTTCTCAGTAATACGCTCGCATTTAGATTCAGACACACACATCGCCTTCCTACAGTAAAATACCGCCATGCACGATACCCTCAGCCTGTTGCGCGAACTCAATGCGCACGAATACACCTCTGGTGCGCAAATTGCGCACAACCTTGGAATCTCCCGCGCCAGCGTTTCATTGGGGCTGGCCAAGGCAGAAGACTATGGTATTCATTTAGAACGTCGGCACGGCGTTGGCTATCGCCTCAGCAGCCCAATTGAATGGCTATCCCCGGCGTTGATCCAAGGGTATTTACCTGTAGAAAGCATTAGCAAAATCACAGTGAGCAATACCCTCGCCTCAACCAATCGGCAACTCTTACTTAACCCTTTGCACGGTCAGCTCTTGGCCGCGGAATGGCAAGAATGTGGCCGAGGCCGATTAGGGAGAACTTGGTTTGGCGCCTTAGGTGGCAGCCTGCTATTTTCCTACGCGTGGCGCTTTGATCGCGGCTCCGCTCAACTGGCTGGACTACCCTTAGCAGTCGGCGTCGCCATAGCGACCGCCCTGCAAGCAGCAGGTGTTGCAAAGATTGGGCTGAAGTGGCCCAACGATTTATTACTGCAAGATGCCAACGGCGAATGGGCCAAAGTCGGTGGTATTTTGATTGAAATGCAAGGCGATGCCTTGGGACCATCGCATGTGGTCATTGGCATCGGCTTAAATATTGACCTCCCAGCAGCGTGGCAAGGGCAACTTGATCAAGCGGTAGCCTGCCTCAACCACGGCGGCCTCGCCTGTGGGCGCAATGAATTATTAGCCCGAATGATTGCGCAACTCGAAATGACGCTGACTCAATTTGCAGAAACTGGATTTTCCCCGCTGCGGCCACAATGGGAAGCACTGCATGCTTGGTCAAATGCCACACTCAATGTCATTGCCGCCAATGGCAATATACAAGCCGGCCAGTTTGCAGGATTAGCTGCGGATGGCTCATTAAAACTCACATCACCCCAAGGTGAAATCTTAGTGCATTCTGGCGACGTGAGCCTGAGGCGAGCACCATGAACGCAGCGCCCCTACTCATTGATATTGGCAATAGCCGAATCAAATGGCGGTACGCCGAGCAAGATGGTATGGCCCTAACGATCAGCGAACTCTGGCAACAATGCGCCCATTTACCAAAAACTCAACGCATCATCGGCTGCGCCGTGGCGAGTGTAGATTTGCAAGCGCAAATAGACCAATTATTTGCTCATCACTGGCAAGCCAGTACGCAGTGGCTCAAAGTGAGCCGCAGTGCATTGGGCATCCAAAATCATTACCATAATTTAAATGAGCAAGGCCCAGATCGTTGGGCTGCAGTTTTAGGCGCGAGCCAACGCTTTGCCAAGCAAAACATACTGATCATTTCAGCGGGTACGGCACTAGTGATCGATAGCCTCAGCGCTGAGGGTGATTTTTTAGGCGGCACCATTGCCCCTGGCCTTGGCTTAATGAAAGCCACGCTGCACCAAGCTACGGCGCGCCTACCTTTGGCACAAGGGCAAAACAAAGATTTCCCGCAATCAACGATTGATGCCATTGAAACCGGTTGCCTAAGAGCTATTCTCGGCGCGATAAACATCGCAAAAATCGAATTGGCCAAACAAAACCAAGCTGAAGTTAAAATCGTGTTGTTTGGTGGCGATGCTGCAACTTTACAAGCATTGCTTAACGGCAAGGCCATTGCAGTGGATAATCTAGTCTTAGATGGTCTAGCGGCATTGCTGGCCGCGGGCGATGGAGAATTTTGCTGATGAAATGGTTGTTTGTATTACTCGTCTTAGTCAACCTCGGCTTGTATGGATTTTCCAAACTAGACGCGCCGCCCGTCAATATCAATATCACGCAACGCGAAGTCAACGCCAGTCAAGTACGCGTTGTAACCGGTCAACTCGGCAAGACGCCCGAGCCGACAGAAAGCGACGCGAAAAGCATCGCCAGCGCAACGACAACTGAAGTACCTAGCCCAACTGCAACACCAAAGCCAACAACGACAGCACTTGCAGCAGTGCAGCCGACCCCGCAAGTCAATGTAGGACGCTGCTGGCGCTGGGCTGGCGTGACGGGCGAGCAAATTGAAAATGCTCGCAGCAAAATTAAAAGCCTAGGTTTAAGTGCCAGCGAAACCTCGAGCGGAGAGTCGACCAAAGTTTGGGTGTATATGCCGCCGCTAGACAGCCTAGATATTGCCAAGCAAAAAGCCGCACAACTCGCCGAAATGGGAGTTACGGATTATTTTGTCGTTAACAATGGTGGCCGCTGGCAAAACGCGATTTCACTCGGTATCTTTAGCACGCGTGAAGCGGGTGAGCGTCATTTGGCCGAACTTAAAGCTCTTGGCGTCAAATCGGCCGTCGTGCGAGATCGTGATGACACGCTCAAACAAGCGAGTTTTAACTTTAAAAATATCAGTGATGCACAAGCCGATAAAATCACTAAACTAGCCACTTTGTTTACTGGCTCGGTCGTGCGTGAACTGAAATGTAAATGAACCACCGTCGGCCCTAGCGCATATTGCACTTCACGAACGCTGCTGCTGCTGATGATGTCATCAGCAAAGCAAGATCAAGCCCCTTGCTGTGACGCATTTAACACTATATTCAGCCTTCATAAACACCACTATTCAATCTACTTCAATACCAATTTCTAAGCACTAATCTGTGAAGATCGTAATTTCCTTCCTGTTATAAACCAAAAATACTTTCCAAACAATTTCAACCAAAGACATTCGAATATCATAACCTACTAATTTGTAACACTATTTTACAAATTAACAAAACAGAAACATTGTAAGAAAAAAGTTCAACATTTGCCGACAAACGGTAGTGCATATCAGAAAACCCTGTTTGTGATTAAAACCACTTCTCTTTAGAATGCGCTCTGTAAACCGAATGCTCAATGCATAAGTAAGGGAGCACTCGGGTAAAAATCTAAATTGAACTTTTTTAATTATTACTCAGAGAGATACCCAAATGAAATTTGCTAAAACACTCGTTGCTACTGCATTATTTGCTGCGGCTACATTTTCACAAGCTGCAGTTGTTAAAATCAACCTAGATAAAAACTACGCTAATGACGCTCTTGCTGGTAAAGGTACGTTTGCAAGTAAATTGGGTGACACGATTCAATTTAGCTCTAAAGCTACAACATTTTCGGATCAAGCCCAATTCGACAGCATGTCAACAATGGTGATCGGTACACTGCAACAAGGTACGATTTCCGTTTTAGAAGCTTGGTTAGAAAACAAAGCTACAAAGCAAAAATTTAGCTACACAATTGGTGACGAGAAACCGTTTGGGAAAGCTTGGAGTTTCACTGGTCTTTTAGGTCAAAACTACAACTTTGCTGCTGGTGACTATACATTTAACTTTACCGCAAACTTAAACAAAAACGACAAAGGCGGATTCAATTACTCAACAACTGTAGCACCAGTTCCAGAACCAGAAACATATGCTTTGATGGGCATGGGCTTGGTTGGTTTGTTGGCTGCACGTCGTCGCAAAGCTAAACAAGCTTAATCGCTGTTTCGCTAGCCACAAAAAACCCACTGCTTGCAGTGGGTTTTTTTGCCAAAAACCTAAAATCCAATCAGCACAAAACGTACAGCATTTAAGGATAACTGTAATGCTGCCAGCGTAGCTCGGGATTGGTCTCTGAATAATATTTAGGAGATGCGATTTTACGTCCAACAACTGGCACGGCAACTACATCGGCGATTGACTTAGTCACTTCTGGTGCGGTCTTCTGCCCCTCAGACTTAATTTCACCCCAAGCAATATTCGCTTTTGTATTAGGCATCGCATTATTGCTTGGTGCACTCCATTGAATTTGTTTGGATGGCGGCACAATCGCATTACTTGGTATTTGCGATGCAGGCAAAACACGAACTAACCCTGGTTTAATCGCGTAGGAAGTCTTGGTGCTTGATGATCGCTTACTCGCTGTAGGTGCTTTTGAGCGAACCACAGGGCGATGCGCTTCGGCCTTGGCCGTTGAAAATTGTGGCGATACATAGCGACTTACAGCATCGCCTGTTGGTTTTAGTACCTCGGACGCTATGGATGGTTCAACCGTCAAAGCGGGAACAGGTGAGCGCGCTGTGGAGGGTTTGACTAATTTAATCGGCTCAGCCATTTGCTGAGGAGCTGCATGCTTTGAGACTGGCTTGGCACTTGCATCAGAAGCGACGCTAGCTACTGCAGGTTTAATCGGCTTAACCGTAGGCGCAGCAGCCGATGCCGCAGCCTTCATTGGTGGCGCTTTTGGCGGCGGCAATTCATTGGCTAACGCCATCATTGGTAACAATATAAACCACGCAGCATGCTGATTCATTTTATCGCTCCTGCCCAACATAACGCACATAGTCACCGGGCTCGACACTCGCCCCCGAAACAGTACCGTGGGAAAACAAGGGTTGCACTTGATTCACTCTTAATACGCCAGCCTTAATTTCTGGCATTCCTAAGCGTTTGCTTGGAAAAAAACTGGCAGAGTCGATTGGCATGGCTGATGATGAAATTCGAAATACTTCAAACGTATCGCCCGGTCGAACATTAGATGTGTAGCCTGCATCGATATACACGGTATTTTTTTCCACTCGCGTGATTCTGGCTGAAAATGGAATACAGTTCAGATCTTTACCTAGCAACACCGTTGCTTCTTGCAACTTGTCATTCACCAAACGTCCATAATCAGTTTCGGCAAATCCCATCGTCCCCAAACCCGAGCTTAATGATTGCAGCACATCCCCCTCTGCCTTCCCTGCGAGACGATGTCGATTCACCAATGCACCTGATACCCCATCAAACACAAATAAGTCCATATCAAAACGACGTGCCGTAGGCACCACCTTTACACCGACTTGCATGAAATTCAAAATGGGTAAATCTGCAACCG
The DNA here is from genome assembly GCF_019665765.1 of Deefgea tanakiae. Classification (GTDB taxonomy): domain Bacteria; phylum Pseudomonadota; class Gammaproteobacteria; order Burkholderiales; family Chitinibacteraceae; genus Deefgea; species Deefgea tanakiae. The sequence continues at coordinate 2,219,415 of NZ_CP081150.1, forward strand.
CTTTTCGCTCACCGTTGCGTATTTCTTTACCTCTAGCAATAGTTAAACGCTCACCGCTCACGGAAGTATCGCGCACAATCCCCGCCACAATAAACTGAGTTGAATACAATCGCGCCATTTCACGCACCCGCTCTGGCTGCATCAGTGGGTCAAATACCTGCGGTTGCAAATCAAAAACAGCTACGCCTGGTGCTCGTTGCGGTACAAACTGATCGCTTTCATCTAAACGTCGTACCAATTCAATTTGAATCCCTTCCGGAAAGCGAACCAAATCCTGAGTTTGCGCCGGATGCTCTATCCAAAAGTGAGAAATTAAAACTTTGCGCCGATAACCGCCATAGTCGCACGTAATAGCAGAATTACGGGTGGCTGACTTGTCGATTGGAACGGCCTTGACCTGAGCAGCGGGGGGTGCAACATCAAGCACCACATGCAAAAACCCATTACTTTGCCATTCGCGTAATAATTTATAGTCGCCCTGCGGTGTACCTGTGATTTGTGTGGTTTCTCCCCATTGCGTGCCTTTTTTAGCCGCTAGGGATTGCACTTTTGCGCCATTAAATAGCGCGGCATTTTCTAAAGCATCTTGAATTGCCAGCGGGCGTGCAACAGCGAGTCCATCTAATCCGACTGGTGCAACTCCTTCAAACTCGGCGGCAAACACCGTTTGCCACAACATGCACAAAACAATTAGTTTTTTCACAATGATAGATAGAAGTTTTGAGTTGCATCCATTTTAGCGGCTACAGGTTGCGGCACAACATTTATAGGTGCTGGTGCCGTTTTTGGTGTGGTAGTCAGTGGCATTTCACTGTTTACGGCGGCAGGTGGTGGCATAGCACGATAAAAATCACCGCCCAAAGTGAGCTCTAAAATCGTTTCAAACGCGCCATCAGGCAACGGCGTAATGCTCACTACGCGAGCTCCCCGCATATACGCTTCGATGTAGGCTTTATAGCTATCGCTAGTCAGCGCCATGGCAGAGACCGTACTTGTACCAGTGATTTTAATACCTGCAACAGTTTCAGCCAGTGCGCGATAAGCATCTAACTTTGCCGCTCGCATAGCCAGCAAATGACGCTGCGCTGGCGTTAAGCCATCCCCCACAGGCATCGCACCAAAACCAACGGCAGTCACTTTGGTTGGCAATACCACCGGCGGCATATCATGGGCCGAAGTGTTATTAGAGCGTGTAGAACTGGCACAACCTGACAAAGTAACAAGGCAGGTCAGTAAAAGGGTGATCAATTTATATGAGGATGTTTGCATCGTGCACTCCTTGCCCTTCCGATTATTTTTCACTCTAGCAAGACTTGTGATCGACGCTAGTAATTTTATATCGGCGGTAAATCGGTTTTCTACAGTGTGGTTCACGCTGGTTTATGCAAATAAGATATCCAAACAAAAAAAGCCGCCCCGATTCAAGTCAGGGCGGCTAATTTTCAGGCGATTATTTCTTTTTAAACACCAAATCCCAAACACCATGGCCAAGCTTAATGCCACGGTTTTCAAATTTGGTCAGCGGGCGATAATCTGGGCGCTCCGCATAAGCCTCTGCGGTATTGACCAAACTAGGCTCAGCACTGAGCACTGCCAGCATTTGCACCGCATAATCCTCCCAATCGGTCGCCAAATGCAAATAGCCACCCGATTGAATGCGCGTTACCAATTGCTGAACAAATTCAGGCTTAATCAAACGGCGTTTGTTATGCCGCGATTTATGCCATGGATCTGGGAAGAAAATATGCACACCTGCCAAAGATTCTGGCTGCAACATGTTTTCTAAAACTTCCACCGCATCGTGCTGCACGATACGTAAATTGGTCAGAGATTGCTCACCGATCAACTTCAGTAAACTTCCCACGCCCGGCGTATGCACTTCAACGCCCAAGAAATCCGTATCAGCGCGCTGCGCCGCGATTTCAGCCGTCGCCGTACCCATGCCAAAGCCGATTTCCAACACCCGTGGCGCACTACGACCAAATGCAGCATCTAAATCAAGTACATTCGGGCTGTAATCGATACAGAATTGGGGGCCAAACTCTTCTAGCGCCCGCGCTTGGCCAGTCGACAAATGCCCTTGGCGCAACACAAAACTACGAATTTTACGTTGCTTGAATTCTTCTATTTCTGCCGCATTGGCTGCAGGAGCTTGCTCGTTTTCCATCTTGATTCCTTAAAACTTGTACTAGATAAAAAACGCCGCTGCATCCAAGACGCAGCGGCATTTTTATTGAATAGGCGTATGGTAAAACGGTAAGGCCAATTCACCAAGCTTTGCACGTTAAAAGGTCAGCGAATAATAGCGAAACTCACGGTCTAATTGGTAACCGAGCGATTCATACAGCGCTTGTGCTTGCAAATTACTGTGCGCGGTAGATAATTCGAGTCGCGAAATACCGACTTGTTCTGCATGCTCTTTTGCGTACCCCATCAAGCGTCTTGCAACGCCCCGCCCCCGCGCCGACTTGGCAACAAATAGGTCATTTAACAACAAAATCCGTCGGCATGCAGAAGAGCTAAAAAGTGGATAAAGTTGAATAAACCCTGCCGCCTCGCCATTTAACTCGGCCAATAAAATCACCGACTCACCCAAGGCAAGACGTTCACGCAAAAATTGCTGCGCCAAGTTTAAATCGCTTCGCTCTTGATAGAAAACGCGATATGCATCAAATAGTGGCGCAACACGCTCAACATCATCGAGCGTTGCATAGCGAACATGAATATCTGTCATCTCAATCCAAATAAATAAAGGGTATTGGCAGCTAGAATATGACAAACAATATCTAGCCAGCAATACCCTAATTATTGAATTTCAAGAACAGTGTGTTCTTGCTACTGAATTTACTTCGCAGCAATCAAACCCGTCGTTGGGCTAGAAGGATCGGCGCTGTACAATTTGCGTGGAACACGACCAGCAAGGAAGGCATCACGCCCCGCTTGCACCGCCAACTTCATTGCACGTGCCATACGTATCGGGTCGCGAGCACCGGCGATCGCCGTGTTCATCAAGATACCGTCACAACCCAACTCCATCGCAATCGCCGCATCCGATGCCGTACCGACACCCGCATCAATCAGCACAGGCACATTGGCCGAGTCAATAATCAAGCGCAGATTCCATGGATTAATAATCCCCATGCCCGAGCCAATCAAAGACGCCAGCGGCATAATTGCGCAGCAACCGATTTGCTCCAACTCTTTGGCAATAATCGGATCATCCGACGTATACACCATCACATCAAAACCATCGGCGACCAGAATCTCGGCGGCTTTCAAGGTTTCGCGCACATTCGGGTACAGCGTGTTGGGGTCGCCCAAGACTTCAAGCTTCACCAATTTGTGGCCGTCGAGCAATTCACGCGCCAAGCGCAAAGTACGCACCGCATCGTCGCAGTTATAGCAGCCCGCCGTATTCGGCAAATACGTGTATTGCGATGGCGGCAGGTATTCGAGCAAGGAAGGTTGCGATGCATCTTGGCCCAAGTTCACACGGCGAATCGCCACAGTGACGATTTCTGCACCCGACTCATCAACCGCAGCGCGGGTTTCAGTGAAATCTTTATATTTACCCGTGCCCACAATGAGGCGTGATTGATACGTTTTACCGGCAATTTGAAATTGTTCTGACATCATAAGCCCCTGCAATCATTAAAATATCTTATGTATTACCATCCAGCCATTGATTAATAATGGCTACAACTCAATACATCAACCACCACCAACAGCAACGACCATTTCCAATACATCACCCTCTTGCAGCATGGTTTCTGGATATTGGCTTTTCGGCACGATCTCGCCATTTTTCTCAATCGCAATTCGTTTGCCAGTTAATTCCAATACAACAACCAGCTCGGTCACATTCAACGCGGCTGGAAATTCACGCGCTTCACCATTAATTGAAATTTTGATCATTGTTTTACCTTCACATCGCAATATGCCAACAGTTTATCACGCCACCGTTCGCTTTTTTTGACACCGCGCAGGAGTCCGCTTGGAGAGCCGTAATTTATACCAATCTATTGCGCAAGTTTGACCAAGCAACGTCACGAGCGTTAAGCTCAATCCAATGAGTGCCCAATGCTGGGCGTTACCCACCACCGCCACCAAGTCAAAAGGACGACATCATGAATGAACTTGAAGCTCAAAACCGCCCCAGCAATGAGACTAACAATATTGTGCTGCTCATTTGGCTGGGCACTTTATTCTTTGGCTTTATTCCATCGCTGATTATTTACTTGGTTAAAAAAGACGATGCGCTGGTGACCGATCAAGCCAAAGAAGCCTTAAATTGGTCAATTACCACCATGGTCGGCTATGCCGCGAGCTGGGTACTGATGTTTGTGTTGATTGGGTTTTTATTGTTCCCATTGGTTGGCCTACTGCATGTCGTATTTTGCATACTCGGCGCAGTGAATGCAGGCAAAGGTTTACCGTACCGCCTGCCATTCAATATTCGATTACTCAAATAAGATTCCGCATCAAACAAAAAAGCCTAGCGATTGGCTAGGCTTTTTTGTTTAGGAGCGACGTGCTTAGGCGCGTACACGCTGCAGTCTATACACGGCAGGGAGTCGGCGCAGGTTTTTCAGTACCTTGGCTAAATGCTGGCGGTTATTCACTTGCAGCGTAAATTGCACGCTGAGGTAGCGCTCGTGCGACTCAACGGTATCGCCCATCGTCACTGCAGAGATATCGGCTTCCGCTTCGGCAATCGCCGCCGCCAGCGCGGCCAAGGTACCGCGCTCGTTTTCAGCCAATACTTTCACCGGCACGTCAAACAAGCGTGCGACTTCTGGATCCCAATCGACATCGATGAGTTTTTCGGCATCAATGCGGCCTTTTGATACTTGTGGACAATCGTGGGTATGCACCACCAAGCCTTGATCTTTCTTAACGAAACCAAGGATAGGATCCCCCGGTATCGGATTACAGCAACGCGCAAACTGAATTGCCATCCCCTCAGTGCCACGAATCGACACCGACATTGGTTTTTTGCCTTGGCGTCCATCTTCCGACCATGTTCCAGCGAGCTGCAATAAACGCTTGGCAATCACGACGCCGAGCTTTTGCCCCAAACCAATATCGGCCAAGATCGAATCTCGAGATTTTTCACCGCTTTCACGCAGGAATTTCTCCCAAATATCATCATTCACGTGCAATGGCTGATGCAGTGCCGAGAAGGCTTGATTAAGCAATCGCTCGCCCAAGTGCACCGATTCATCAAAGCGCATCGTGCGCAAGAAATGCCGAATTTGCGAACGCGCTTTGCCTGTGGTCACAAACGCCAGCCAACTTGGATTCGGGCGCGCGTGCGCCGCCATGACGATTTCAATATGGTCGCCATTTTTGAGCTTATTACGTAGCGGCACTAATTCATGATTGACCTTCGCCGCAATACAGCGATTACCAATATCGGTATGCACCGCGTAGGCAAAATCAACACAAGTTGAGCCATTAGGTAAGCTCAGAATCGTGCCTTTCGGCGTGAACACATAGACTTGGTCAGGGAATAAATCGACTTTAATGTGCTCTAAAAACTCAACCGCATCGCCAGATTCGGACTGCAACTCCAGCAAAGACTGTAGCCACTGATGGGTTTTTTGCTGCACATCTGAAAAACCTTCATCACCACTTTTATACATCCAGTGACTAGCCACACCCGCATCGGCAATTCGATGCATTTCGCTGGTACGAATTTGCACTTCAATCGGCGTGCCATACGGACCAAACAAAGTGGTATGCAAGCTTTGATAGCCATTGGTTTTTGCAATCGCGATGTAGTCTTTAAACTTGCCCGGAATTGGCTTAAATAGAGCGTGCAAAGCGCCAAGCGTTAAATAGCAATGCGAGTTATCTTTTACAATCACGCGGAATGCATAAATATCGAGCACTTCAGAAAAACTAAGATGCTTTTCCAGCATCTTGCGATAAATCGAGTAGAGATTTTTCTCGCGCCCTGTCACCACCGCATCGATATTTTGCGCTTGTAGTTTGGCTTGAATGGCATCGAGGATTTTTTGCACCACTTCACGGCGATTACCGCGAGCGGCTTTCAGTGCTTTGGATAAAACATGGTGGCGGCGTGGATGAATGTATTTAAACGCCAAATCATCCAGCTCTTGATACACCGCATTAAGGCCAATCCGATTGGCAATCGGCGCATAAATTTCCATCGTTTCACGTGCGATGCGTTTTTGCTTGTCCGCCCGCATTGAATCCATCGTGCGCATATTATGCAAACGATCGGCGAGCTTAATCAGCATCACGCGTAAATCACGCGCCATCGCCAGCAGCATTTTGCGGAAGTTTTCCGCCTGCGCTTCTTCTTTACTTTGGAATTCAAGCTTGTCGATCTTACTCATGCCATCGACCAGCTCAGCAACCGCTTTACCATATTTCTCGGTCAGTTCGAGCTTGGTCACTCCACTGTCTTCCATCACATCATGCATGAGGGCAGCAGCAAGGGCCTGTGCATCCAGCTTCCATTGCGTCAAAATGCCTGCAACAGCCAGCGGATGTGAGATATACGGTTCACCTGAACGACGCATCTGACCACGATGCGCGTTTTCCGCAAACAAAAAAGCCGAGAACAACATCTCTCGGTCTTCACGCTTTAAATAAGCGGTTTGTTCATTCAAAAACCGATTTGCTTCCTCAATGACCTCGGGTGCATCAGTCAGCGCCGGCACATCGTTCGAAGTCACTGAGATAGGCATAGTTTCTCGATATTAAGAACGGGTACGCGTTAAAATTTCCACACCAACCAAACCGGCCGACATTTCACGCAATGCCAAAACAGTTGGTTTTTCACGACCATTATTTTCTACTTGTGGCGTTGAGCCATTTTCGATTTGACGCGCACGAAATGCAGCAGCCAAAGTCAGGTCAAAACGATTAGGAATACGATCGAGGCAATCTTCAATAGTTACACGTGCCATGGGGTTTATCTCCGAGTGCGGCTAGCCCGGCAAGGGGCGAAACCGCCTATTATACCACCAGCAGCGAAATTTAGCCTTTTAAGCTTGAAATCAACGCGGTATGACGGCTTGATTGACGTACTAAAGTCAAACGCTGAGCGCGAACTACAGCAACAATGTCGCGTACCGCATCGTCAATGTGCTCATTGACAATCACAAAATCAAACTCATCAACGTGGTTAACTTCTTCTTTTGCCACGGCCATGCGGCGAGCAATGACCTCTTCACTGTCTTTACCACGACCACGCAAGCGGTTTTCTAAGGTATCGATGCAAGGCGGTAAAATAAAGATGCCAATCGCGGCGGGGAATAAACGGCGCACCTGCTGCGCACCTTGCCAATCAATTTCTAGCAAAATGTCGCGGCCATTTTCCATCACTTGATTAATCCAGACTTGCGATGTGCCGTAGTAATTTCCATACACTTCAGCAAACTCAAGTAACTCACCCGCTGCGATCATGCGCTCAAATTCAGCACGCTCAACAAAATGGTAATCTTTGCCATCCACTTCACCCGCACGCGGCTGGCGAGTTGTGAATGACACCGACAACTGAACATGCGAATCAGCAGCAAGCAAAGCCGCTACCAAAGTGGTTTTGCCAGCACCCGAGGGCGCAGTCACCACAAACAAATTACCTTTGGCCATGACGTATTTTTCCTCTACACAATTACGGGTAGTTTATTCGATATTTTGCACTTGTTCCCGCATTTGTTCGATTAAGACCTTTAATTCCATCGAAACTTTCGATGTTTCGACCGAAACCGATTTAGAACCCAAGGTATTGGCTTCACGATTCAGTTCTTGCATCAAAAAGTCCAAACGTTTACCTGCATTGCCGCCTTTTTGTAAAATCCGGCGTAATTCAGCCAAATGCGTCTGCAAACGGTCTATCTCTTCGAGTACATCCACTTTTTGCGCAAACATCACCATTTCTTGGCGAATGCGATCATCCTCTGCACTTCCTAGTGCTTCAACAAATCGCTGCGTCAACTTAGCTTCATAATCGCTCACAATTTGTGGCACCAATGGCTTCACGCCAGCAATCAATGCATCCATCGCGGTAACGCGCTCAAGTAAAATTTCCGCGAGTTTGCTACCTTCACGAGCACGGCTAGCTAAAAAGTCATCCAGCGCAACATCCAACACCTCCAATGCAGTTGCTTGTAATAACTCAGTTGGCAAAGCATCAGACTCAATCACACCAGGCCAACGCAAAATATCAGCCATCCGTAAATCACCGGCACTGGCTTGATGTTCTTTAACTTGATCAGCAAGGCGCAACAACTCTGCCACTAAAGCGTTGTTTAGGCGCAACTGAGTATTGCCTGTGTCGCGGGAATTAAAATTGAGGCGGCACTCTAACTTGCCGCGATTGAGGCGGCCATTGAGTTTTTCACGAATCGCGCCCTCTAAAGCCCTAAATTCCTCTGGCAATCTGAGAGTTAGATCTAAAAAGCGATGGTTGACGGCACGCAACTCGACCGATAAAACACCATGGGATAATTCTCTTTGCGCACTTGCATAGCCAGTCATGCTATAAATCATATAATTTCCTTTGAACGTGCCACTTTACAGTTAAGGCGGCAGGGCTGACACTAGATATTCTTAGAGAGTATAACCAAAATAAGCATGGCCACCCCAAGCAATCAACCGCTCGCACGCGGATATCAACTGCAGAATTACACCGTCGCCAAGCTGCTTTCAGCAGGCGGCTTTAGTATTGTCTATTTAGCGCACGATGAGCATGACTATCCAGTTGCCATCAAAGAATACCTACCCAACTCACTTGCGCTTAGAAAAGAAGGCGTTGCCGTACAAGCGGTCAGCGAAGAACACATAGCACTGTTTCGCCATGGGCTGAAATGCTTTTTTGAAGAAGGTAAAACGCTAGCGCGGATTCAACACCCCAATATCGTGCGAGTACTAAATTTTTTCCGTGCCAATGACACCGTTTATATGGTGATGGAATACGAGCGTGGCCGTACTTTACAGAAAGAAATCCAGATTAATCATGAACGCGAAGGCGTAGACGAAAAACTCATCCGAAGCGTGTTTTACAATCTGCTCAATGGCTTGCGCGAAGTTCATTTGAATAAACTGCTACATCTGGATATTAAACCCGCCAATATTTATATCCGCAAAGATGGCTCACCGGTTTTGCTCGATTTTGGATCGGCTCGTCAATCATTGACGGCAGAGCATTCCCGCCTCACCCCTATGTATACGCCCGGCTTTGCTGCGCCTGAGCAATATCGCAAAAAAGAACAGCTCGGCCCATGGACAGACATTTATGGCATCGGTGCTTCGATGTTTGCCTGTATCGCAGGCACCGCGCCCCAAGCGGCAGATGGCCGAGAAAAAGAAGATAAAGTACAGCGGCTTGAAATAGCCTATGGCGACCGCTACTCGCCAGAACTCCTAAGTTTGATTCATCAATGCATCGAGATCGACCACGAGAAACGACCGCAAAGTGTATTGCAAATTCAAAAACTGCTACTCGAACCTGGCTCTGCGCCAAGTAAAAAATCAAATTTTATCAGTACGCTGAAACGAAAGTGGATTGAAATCAGCCGCCCTAAGAACAGGGATAATTCATGAAATTCTCCGTATTCCAAGAAACGCGCAAAGGCGGACGCCAATACAACCAAGATCGATTTGGGTATTCATATAGCCGCGACGCTCTCCTTCTCGTCGTTGCTGATGGTATGGGTGGTCATTTACACGGCGAAGTGGCCGCACAAATCACGGTTGAATTGCTCAGTGATCAATTTCAAAAAAAAGCCAACCCGATCATATTAAATCCGGCTGAATTTTTGCAAGATGCACTCATGCGCTGTCATGATGCCATTTACAACTATGCGATCGCCCATCACCTGATCGAAGTACCGCGCACAACTGTCGTTGCTTGTATTTTGCAAGACGGCATTGCGTATTGGGCTCATGTCGGTGACTCTCGTTTTTACTTGATTCGTGAAAGCCAAGTGGTCGCACAAACGCGCGATCATTCAAAAGTCAGGAAAATGGTCGATGCAGGTCTGATTACTGAAAATGAAGCACTTAGCCACGCGGAAAAAAACAAAATCTATAATTGCCTTGGTGGTAGCTTAATTCCCGACATTGAAATTGGCGGCAAAGTAGTACTCAATGATGGCGATGCGCTGTTATTGTGCACAGATGGATTCTGGGGCTCGCTGGCCGAGTCGGAAATCACTCACTTTTTATCTTCATTCCCAGTGATGTTTTCAGTGCCACAATTGATGGATAGAGCAGAAATTCGCGGTGGTGCTTATGGCGATAATCTGACGGCCTTAGCGATTAATTGGCATGACAGCAATGACTTCCCAGATACCGAAGCCTTTGTTTCAACGCAAAAGCTCGATGCAAATACCATTAGCACCCATATCGATGCGATGACGCTGGCCGCTACACCTGAAATTAGCGACGATGATATCGAAAAAGCCATTGCAGAAATTCAAGCGGCAATCAATAAATATTCACGTTAAATATCGCTGCTGAGTGTGAATCATTAACATACTCTATGGCTAAATTTGCTTTACTCTGGCTAAAGTTGAATTGTTTCACTCCGATTATTCGAACAAGGATTAAGCCTCATGAAAAAAACTGCAGCCCTTATTTCGCTGAGCGCACTTTTGGCAGGTAGCGCCTTTGCCGCCAATCAAGACCCAATGAAACCATTCCCTGCCGCTGAAGCTGGTATGGTGCGTAAAGTGATTCATCTGCCTGAAGTGAAAAACCCTGATCTCTACCGCGTGCAATTATTGCCTGGCAAAGTGATGGAAATGGACTGCAATCGTGCGCGCTTAAGCGGCACGATGACAGAAAAAACCGCAGAAGGCTGGGGATTTAATTATTGGGTAGTGAGCCAAGTCGGTCCTGGCCCAAGCACGATGATGGCCTGCGATCCAAAAATGAAAAAGACTAAAGATTTTGTCGCAATTCATTCTGATCAACTGCATCGATACAATTCTAAATTGCCACTTGTAGTCTATGTGCCAGAAGGAATTGAACTGCGTTACCGCATTTTCTCTACCAAAGCAAAAATGAGCACCGCAGTCAACGAATAATTGCCATCGAGACTCAGCACGTTGCTTTGAAACACCCTGAAATTAGGCGACTGCAAACAAAAACTGGGCTACGTTGATCCCCCATTTCGCAGGATCTTCGTGGCCCATAATTTTGTCGGCACCGCCCATACCCATCGGGCGAGCCAAATCCACAATGATGGGCGTGATATAGGTATTGGACTTCGTACTAAACACCACCTTCAATTTCGGTTGCAACAAGCTGCCTTCATTTTGCTCCAGCACCACACCCAAGCGTCCAGACTCCAAACGCACCAAAGTCCCCACCGGATAAATCCCGACGGTACGCATAAACGCCTGTACCAGCTCGGGATTAAAGTGAAATTTACTCCACTCCCACAATTTTCGTAGACCTTCGGTGGCGGGCATACCAACGTGATAGCAGCGATCAGAGGTAATCGCATCATAGACATCGACCACGGCCGCCATTTGCGCCATGCGACTAATCTCACTACCCGGCAATTTATGCGGGTAGCCAGTACCATCCATCCGCTCGTGATGATGCAAAGTAATGTCGAGTGGAATCGACTCCATCCCCTCGATTTCTTTCAGAATTTTCCACCCTTCTTCGGGATGAGTTCGCATCTTGGCAAACTCGTCTTCGGTTAAGCGACCGGGTTTATTGAGAATTTCATTGGGCACTTTCATTTTGCCAGTATCGTGCAACAAACCACCGATACCCGCCAATCGAATCATTTCACGATCGAGGCCAAGGGATTGAGCAAAGGTCACCATCAAAGTACAGACGCTGACCGAATGCAAAAAGGTGTATTCATCTGTATCCTTAATCGCCGACAATCCAACCAAAGCACCGCTATTACGCAGCACCGATTCGGTAATGTCTTCAACGACATTGGCGACATTTTCCATCTGAATCGCCTGCCCCATCCGTACATCACGCATTACACTTTTAACGGCATTCGTTGCTTGCAGATGAATTTTTTGTGCGCGGGTGATTTCTTCAGCGTATGAGATTTTGATAATCGGTGACGGCGCATCTGCGATGCGAAGCAAATCCGCATCGAGCTCAGCATTTACTTCTTCTAGTGTCGGTGCATCGGCCAAACCCAGACCGCGCTCAGTATCGATATACACCTCGCGCACGCCAGTTGCGGAGATTTTGGCGATTTCTTCATCATTTTGAATGACAAATTTATTGCGCACAAATGGGTGATCCATCCAGTCCACATTCAAATCGTGGATGAACATGCCTGGCTTCACATATTCGGTGGAGATTTTTTTTATCATGGTCGCAAGCTTGCACTGGGTTTTTCATCGTAGTACACGGTAGCGCAAGTAGCAGCAAAAACTCAATCGGTATTAACCAGCAGCGCCATCCACCCTCGCCTGCCAATACATCGGTAAATACACTCGGCTCCATGCCAACAATGCAATCAACGCTAAAGCGGCCGCCAAGGCATACGCCATCGATTGAATGCTCGGGAAAATCTCACCGACCACCCGTGCCAAGGCAGCGCCGTGCATCGCCCAATAACACGTCCAAGCCAATCCACCCGTGATCAATGGCCGCCCTGAATGCCCCAAGGTCACCCGCGTGACGAACGCCAACAACATGCAGCAAAAAAAGCCCAAAGTCAGCGCATGCAAAGGTGCGAATCCTAAACCCACATAACCGCTCAATCGCAAAGTCTCGCTGATGGCCGATAGCAGCATCGCAATTCCCGCCCAAGCGAAAGCAGCATGCAACATAGCCAGCAATTTCACTTTGAACGATTGACGTAAATCCCAACGCCAAGTGGTGTACAACAACACACCTGCCATCACCGAATCAACAACAAGGGTATTTAATTCAAGGCTAATGAATACAATGCGTAGCAATGAACACCCTATTAATGTATACAGCCACCAACTCGGCCGCCACGGGCTATACGGCTGCAAAGCCGTGCCAGAGAAAAACGGAATCATCCGATGACTCACCGTCAAAAACACCGGCAGTAGCAAACCCCAGACGCCAATCTGAACCGACCACAACCACGCAGCGGTACTTCCTGTTGCCGCCCAAAATCCCGCGATGGCCATGCCAAGCAAGCCCAATGTGAACGCCAACGCAATCACTCGCGCATGCAGTTGATCTTTCACTTGGCTGCGTTTGATCGCACTCAGCCAAATCCATAATGCGGCCGACCATGCGATAGCTTGCAAGGCAATGCCCAGCACCAGCAAATGGGTATTAACTGCTGAAGCAAGCACTAAAATGCCGCCAATTAAATACCCCAGCATGACTGGCGCATAACGCGACAAATTCGGACTACTCACACTCAACCAACGCGGCCCAGCGGTATAAATAAATCCCAACATGAACAGCGGGAAAAAACAGTACGTCATGCTGTAGCCATGCAAAAACATCGGCACGACTGCGCTTGGCAAAGCGACACCTTGCCAGCGCCCGAGCATGTGCGCGCCCCACCAGATAAAACTCAGCAAGAGCAGCACGCCACCAGCCAGAAAACCCAGTCGATGCGGCGCTGCGATAGTTTGTTTGAATAAGGTATTCATCTAGCGCCCCTAAGAGTTAACCGTTGCAATGGCCGCAACACGGCGCACCCGTGCTGGCATCGCTGATTTTTTCAATTTTGACTTGCCATAGCTCAGGCCCATCTTGCAGGTATTGCCACGTAAACGCGCCAGCAAAACGCACGGCAAACTGTGCCTGCAATGGGCTTGGACGGTGGTCGTTCACCAACTCCATCGCCTCACCAGCCTTTAATGCTTCAAAGGTTTTGAATATCAAAGCATGCCGATCAATCGGTGCGATGGTACGAACGTCGATGTACTGAACACGGTTTGTTGGGTGCATTTTGAATCCTCACTCTTTAATGTGTAAATTATATACATATTAAAATAACATGAAGATTCTAGTCGAATCAAGCGCAGCAAACCCTATCTAGCGCTCAACTGCGCAAAATCAAACATCAGTAACGTTCAAAGATCCTTCTGCTCAATTTGTCTCATCGACTCTGAACAAATATGGCATTGAGCTCAGTTGGATTAGTAATTAAATCCGCCAAGCGATAGCCATCGAGTACGGCATAAAAAGCTTGCATCGCCTCATGCAAAATCCCCTTCAAACGACAAATCCCGCCAATGCTACAGGTAGAGTGTTCACGATCAAAGCACTCCACCACCGGGCTATCTGCCTCGCTCAAGCGCACCAAAGCCCCCACGCTAATCTCGCTCGCAGGCCGCGCCAACCGCATACCACCGCCCTTGCCTCGCGCTGTTTCAATAAAGCCATTGCGCGACAAAAAATTCACCACTTTCATCAAATGGTTGTCGGAAATATCGTAAGCACTGGCAATTTCAGCACGCGTCACAATGCCACCACCTTGCACGCCGACATAGATCAGTGTGCGCAAGCAATAATCGGTAAACACATTCAAGCGCATCATTCAGTCTCGGATTTTAATAGTGGCATTTATTATACATCTTCAATCAGCACCGACATGGAAAACCTCAGTGGACATACTTATTTCTATTTACGTGCCTTATACTGGTCCTTTATTTACTGTTATTGGATGGCGAAAATAGATTTTTTTGTGCTGAACTTGCTAATCACAACAATCGCGGAAAGTGTTGGACTGCATTTCATTTAGCCCAACGTGCGGCTCGTTTTATATTCGGAAACGCTCAGCATTTACAATCAAGGGGTGTAAAAATGAATGAAAACATTATAGAAATTGGCGGAATTAATTTAAATTATCTTGATGTAAAAAAATACTGGGTAGATTCTGAATCACCAGAAGAAAAGGCAATCAAAGACAAACATCAAGACAATAACTATCTTGCTGGCTTCTTGTCTATATTAGTTGCTGGTCTGATCAGTGCATACATGTCGCAAATGAAAGGCAATTCGCCACAAAAAAATATCTACACATCAAAACCAATCAAAATACTACTTACTGCTTTTCAGAAGATGAAATTGACATAAAAGATGCACTCCTTAAATTGAAACAATAAGGAGGCAATGGCACCGTAGCGCTGAGGTCGTTTTGGGTCGATCACTGAAATCCAAAAGCTGTTCCTCATCATTGAGCAGCCCAAATACTCACCCTATCACCTAAGCGATGCAGCGCATATTGAAATGCGGTGCATCGCCAGCCGACAGATTAGCCAATGGGAGCAGGCCAATCTGCCTACATCAGCATCAGCCAGCCAAGGTATTCAGTAGCAGTCCAAGCAAAGCACTGCTTGCAATCACTTCAATCACACTGCGCTTCAATTTGAATAATGCCAATGCCGCCAACAGCACTAATCCAGCCGCGGTAAAATCAAACTTTGGTGGCAAGCCTTGTGGCCACAGCACATGAAATGCAAAAAACAGCGCCAAATTTACGATGACCCCCACCACGGCTGCGGTAATTGCAGTCAGCGGCGCAGTCAATTGCAAGTTATTGTGCGTCGACTCGACCAACGGACCTCCGGCTAAAATAAAAATAAATGACGGCAAAAATGTAAACCATGTCACAACACAGGCGGCGATCGCGCCAGCCAAAAACACCTGCTCAGGCCCGAGAAAAGCGTTTAAATACCCACCAATAAACCCGACATAAGCCACCACCATAATCAAGGGCCCCGGTGTCGTTTCACCTAAAGCCAGACCATCCATCATTTGGGTCGCACTCAACCAGGCATAATGTTCAACTGCGCCTTGAAACACATACGGCAGCACCGCATACGCACCACCAAAAGTGAGCAAAGCGGCCTTGCTAAAAAATAGCCCCATCTGTGTCAAAATATGTTTCACACCGTATATCGCCATGAGCATTATTATTGGCAAGGCCCAAAGCAATACCCCAGACAGCAATACAATTACAAATCGCCGTAGTGAAAATTGCGCATGTGCCTGCTGAGGTGTTTCATCACCAATCAGGGCCGCGCCGTACGACTGCAGACTGGCAGCATGCCCTCCGCCTATTTGAAACCAGTTAGGCGCAAATCGCCCCCCTAACCAGCCAACGATGGCTGCGAAGATGACAATCAAAGGAAACGGCACTTTCAACACAAAAATGGCTAAAAATGAAGCGGCGGCAATCGCCCAAAGCGCTTTATTTTTTAATGTCCTTGAGCCGATTCGAAAGGCAGCATGCAGCACAATCGCAACGACCGCAGGTTTAATGCCGTAAAACAGGCCCGCAATCAGCGGCAAATGCCCATAGGCAATATAAACCCATGACAAGCCAATGAGTATCAGCAGCGATGGCAGTACAAACAAGGCACCGGCAGCAATACCGCCCCATGTTTTATGCATTAACCAGCCAATATAAGTAGCCAGTTGCTGCGCCTCAGGACCGGGTAATACCATGCAATAGTTCAAGGCATGCAAAAAACGACGCTCAGAAATCCAGCGCCGATTTTCAACTAGCTCTTGGTGCATCAATGAAATTTGTCCAGCAGGGCCACCAAAGCTAATCAAACCGAGTTTCAACCAAAACCAGAAGGCTTGCCAAAAAGACACCGGGGTAGGAGGAATATCTGGGTTAATTTCGGGGTTCATTACAAACAACCTATCTATGCTCAACAAAAAGCCAAGCCTGAATAAAAAAGCCCCGCTCGATCAGCGGGGCTGGTGTGAATTTAATCAACTCTTACTGAGCAAACTCAATGCGGCGGTTTTTCTGACGACCTTCTTCAGAGCCATTGTCCGCAATCGGCATTTCTTGGCCCATACCCACAGCCACCAATTGCTCGCCTTTCACACCAAATTTAATCAGCGTGATCCGCACAGAGGCTGCACGATCTTGCGATAGTTTTTGATTCGCAGCAGGCTCACCCACATTATCGGTGTAACCCAAAACGCGAATAACACGACCATCTTCGAGCAAGAATGCGGCGATTTCTTTCAGGCGAGGCTCAGAAGCTGCACTGACTTCAGCAGAACCGGTCGCAAACTCAATCGACTCATTGAGTAAGACACCGTCATTCCAAACACTCAACTGAGCATCTTCAACGACATTGAGTTGGCTCAAAACCGCTGCGCCCGGTTTAAACCATTGGCCCAAACCTAAATTGACGCCATCACCGAGTTTTGCACTACCGGCTTCACCAGCAAAAGTGACTTTCTCGTCAGCCAGTTTCAAATCAAACGCTTTGAGCTGCTTTAAGCGAGAGAATATCTCGATTGGGCGACCCGCCCACCAAAACGCTGGCGCACTGGCATCCACAGTAATTTGATCGACAACATTACTTGCGCCCCACAACAAACGAGCCGGTTTCAACAAGCGTTGTTTACTGGCTTCATCTGCGGCACGACCCGTGAAGGTGATTTTGCCGTCAACAAATACAATGTGCATATCACCCAACACAAATTCTTTAGTAGCCGATGCGACCGAGCTCGCTGCGGCAACTGGTTTTTGTTCTGCAGTTGGTTTCAATGTCGTAACAAACAAAGCGGCACCAATGGCAATCGCACTGACCACCAAGCCCACCGAAACGCCAATTTTTTCTTCTGTATTTAACACCGTCAGATCCCCGATAAATTGAATCGGCATGATGCCATAAATTGATGAAACTTTTACTTATGCCAAGTGAATTTAATTTCACGACCAGACAGAAAAACCATGCAAAAACGAAGATTAATCAGCAACAAAACCACCAAACTGCTTTCAATTAAGTAGCAAGAGAGGAATTCGTTTTCTTTGCTCCATACAATCGCTATCCCCTGCCGCGTATTCTCGACAAATCCAAGGTCTTTGTGAATAAATGGTACAGAGCATCGTACTGCGATTGAGCGCAGCGCACCAACCATCGGCGAGCCGAAGCATGATTTCACCGCCCCAGGCATCTTGTTCCACAAATTGCGCGGGCACCTCATCATCACCTGCAATCAACATGACTTCTAATTGGCAACAACACGCTTTACAGCTACTACAATTTACTTCGGTGGACATTACGCTCCTATATGACGACGTATATGAATGCAATCATTAATAATAAAGACCTACATAAACATACATCATGCATTATTCATATTTGACTAGCGAATATACGGCAATGCAATTTCATCACTCCGTTTTGCGCCAGCAGTGACTGTTCGGCACAAATCTAAAAAAGCCGTGATCCCCGCCGTGCGGTATTTTTGCTTGTGCAGCACAAAATGAAATTGCCGTGCCAAATCCATCCCCGCCACAGGCAATTCGACCAAGCTGCCACGGCGAAACGCCTCTTTCAGTGCCAAACGAGAAATACAACCAATGCCCAAGCCCGACTCAACCGCGCGTTTAATCGCCTCGGTGTGCTCCAGTTCAAGCCGAATATCGAGCTTGGATTGCACATGACGCATTGCATAGTCAAAAGTCTGCCGCGTTCCCGAGCCCGGTTCGCGCACAATCCACGATGCCGCTATCAAATCATCAACGGTAATCGCCTGTTGCTGTGCTACTTTGCTGGCCAAAGGATGTTCAGGCGCGGCGAATACCGCCAACTCGTCAGCAATCCAAGGAATAACCTCTAGATCAGGATGCTGGCAATCTCCCTCAATCAAGCCTAAATCCAGTTCAAAATGCGCCACTTGCCGCACAATATGTGCAGTATTGTGCACGCCCAACGAAATCCGGCATCCTGGGTGCTGGCGCATAAAATCACCGATCAACAAAGTCGCCAGATAATTACCGATGGTTAATGTCGCCCCCACCCGCATTGGGCCAAAGCCAGAGCGCCCCGCCAAGAGCGCATCAATTTCAGCAGCGTGATCAAGTAGCTGCATAGCCTGCGGTAGCAATAAGCCGCCTAACTCATTGAGCTGCAATCGTTTACCAATTCGATCAAACAAGCGCCGCTCATACACCCGCTCGAGTTCCGCCAATGCCGTACTCGTCGCCGATTGGGATAAGCCCAGTTGTTCAGCGGCCCGAGAAACACTCTCGCCACGCCCGACTGCGACAAAGACTTCAAGTTGACGTAAAGTAAATCTCATATCAACACCTTGAATACTTATTAAACATATCATCGGAATGATAAATATAGCAGCACAACTCAGCAAGCACTAAAACCCGCCAAAATCCTGCTAATTTGCGTAAGATAATAAAATCATGCTTTTTTGTGACTTTTGATTGATTTTTCAAAGCCTAGGTCACTAAATAAGCCTATATTTGTATCCTTAAACTCTGCGCTCTCAGCCAATGCCAGATTCAAGCACTGCCATCACACAACTCGATCAATGGATTAAAGAAGCCCGCAGCTGGTTTGTGCCAGATTGCGCCAAAACCATTGAAATCCTGCAACCGGCCTGCCAACTTGCTCACGACATCGGCGATTCTGCGCGCGAAGTGCAAGCACTGTTGCTGATTTCAAAAAGCCAATGGGCGCTAGGGCAATTAATTGCAGGCAATCAAACGATTGAGCAAGCCGAGCCCTTGGTGCGCGAATTAAAAGACCCACGACTCCAAGCTGAGTTTGAAAATGCACGAGCAGATTTATTACTAGCCAATAGTCAGTATTCACAAGCACTCAAAGCTTGGAGCATATGCCTCAAACAGGCCTTAAGCATTCACGCTTACCATCTCTACGTGGAAGCCTGCCTTGGCATTGGTAATATTTTCACCGCACAAAATAAACACGGTGATGCACTGCAGTGGCATGAAACGGCACTTGAATTTGCAAAAAAGACCACCGACCATGAATTGCTGGCCGAGAGTTTTTTACATGTCGCCGCCGATCTCATTCACCTGAAAGAATACGAGCTCACGCTAGAGCTCTCCAAAATGGGTGAGCCTGTGTTTCTAACCAGCCAGCACAAAGCTTGGTTAGCTGACTGGTATAGCTACCGAGGCGAAGCCTACTTTGAGCTTGGTAAACATACCGAGGCGCAAGCCTGGCTGCATGCCGCTTGGGACTTAAATCAGAATCTTGATTATTTGTGGAGCCAATCAATTAATTTAATGGCGCTCGGACGAGTTTATATCGCGCAACGCCGCATGGATGAGGCCAAAGACTATTTATTACGCGCTCTCCAAACCATAAAGACTTTTGGCGCTCACACACTGCTATTGCGTGTTTATGCCCTATTGGCTGATTTAGGTGAAGCCAAACAAGACTACAAAATGGCGTGGGAGTTTCGCCGCCAGTACCATGAGCTGGCGATTCAAGACGCGCAGCAACTGGCCAAAGAAAAACTCACCAATGCGCTTGAACGCCGCATCAAAGATCTCGACTCACAATTATTTGTATTGCAAACGCGGCAAGAAAACATTCTGCTTCGGCAACAAAACTCGGCCGATACAGAACTCCTCCAAACACTGCGTAATGCCACTTTACAAGACCCACTCACGGGAGCGAGCAATCGCCGACATCTCGATCAAGAGATGCCACTGATGTATCAGCGCTGCAATGAAGAAAACCGGCCCTTGACGATACTGATGGTGGATTTGGATCATTTCAAACGAGTCAATGATCGTTTCGGGCATCCGATTGGGGATGATGTGATTCGCAGCACTGCAGCAATTTTGCTGCAATCTTGCCGTGGCGGCGATTTAGTCGCACGTTTTGGTGGCGAAGAATTCGCCCTACTACTGCCAGGCGCAGCGGGGACTACCGCGGTTGATGTCGCGGAACGGATTCGAAAACGGATTGAAACCTTCGATTGGCAACAATTTCATCCTGATTTAAAAGTGACTAGCAGTATTGGTGTGGCAGAAATGAATCAAGAAGCCAACGCGGCAGAACTACTCAATTGCGCCGATCAAGCACTATACCAAGCAAAAGATAAAGGCCGAAATCGAGTGGAGTTTTTTAATGACAACAGATGAATTCGACCAGCATTTGAGTCTTACTCGGCAAGCCATGTTCTTTGAAAAATGCCCAGAATTAATGAGCGCCGCCATCTCTCTGGCGCAAGAAATAGGGTACCCCCAAGGGCAAGCCAATGCTTTGATGGCGCGCGGCGAATATCTGATTGATATTGGCGAGCAACCCAGTGCCGCCTGCAAAGACTTTCGCGATGCGGGATTTATCGCACGCCAACTAAATAATTGGTCTTTACTCGCCCAGACACTGCACTGGCAAGCACAAAGTCAGCTCCATCTGGGCGAATACATGCGTGCCCTAGACATCTGGCTACAAGCACTCCAAACCGCTGTGGAGGCTGAAGACAGTCGCGCTTTTATTCGCGGCTACTCGGGTATAGCGCAAGTCTGTTTAGTATTTGGGCAACTTGAAATTTCACTCGACTATCAGCGACGCGCCTTAAGTCTGGCAGAGAGTGTCAATGATCCAGCCCTCGTGATGGAGTGCACTTTGGCGCTGGTAGCGACCTGCCTTCGTCTACAGCAGTTTGATGAAATGCGGGTATTGCTATCCCGTTTAAATATACAGCTGCAAATCACACCGCATTTAGAAAATCAGGCCGAGTATCACATCTATAGCGGATTGATTTTTCTGCATCAAGATCAAGTGGATGAGGCCAATGATCATCTGCAATTAGCCCGTGTATTAGCCCAGCAAATTGGCGGGCTATGGTGCAGATCTTATGCCGCATTGATTCTTGGTCAAATTTATATTCGCCAGAATAAAATACTGGATGCGCAATTATCACTGGAATTGTGTTTAAAGCTAGGGTCCCAAATCAAAGGATTTTCAATGGGGCAAGAAGCCCATTTATTGCTAGAAACCCTATGTGCGCAAGCGGGTGATTACCAAGGAGCACTGGTTCATTTAGAAGCCGCTCACTTAAAGCAATTACAACTATTACAAAAGCAGGCAGAGCAAAAACTATTCCGCATTTCAAAAAAACTACTCAACCAGCTTGAATTAGATTTACGACTCGAGTTGAGCCGAATTCGCTACTCCAGCAACCTATAGCCCTCATTAGCGAAGTACGACTGTACCAACTAGCAACAGATATAACGCAATGGTGAACTGAAAATACTTTCAAGTAATTTACTGATAAAGTTAATTTTAAAATTAAATCAATCACAGTGAAATTGGAGAAAATGCATGAAACAGAAATTGCCACTTTGCTATATCGCCTTCATTCCATTCAGCTTATCCGTTTTTGCTGCGGAATCAAATGAAAGCCAAGTTAACCCCTTAGTCGTTGCAAAAGCTGTTGAAGTTGGCCAACATCTGCGCTCACTGCCTAAAGTTGAAGTCACTGCACAGACAACATTGGATGTCACGTTAAAGTCAGGGCAAAAGATACAATCCCATGGCACCAGTCAAATGGTTGCGGATGGAAAAAATCGACTTTATATGAATATTGACAGCGACAGCATTACACGCGAGTATTTTTTTGACGGGAAAAATCTAACTCAGTATTCCCCTCCATTACAGTATTACACCACGATCGACATGCCCGGCACTGCGGCGGGAATGCTCAATAAAGTTGAAGCCCACTACGGTATTCACCTTCCTCTTAAAGCACTTTTCACATTAGGAAGCGATCAAGAAGCACTGAGTAAACTCACTTCTGCTGTTTATATCGGCCCCTCAAAAAT
Organism: Deefgea tanakiae; assembly: GCF_019665765.1. GTDB lineage: Bacteria > Pseudomonadota > Gammaproteobacteria > Burkholderiales > Chitinibacteraceae > Deefgea > Deefgea tanakiae. The sequence goes on from NZ_CP081150.1 coordinate 2,241,949, forward strand.
CAACGGCAAAGTTTGTGATCACCTCGCGTTTAGCCAACCAGGAGCAGATTGGCAACTTTGGGTTAGCCGCGACAAGAACCCACTCCCCTGCAAACTTGTTGTGACGAAGACCGACGAGACCAGCCAGCCACAAACATCACAAACTTTTGCTTGGAATCTAAAACCGTTCGTGAGTCCCAGCGAGTTCACATTCAAACCAGCGAAAGGCGACGTAGCCATTCCACTCAAAAAACTTGCTGAATAAGGGCGATACATATCATGTTAAAGACAACGGCGAAATCAGCCTTACTCTCACTCGTTGCAGTTTCGCTCTTCACGCTTGGAATACCTGCCGAAGTAATGGCGCGTGGAGATGGTGGCGCAAGAAGCAGCGGCAAAATTGACCGACCAGCAAAGAGCACTAACGCGAGTGCCAAATCATCCAATCGCTCAGGCAATGCCAACGGCAACAAAATAGCAAATAACAGTGGTGGTAACACGACCAACAATGTCAGAGGTGGCAATAACAACGTCAATATCGACAATAGCAGAGATGTGAACGTCAATGTCGATGGTAATAATGGCTGCTGCTACGGTGGTGGTTACAACAATCATTATCACCCAGTTGGCACAGCTGTAGCCGTCACTGCCGCTGTAGCAGTCACTGCTGCTGTCGTTGGCTCTATCGTTTATCCTAATCAAATGCCAAGCAATTGCGTGCAGGTCATTCGCTATAACACCACCTATATGCAATGCGGCTCGACCTGGTATCAACCGCAATATCAAGGTAGTAATGTGACCTATATTGTCGTCAACCAACCTTAATGTATTGAGTACTGCATACTAAAAAGCCGCACGATGTGCGGCTTTATCTATTACTAGGTATGTTGTTACAAAAATTGAAAATAAATACACTTAGGTACATACCCATCAATTACTTAAGCAAGGTATGAGCCAGTAGTTTCTGATTCACAAACTGAGCTTCAATTTGCAAATCACCGTTCTGCCAAACAGCACTCTCGCCCTCTATGCCGAGAAAACTGCCGCTCTCAGTACGAGTCGGCTCACCAAGCAATCCAACAACTTCTGCTCGATTCATCCCCGCACTTACTTTCTGATAATTCTCTGCCGTAATTTTGCTACATGCCGCTAATAAAAACAGTAGCGCTAATAGTAATAAACGTTTCATTCTTTAAATCCTTTAGAAAAACAAAAGCAGCCCTTAGGCTGCTTTGTAAGGAAACGCGAATTAACCGAGGAACACGCGAGCATTGCGGAACATCCGCAACCATGCGCCGTCTTCAGACCAATCTTCCGGATGCCACGAGTTTTGCACCGTACGGAAGACGCGCTCTGGATGCGGCATCATAATGCTAAAGCGGCCATCTGGCGTTGTTACACCGGCAATCCCGTCTGGCGAGCCATTTGGATTCATCGGGTAAGTTTGCGTCGCTTTACCGTGGCTATCAACGTAACGCATCGCCACCAAAGCCTTGGCTTTATCACCTTGTTGGCTGAAGTTCGCAAACCCTTCGCCATGACTCACCACCACTGGCATTTGGCTGCCTTCCATACCAGCAAAGAACAGCGATGGTGATTTCATCACCTCGGCCATCACAAAGCGCGCTTCAAATTGCTCACTTTGATTACGGGTAAATTTAGGCCAGTGTTCCGCGCCAGGAATGATGCCCGACAAATTGGCCATCATTTGGCAACCGTTACACACGCCTAAACCGAAGGTATCGGCACGATTAAAGAAGGCTTCAAATTGTTCGCGGGCAGCACCGTTAAACAGAATCGACTTAGCCCAACCTTCACCAGCCCCCAATACGTCACCGTAAGAGAAACCGCCACAAGCGGCCAAGCCATTGAAATCGGCCAGTTGTAAACGGCCAGCAATCACGTCGCTCATGTGTACGTCAACGGCTGCGAAACCAGCTCGCGTAAACGCCGCGCCCATTTCCACATGACCATTCACGCCTTGCTCACGCAGTACCGCAACGCGAGGTTTCGCGCCGCCGTTAATATATGGAGCGGCGATATAAGGCGCAGCGATGTCTTCACTTGGATTGAAACTCAACTTCGCAAACAAGCCCTTATCGGCTTTATCACCAATACGAGCGTACTCAGCATCAGCGCAAGCAGGATTATCGCGCAGACGTTGAATTTGCCAGCTAGTGTGGCTCCAAGCACGTTGTAAATTCACGCGCGTTTCATCAAGCAACAGGCGATTGCGTTTCTTGATTTTGAGCTTGTCATCGTGATTAGTAGAACCAATCACATGCAATTCACCCGCCAAACCGGCATTCATAAATGCAGCAATAACAGCAGCAGTGTCACTACGACGAACTTGCATTACAGCACCGAGTTCTTCGTTAAACAACACGCCCATCACACGGCCATTTTCTGCTCGTTCAATATCATCCGAAGAAATCTCATCTTGTTGGCGTTGACGTAAACGACGCTCAATACACAGCTCATCAATTTCTAATGTCACGCCGCAATGACTAGCAAACATCATTTCTGCAACAGCGGCCACTAAACCACCGTCTGAACGGTCGTGGTAAGCCAGCAATTTGCCTTCCGCATTCAGTAATTGCACCGTCGCAAAGAACGACTTCAAGTGCGCTACATTCACCACATCCGGTGCCCAGTTACCGACTTGGCTATACACCTGTGCCAAAGCTGAACCACCGAGGCGGCATTTGCCGGTTCCCAAGTCGATCAACAGCAAATCAGATTCAACATCTTTTAAAACTGGCGTTAGCGTTTTCGTTACATCCGTCACCGGTGCAAAGCCCGAAATCACTAAAGACAACGGCGCAGTCACCGCTTTCGCTTCGCCATCATTCCATACCGTTTTCATCGACAAGGAGTCTTTACCGACCGGAATCGACACACCCAGTTGGCGGCACAATTCCAAACCGACTGCGGCAACAGTATCGTACAAGTTAGCGTCTTCACCCGGGTGACCTGCAGGGGCCATCCAGTTTGCAGAGAGTTTCACATCGCTGAGTTTTTCAATTGGCGCAGCAGCTAAGTTAGTCAGCGCTTCACCCACGGCCATGCGGCCAGATGCAGGGCCAGAAATTAATGCAAGAGGGGTACGTTCACCCATCGCCATCGCTTCGCCGCGTAGCGTGTTATACCCCATAGTCGTTACGGCAACGTCTGCCACAGGAACTTGCCACGGACCGACCATTTGATCGCGCGCGGTATAACCACCGACCGTGCGGTCGCCAATATTAATCAGGAATGATTTGTCCGCAACCGATGGCAATGCCAACACGCGGTAGAGCGATTCTTTTAAATCCAAAGCTGCAGAATCAAATGTCTTTAATTCTGGCTGCACACGCGCTACATCACGCGTCATTTTTGGTGGCTTGCCGAGCAAGACATCCATCGGCATATCAACAGGCTTATTGCCAAAATGAGGATCTTCAACCGTCAATTGACGCTCATCAGTCGTACGACCAATCACTGCAAACGGGCAACGCTCACGTTCGCAAATGGCTTCAAAAGTCAGCAGATCATTCGGATGAATACCGAGCACGTAACGCTCTTGCGATTCATTGGACCAAATTTCTTTTGGCGCCATGCCGTGTTCTTCGATATTCACTTTACGTAAGTTAAATATCGCGCCCATACCGGCATCGTTGACCAGCTCGGGGAAGGCATTCGAAATCCCGCCCGCGCCCACATCATGAATTGATTGGATTGGATTTTTGTTACCCATTTGCCAGCAGCGATCAATCACCTCTTGGCAACGACGCTCCATTTCTGGATTGCCACGCTGAACTGAATCAAAATCCAAGTCAGCAGTATTACTACCGGTTTCCATCGACGAGGCAGCGCTACCGCCCATGCCGATCAACATGCCAGGGCCACCGAGTTGAATTAACAATGAGCCATCTGGCAAATCATTTTTCTTCACGTGCAGCGCGCTGATATTGCCCAAACCACCGGCAATCATAATCGGCTTGTGGTAGCCACGCCGTTCGCCGTTGAAATCCAATTCAAAGGTACGGAAATAGCCAGCCAAATTCGGGCGACCAAATTCATTATTAAATGCCGCAGCACCAATTGGGCCTTCGATCATAATATCGAGGGCGCTGGCGATACGATCAGGTTTGCCGTATGGCGTTTCCCACGGTTGCACGTGACCGGGCAAATTTAAATTCGAAACAGTAAATCCGCACAGGCCTGCTTTAGGTTTAGAACCACGACCCGTCGCGCCTTCATCACGAATCTCGCCACCTGAGCCAGTTGCTGCACCTGGGAATGGAGAAATCGCAGTTGGATGGTTGTGGGTTTCCACCTTCATCAGGATATGCGTTTCTTCTTGTGTGAACGCATACTCAGCACCATCGGCTGCTGGGAAGAAACGCTCAGTCAGCGCACCTTCGATCACTGATGAATTATCAGAATACGCCACCACCGTACCTTCTGGCGCGGCTTTATGCGTTTCGCGAATCATGCCAAACAAACTGTAATCTTGTGCTTGGCCATCGATAATGAAATTAGCGTTAAAGATTTTATGACGGCAATGTTCTGAGTTCGCTTGAGCGAACATCGTCAACTCAACATCACTTGGATTGCGACCAAGCTTGGTGAAGTTTTCTACCAAATAATCAATTTCATCTTCTGACAAGGCCAGACCGTATTCTGCATTGGCTTTTTCTAAAGCGGCTTTACCACCTTGTAATACGTCAACCGTTTCCAGCGCTTTAGGCTCAAAGTGACGGAACAATTCATTGCCCGCCGCCAAGCCCTCAAAAACTTGTTCTGTCATTCGATCGTGAATCAGTGGCAACAGAATATTTTTTTCTGCCGTAGATAGCGCAGAGCCATCGGCTTTAGTCGCATAAATCGCCATACCACGCTCAATGCGCGCCACTTTGCCTGCTAAACCACAGTGCAAAGCAATATCAGTAGCTTTCGATGACCAAGGCGAAATTGTACCTAAACGTGGCAGTACCAAAATCGGCGTACCGACTGCCAAAGCAATATTGGCTGGCTCGCCATAACTTAAAATACGCTCAACGACCATCTGGTCATCGCTCGATAAAGCTTGCTGTTGTTCAATAAAGTGCCAGAATTCGGCGTACAGATTGGCAGCAATGCCTTGCGCCGCGAGGCTAGCTACGAGTTTCTCAATCCGAAACGAAGAAAGTGCGGCACCGCCGCGAAGTTGGAGCACATCAACCATGTCTGCTATCCAAATTTGGCTAAAAATCAAAGGTGTAATGATACCGAAAAAAGGCCAAGTTCGCAGGCTAGGCTTCTACTTATCGCGAAGTTTATTCGTTTTTTTTCTCAGCCATTCAATTTATGCAGTCGAAATACCTGCATTTACTGAGAATTTACCACCACTGAATTACGAAGAAAACGGCATAAACCAAGGTTATTCCGTTGAATTACTACAAGCCATTGCTCAAGAAGCAGGAATTAAAGTCAATATCCAAGTCATGCCATGGGCGCGCTCCTACCAAACTGCACTTGAAACACCGAATGCGCTATTGTTTACGCTTGTTCGCAACGCTGAACGTGAAAACCAATTTTTATGGATTGGTCCCATTGCTAAACGCAAAGTCTATTTATTTAAACTCAGTCAGCGTAGTGATATTGTGATCAGTGATCTTGCTAGCGCAAAAAAATATCGTATCGGTGCCGTCCGTGAATCAGCCTCAACAAAGCTGTTGATGGCGCAAGACTTTCAAATTGGTAGAGAGCTAGATGTCACTAAAGATGATTTTATTAATATGAAGAAATTAATTGTAGGACGGATTGACCTCATGGTCTCACTCGACTGGGCGGCAAATTTCGCTATCAAAAAAGAAGGTGGTACTACAGATCAAATTAGCCGTGCTTTTCTTTTAGATCAAAGTCATGAATACTATTTTGGCGTTAACAAAAACACCGATCCTGAAGTATATGAAAAGTTAGCTAAGGCATTCGACAAGGTAAAAAAGAATGGCCTACTAAAACGACTCCAAATTCAACACCTTGGACCGCAAGACAATTAATTACAATAGCCTGTAAAACTAGAACAATGTATATGTGCCTAAGCATTATTTTAAATACTCTAGCAGACAATACCCGCCGGCATTGCAAATCTAGCGGACAGCAAAAAGCCCGACTCTTTCGAATCGGGCTCTTCTTTAGGGAAGTCTGGCAATGACCTACTTTCACACGGGCAATCCGCACTATCATCGGCGCTGAGGTGTTTCACTGTCCTGTTCGGGATGGGAAGGAGTGGGACCACCTCGCTATGGTCGCCAGACATTAAACTGTCTGGTGCGGTGAGTTTTCTCACCACACTTTGAATTATCGCATTCAGCTGCACTATTTCTAGTAACACGCCTACAGCGCTAACTCACAAATCAATAGAAGAAGTAATTATACTACACTTTCCAACCACACTGTCTCAGTATTTATCTTTCGTATCATGCACTTACGTACACTCTACTTTCTTTGGGTTGACTATATCTTCGTCGCATTACGCGTCTCAGGTTATAGGATCAAGCCTCACGAGCAATTAGTATTGGTTAGCTTAACGCATTACTGCGCTTCCACACCCAACCTATCAACGTCCTGGTCTCGAACGACTCTTTAGAGGATTTAAAACCCTAGGGAAATCTCATCTTGAGGCAAGTTTCGCGCTTAGATGCTTTCAGCGCTTATCTCTTCCCGACTTAGCTACCCGGCAATGCCACTGGCGTGACAACCGGTACACCAGAGGTCAGTCCACTCCGGTCCTCTCGTACTAGGAGCAGCCCCCCTCAAATTTCCAACGCCCACTGCAGATAGGGACCAAACTGTCTCACGACGTTTTGAACCCAGCTCACGTACCACTTTAAATGGCGAACAGCCATACCCTTGGGACCGGCTACAGCCCCAGGATGTGATGAGCCGACATCGAGGTGCCAAACTCCGCCGTCGATGTGAACTCTTGGGCGGAATCAGCCTGTTATCCCCGGAGTACCTTTTATCCGTTGAGCGATGGCCCTTCCATACAGAACCACCGGATCACTATGTCCTGCTTTCGCACCTGCTCGACTTGTCGGTCTCGCAGTTAAGCCGCCTTTTGCCATTACACTATCAGTACGATGTCCGACCGTACCTAGGCGACCTTCGAGCTCCTCCGTTACAATTTGGGAGGAGACCGCCCCAGTCAAACTGCCTACCATGCACGGTCCCCGATCCGGATAACGGACCAAGGTTAGAACCTCAAAGGGGTCAGGGTGGTATTTCAAGGACGGCTCCACAGAAACTAGCGTCTCTGCTTCAAAGCCTCCCACCTATCCTACACAAACCACTTCAAAGTCCAATGCAAAGCTACAGTAAAGGTTCACGGGGTCTTTCCGTCTAGCAGCGGGGAGATTGCATCTTCACAAACACTTCAACTTCGCTGAGTCTCGGGAGGAGACAGTAGGGCCATCGTTACGCCATTCGTGCGGGTCGGAACTTACCCGACAAGGAATTTCGCTACCTTAGGACCGTTATAGTTACGGCCGCCGTTTACTGGGACTTCAATCAAGAGCTTGCACCCCATCATTTAATCTTCCAGCACCGGGCAGGCGTCACACCCTATACATCCACTTTCGTGTTGGCAGAGTGCTGTGTTTTTGATAAACAGTCGCAGCCCCCATTTCTCTGCGGCCTTATATAGCTCCAAACGCAAGGTTCTTCACCTATAAGGCACACCTTCTCCCGAAGTTACGGTGTTAATTTGCCGAGTTCCTTCTCCCGAGTTCTCTCAAGCACCTTAGAATACTCTTCCTACCCACCTGTGTCGGTTTGCGGTACGGTTCAATATAAGCTGAAGCTTAGTGGCTTTTCTTGGAAGCAGGGTATCAGTTACTTCATCACCTAAGTGAATCGTCATCATGCCTCAGCGTTAAGAACCCCCGGATTTGCCTAAGGGATCCGCCTACACACTTAAACCAACTATTCCAACAGTTGGCTAACCTAACCTTCTCCGTCCCCACATCGCACTTATATCAAGTACAGGAATATTAACCTGTTTCCCATCGACTACGCATTTCTGCCTCGCCTTAGGGGCCGACTCACCCTGCGCCGATGAACGTTGCGCAGGAAACCTTGGGTTTTCGGTGAGGGAGCTTTTCACTCCCTTTATCGCTACTCATGTCAGCATTCGCACTTCTGATACCTCCAGCATCCTTCTCAAGACACCTTCACAGGCTTACAGAACGCTCCTCTACCATATGCCATAAATGGTCATATCCGCGTCTTCGGTTATCAATTTGAGCCCCGTTACATCTTCCGCGCAGGACGACTCGACCAGTGAGCTATTACGCTTTCTTTAAATGATGGCTGCTTCTAAGCCAACATCCTGGCTGTCTGTGCCTTCCCACCTCGTTTTCCACTTAATTGATCATTTGGGACCTTAGACGGCGGTCTGGGTTGTTTCCCTCTTGACCCAGGACGTTAGCACCCCAGGTCTGTCTCCCATGCTCGCACTTGACGGTATTCAGAGTTTGCCATGGTTTGGTAAGTCGCGATGACCCCCTAGCCATAACAGTGCTTTACCCCCGTCAGTGATACATGAGGCACTACCTAAATAGTTTTCGAGGAGAACCAGCTATTTCCAAGTTTGTTTAGCCTTTCACCCCTATCCACAGCTCATCCCCTAACTTTGCAACGTTAGTGGGTTCGGACCTCCAGTGCGTGTTACCGCACCTTCATCCTGGCCATGGATAGATCACTTGGTTTCGGGTCTACGCCCAGCAACTATGCGCCCTATTCGGACTCGGTTTCCCTACGCCTCCCCTATTCGGTTAAGCTTGCTACTGAACGTAAGTCGCTGACCCATTATACAAAAGGTACGCAGTCACCCCATTTTTCAAGGGCTCCCACTGTTTGTATGCATCCGGTTTCAGGTTCTATTTCACTCCCCTCCCGGGGTTCTTTTCGCCTTTCCCTCACGGTACTGGTTCACTATCGGTCGATGATGAGTATTTAGCCTTGGAGGATGGTCCCCCCATCTTCAAACAGGATTTCTCGTGTCCCGCCCTACTTCTCGTACGCTTAGTACCACAATTGACTTTTCATATACGGGACTATCACCCACTATGGTTGGACTTTCCATTCCATTCTATTAAGTCTACTGCTATCACGTACAGGCTCTTCCCATTTCGCTCGCCACTACTTTGGGAATCTCGGTTGATTTCTTTTCCTCCGGTTACTTAGATGTTTCAGTTCACCGGGTTCGCTCTACTAGACCTATGTATTCAGTCTAGAGTGACCCAAAAGGGCCGGGTTTCCCCATTCGGAAATCGTGGGATCAAAGCACTTTGCCAGCTCCCCCACGCTTATCGCAGGCTATCACGTCCTTCGTCGCCTATCATCGCCAAGGCATCCACCAGATGCACTTATTCGCTTGATCCTATAACCTCAAACACGTAAACGTATTTCAAGTTACTGAAATCGTATTTGCGACTTGCAAGTGAGTTCTCATTTCACTTGCGGTTCAATCAAACTGGCATGAGACCAATTCAACTGAACAGATACAATCAACCCAATATATTTACTTTGAAATCAAATTTATCCATCACTGCAAGCAGTAATCTCTAAATCTAATTCCACAACAATGTTTATTGGAATTAATTACTTCTTCTATTTTGTTAAAGATCGATATTTCAATTCACTTTCGTGAATCATTCTAATTTTAGAAACCAGAATAAAATACACTGCACAATACATCGTGCAATCCATAGAATTCTATTTTCTACTAGGTAGTTCCAGACCAAACTAATGGTGGAGGCTAACGGACTCGAACCGTTCACCCCCTGCTTGCAAAGCAGGTGCTCTACCAGATGAGCTAAGCCCCCAACTAAGGTGGTGGGTCAGATAGGAATCGAACCTATGACCCCCGCGTTATCAACACGGTGCTCTAACCAACTGAGCTACTGACCCATATCGTTGTCATCTCAATTCAGATTATTCATCTCAATCAATCCGACATTCTTCAAATCTACAGCCGATGAGTGTGAGTACTTAATTTGTTCGTCTTTCTCTTGAAAGGAGGTGATCCAGCCGCAGGTTCCCCTACGGCTACCTTGTTACGACTTCACCCCAGTCATGAATCCCACCGTGGTAAGCGGCCTCCTTGCGGTTAGCCTACCTACTTCTGGTGAAACCCACTCCCATGGTGTGACGGGCGGTGTGTACAAGGCCCGGGAACGTATTCACCGCGACATGCTGATCCGCGATTACTAGCGATTCCGACTTCATGCACTCGAGTTGCAGAGTGCAATCCGGACTACGATCGGTTTTGTGAGATTGGCACCCCCTCGCGGGTTAGCGACCCTCTGTACCGACCATTGTATGACGTGTGAAGCCCTGGTCATAAGGGCCATGAGGACTTGACGTCATCCCCACCTTCCTCCGGTTTGTCACCGGCAGTCCCATTAAAGTGCTCAACTAAATGTTAGCAACTAATGGCAAGGGTTGCGCTCGTTGCGGGACTTAACCCAACATCTCACGACACGAGCTGACGACAGCCATGCAGCACCTGTGTTACGGTTCCCGAAGGCACTCCTCTATCTCTAAAGGATTCCGTACATGTCAAGACCAGGTAAGGTTTTTCGCGTTGCATCGAATTAATCCACATCATCCACCGCTTGTGCGGGCCCCCGTCAATTCCTTTGAGTTTTAGTCTTGCGACCGTACTCCCCAGGCGGTCTACTTCACGCGTTAGCTGCGTTACTAAGCTCCGAAAAGCCCAACAACTAGTAGACATCGTTTAGGGCGTGGACTACCAGGGTATCTAATCCTGTTTGCTCCCCACGCTTTCGTCCATGAGTGTCAGTATTAGGCCAGGGGGTTGCCTTCGCCATCGGTGTTCCTCCACATCTCTACGCATTTCACTGCTACACGTGGAATTCCACCCCCCTCTCCCATACTCTAGCGAGACAGTCATAAACGCAATTCCTAGGTTGAGCCCAGGGATTTCACGTCTATCTTATCAAGCCACCTGCGGACGCTTTACGCCCAGTAATTCCGATTAACGCTTGGACCCTACGTATTACCGCGGCTGCTGGCACGTAGTTAGCCGGTCCTTATTCTTCGGGTACTGTCATCCCCAGTAGTTATTAGCCACTAGGATTTCCTCCCCGACAAAAGCGCTTTACAACCCGAAGGCCTTCTTCACGCACGCGGCATTGCTGGATCAGGCTTTCGCCCATTGTCCAAGATTCCCCACTGCTGCCTCCCGTAGGAGTCTGGACCGTGTCTCAGTTCCAGTGTGGCGGATCGTCCTCTAAGACCCGCTACTGATCGTTGCCTTGGTAGGCCTTTACCCTACCAACTAGCTAATCAGCCATCGGCTGCTCCAATAACGTGAGGCCTTGCGGTCCCCCACTTTCCCCCTCAGGGCGTATGCGGTATTAGCACTCCTTTCGAAGCGTTATCCCCCATTACTGGGTACATTCCGATGTATTACTCACCCGTTCGCCACTCGTCAGCGGTGCAAGCACCCTGTTACCGTTCGACTTGCATGTGTAAAGCATGCCGCCAGCGTTCAATCTGAGCCAGGATCAAACTCTTTCGTTTAATCTCTGTGCTAATTTTGTACTACTTGGCTTGCGCTCAAAACTTAAAGCGCCTCGATGTAAACATCGAGTTATTTCTCATTTGTGAATGCAAGCACTTGTTTGACTTGCAAATCAAGCACTCACACTCATCGGCTGTATTTTGTTAAAGATCAGTGGCTTAGACACCGAAACTTGCTTTAGAACCGCTTGTTTCGTTTGCTGTGTCAGCAGCAGAGAGGCCGAACTATACCCACACGACCGAAACACGTCAACACCAACCCGCAAAGAAAATAGACTAAAGGTGATAAGTCGTTGATTTACAACAAATCAAAAACCAACAACAAATCCTCACTAGCCTTCCTATAAGTTTTAACTAAACTAAATAACACGATCAAATATGGAGCAAAGCATGCTCAAACCGCTACAAGAATGGATTTGCGACACCTGTGGCAAGACAATTACTTCGGCTGATGATGGTTACGTCATCTGGCGCCACGATATTGACCAACGTGATTTTGACTTTAAGATCATTCATAAATTTGTTTGCGAGCCCCCCTCCTTCCCCTCTTCAGTTCCACTGGGTGAATTTCTTGGCTCCAAAGGCAGCACTTATCTACTGTCATTTATTAGTCTAGGCAAAATCAAAGCACGTGGTCGCTATCGCAACTACTGCCACGTACTGGATTTTGATGAATTTGTTGATCTATATCGCCGCGTACAAATTCCATACTACGAAGAAGCCAGAAAGAAATTCAACAACCCTGCACTGCTTGCGGAAATGGAAGATGCTAGTGAGCTACACCCCTATCAAGAAGACGTATTAAAGCAAATCATTGAAAAATACTAATACGGCACACCACCACAACCCATTACGCAAAGTGCCTATAGATTGAAAATAGACTGATGATCAATCAGAACACCTAACAAAAAAATGCCCCACAGTTTAAGCGGGGCATTTTTAACTGAAAAAACTAATACAGCATTAACTTAAAGCATTACGAACCAATGCGACCGCCATCATCTTTGGTGATCACGATCGTTGCCGAACGTGGGCGCTTGCCTGCACCGTAGCCTGCATTACTCGGCCATTGGCTAGTGTACTTGGTTGGATCAGCAACATCAGCCATCTTGGTGGTTTCACCTGGATGCTGGATATTGATAAAGATGGCTTTGCCATCAGGCGTTTCACACAAACCGGTAATTTCGCAATCTTTTGGCCCAACCAAGAAACGCTTGAGCTTATCTGCAGCAGGCGCGGCACCCACTTTAGTTGTCACATCCAGTTTAGAGCCATCTGTTTTCGTATAGCTCAGTGCTTTACTTGCACCATCACCCACTTTGCCTGGAATCGCCGCCAACATCATGCAGTTAGTCACATCTGTATAGGCGCCATCATCAGTTTGAATCCAGCAAATACCAGTGCTTTGACTAAACGCCAAACCATCAGGTGAAGACATATCTTGATCATCAGTCAAATTCGACAAATTGATCATCGCCTTATCAGCATCAGCCTCTGCACCAAACAAGTAAACATCCCACGTGAAAGCACCAACAGAAGCACCTTCTTTGGTACGCAGAATGTGACCATTTGGATTCCCTACATTCTTACTAGCGTTAGGTCCATCAGTGTCTTGGTAGGCACGAGGATTCGCACTATCTGGTGCCAACTGCGAAGAACCTGTTGGATTAACGTTACGATTGCTATTATTGGTCAGAGTCTGATAGTACTCACCCGTCACTGGATGGACACCACCCCACTCTGGACGATCCATCTTCGTGGCACCGACTGCATCACCAGCCAAGCGGGTATTCACGCAAATATCAGCCAAGTCCGCAAATTTATATGTTGCATAGCCCGCGATCGTTGGATTGGCCATCGACAACTCAATCCATTGTCCAGTTCCATCTGCATTAAATTTAGCGACATACAGCGTACCTTCATTGAGGTATTTATCTCCAGTCGCCATGCGATCAGCTGGATTTGCATCAGCAGCCGACCAAAGCGCTTTTGACACAAACTTGTACATATATTCATTGCGTGAGTCATCACCCAAGTACACAGTCAGAGGCTTGCCGACTACAGGCAACCCAAACGCCGCGCTTTCGTGAGCAAAGCGACCTAAAGCGGTACGTTTTTTCAGTGCTTTGGTTTTATCGTAAGCATCCATCTCAATGATGTAGCCTTGGCCATTCATTTCATTGCGATAGTCATCACTACCATCAACTGAAGCGCCTAACTTACTAATATTCCAGCGCGCGTATTTATCATCGCTACCGCCCGTTTCCCAACCGTGACGTGATTTATCACCCGCAATGCGGCCATAACGCTTCAGTGAAACGACGCTCTTATCACCGCGCACGGTGTCATCTGCGGCAACACGGAAGAAATAACCCGCCCAGTTTTCTTCGCCAGACAGGAAAGTACCCCAAGGCGTTTTACCTGTACCACAGTTATTGATCGTACCGCGTGTTTTGGTACCATCAGCAGAATACTTAGTTTTCAACAAGGCATTGCCGCGCGCTGGACCCGCGATTTCAACTTCGCTCAATGGCGTAACGCGGCGATTAAATGCTGAGGTCTGAACAGTTGCCCACTTCTTATTAGTCGCCTTGATCTCAACGACTGACAAACCGTGGATCGCCACTTCTTTATCTACTTCAGCCGCAGGACGTGGCAAGGTTGAAGTGCCGCCCGTAGGGAACAAGAAGAATGATGATTTATCAGCGTCAGTTGTCGCCTCATGATTCATCGCCAACAAAGCGCGATCAACACCAGAAGCCGAAGGCTTACCAGCAGCATCAAGACCAAAATATTCCATACCATCGTGATGATCACCCGCGCGATTTTCAAAATCACCGTCGGTACCATCGTTTTTGAATGCTGGCGTTGCAGCAGTCAAAGGATCACCCAAGGCATAAATCACTTGATAGCTATAGCCCGCAGGGATAACCACTTTATCCAACAAACTCTTCGCTACAGCAGTAAAGCCCAAACTAGCAGCGATTACATTTGGCGTAGGAGTCGGCGTTGGCACAGCAGTCGGCTTCGGCGTACCAGTTGGAACAGCTGTTGGTGTTACGGCCAAATTCTCACCAGAAGAACAGCCAGTCAATCCCAAGCCCATCCCACCCAAAACAGCAGCACCAGCTACACTCATCCCCAAAAAGCCACGGCGATTCACCAAGCGCTGTTCCAGTACAGAATCAAACGTTGGGTTAGCTGATGTGTTGGAGTTTTCATCATTAAAGTTATTAGACTTAGACATTTCGCGTTAATCGCCTTAGTGGAAAGATGCGCCACTTTAAAGAGCGAATATGACAGCCCAATGCCAGTTTGATGACGATTTAATGAATCATCATGCCAAGCCCACTCACTAAGCAAAAAATCGTGAGAAACAAATCGATCAATAGGTATTTTCACCTACATGGCAATAAATAACCCCCAAAACAAAATACCCCAAGAAAATTCTTGGGGTATTTTTGAGAACCAAACGGCACAAGCAATAAATTAAGCGACCAAACCTCGGCGGCGGAACAGCGGTAAAGGCTGTGCTACGCTCGATTGATAGTGCTCGGTAAAGTCATCCAAACCCTTGGCGGCTTCGACGATGTCTTTATCGGCGCGAACATCAAATGCAGTAAAGCCGCAACGCGATAGATAATTGATCGTATCTTTAAATACATCGCCGACAGCGCGCAACTCACCAGTAAATCCATGACGCTCGCGTAGCAAACGACCAATCGAGAAACCACGACCATCGGTGAACGCTGGGAAATCGCAAGCAATCATTGCAAAGGTATTCGCGTCAACTGGCAAGCTTTCTGGCTCGTCATCTGGCGCAAAGCACACCGCAATTTCACGGCCAGCCAATTCGGTTTGATTATTCAACCAGTATTGATACGGAACCAGCACTGCGCCTTCGCTAGGAACAGATACCACGCCTTCTTCATTGGCTACGACGCGAGTCCAGCGATTAGCAACTACTTCGCGATTGATAATCACCTGAGGATTTGATTGATTAAGCATCTGCTTTCTCCCGACGATTTGGCTTGCCTTCGTACACTTTGGCTTTGAATGGCTCGGCACCGATGCGATCAAACAAGTCGATGAACGACTCTTCACCATTGCGGTTGGCAACAAACACATTCACAATTTTTTCGATTACATCGGGCATTTCGTCTTGCGCAAATGATGGGCCGAGCACTTTGGCCAAGCTCGCACCCTTGCCTTGACGGCCGCCAAGTGACACTTGATACCATTCCGAACCATTTTTATCGACGCCCAAAATGCCGATATTGCCGATATGGTGGTGACCGCAAGCATTCATACAGCCCGACATATTCATGTCGATCTCGCCCAAGTCGTGCAGATAATCGAGATTATCAAAGCGGTCTTGAATCGCCAAAGCGATTGGGATCGACTTGGCATTGGCAAGCGAACAGAAATCACCGCCAGGGCAGCAGATCACGTCGGTCAACAAACCAATATTTGGCGTCGCAAAACCAATCGCTTTCGCCGCTTCCCACAAGGCAAACAATTCTGATTGCTTCACATCGGCCAAGATCAAGTTTTGCTGATGCGATACGCGCAATTCACCAAAGCTATATTGATCCGCCAAATCAGCAACGGCAGCCAACTGTGCAGAAGTCGCATCGCCCGGCGCCACGCCGTTTGGTTTCAAGCTCAAAGTCACCGCCGCATAACCAGCCTGCTTGTGCGCGAACACATTGCGCTCTACCCAACGGCCAAAACCTTTGTTTTCTGCTTTCAAACGCGTGAATTCAGCATCGTCACCTACGAACGCTTCATAAGCAGGCGCAGTAAAGAATTTATGGTTGCGAGCGATTTCGTCAGCAGTCAAAGTCATTGGGCCATTTTTGGTAAACGCCCATTCTTGATCGACTTTCGCGCCAAACGCTTCTGGCGTCATGGCTTTAACGAGGATTTTAATCCGCGCTTTGTATTTATTATCGCGACGGCCGTAGCGGTTATACACACGCAACACGGCATCGAGGTAAGTCAGCAAATGTTCTTGCTCAAGCCAAGGCTTAATCAAGCTACCCACAATCGGTGTACGACCCAAACCACCGCCGACATACACTTCAAAGCCAACCACGCCTTCTGCATTCTTAACAACATTGATACCCACATCGTGTACCAACACGGCCGCGCGGTCTTCCACCGAGCCATTCACTGCAATTTTAAATTTACGTGGCAAATGGGCAAATTCAGGATGGAAAGTCGACCATTGACGGATGATTTCACACCATGGGCGTGGATCAACGATTTCGTCATGCGCCACGCCAGCAAATTGGTCGGTGGTCGTATTGCGAATACAGTTGCCGGAAGTTTGAATCGCGTGCATTTGCACGGTTGCCAATTCAGCCAAAATGTCCGGCACGTTTTCTAGCGCAGGCCAGTTGTATTGAATGTTTTGACGCGTTGTGAAGTGAGCGTAATCTTTGTCGTATTTTTTGGCGATTTCACCGAGTTTGCGCATTTGACGGCTGGTCAAATGGCCATACGGAATCGCCACGCGCAGCATTGGCGCATGACGTTGTACATACAAGCCGTTTTGCAAACGCAATGGGCGGAATTCTTCTTCAGAAAGCTCACCGGCTAAATAGCGGCGGGTTTGGTCGCGATATTGGTCAACACGCTGATCCACAATCTGCTGGTCGTACTCGTCGTAAATATACATTCTTTGGCAATTCCGTAATGACGGCAAAATATGGTCGCAATCATACCAGCCCGTCCTTAGAATCTGAATGATTGTTTTTGTCTAAGATCGAATTTTTTTGGAATAAACGCCCAATCACGCTGCGGTGTGATGCATTTTTGTACTGCTACCGCAACGGATGAAAACCCTTAGGCTTGGCGTCATTGTAATGACATCGTTGCAGGTTTAAGCTTGCACCCTTTCTGCCATCAAAAAGAGCCGCCCACCATGAGCAGCCGCCAAGCGATCCGTCGTCTCGACTATACCCCCCCTAGCTATTTAATTGACCGCGTTGATTTAACTTTCGAGCTGAGCGATACCCATGCCAAAGTCATTTCACGCCTGATTATTAAACGCAACAAAGGGGTCAGTAGCGATACGCCGCTGGTCTTACATGGCGAAGAACTGACTTTAGAGGGCATCAAACTCGACGGCGCACCGCTGACCAGCGCGCACTATGTCGTTGACGAAACCAGCTTAACGATCGCCAATATGCCCGATGATGGCATTCTGGAAATCGTCACCCGCCTGTTGCCAGCGGAAAACACCAGTTTGATGGGTTTATACCAAAGCAACGGTAATTTCTTTACCCAATGCGAGGCCGAAGGCTTTCGCAAGATCACCTATTACCTCGACCGCCCCGACGTGATGGCGAAATTCACCACAACGATTATTGCGGATAAAACCAAGTTTCCGGTGTTGCTATCGAACGGCAATCGCGTCGGTAGCGGCACGATGGACAAAAATCGCCACTGGGTGAAATGGGTCGATCCATTCAAAAAACCAGCATATTTATTTGCGCTGGTCGCCGGCAAACTCGTCGTGCTCGCGGGTACCCACACGACGCCATCCAAACGCAATATCAATATCGAAATTTACGTTGAACCCGGCAATTTAGATAAATGTCATCACGCCCTCGCCGCCGCGCAAAAAGCAATGGCATGGGACGAGGAACGCTTTGGTCTGGAATACGATCTGGATACCTATATGATCGTTGCCGTGTCCGACTTTAATATGGGCGCGATGGAAAACAAGGGTTTGAATATTTTCAATACCAAGTTCGTGCTCGCTAAACCGGACACCGCCACCGATGTCGATTTCGACGGCATCGACTCGGTCGTTGCACATGAATACTTCCACAACTGGACCGGCAATCGCGTCACCTGCCGCGACTGGTTTCAGCTTTCGTTAAAAGAAGGCCTGACCGTCTACCGCGATCAAGAATTCTCTAGCGACATCGGTAGCCGCGCCGTGCAACGCATCAGCAATGTGCGCGCGCTGCGCGAAACGCAATTTGCCGAAGACGCCGGCCCGCAAGCACACCCGATTCGCCCCGACGAATACCTCGAAATCAATAATTTCTACACGTGGACGATTTACGAAAAAGGTAGCGAGGTCGTGCGCATGTACGCCACCTTGCTCGGCATCGACGGTTTCCGCGCTGGCATGGAATTGTATTTCAAACGCCACGATGGCCAAGCGGTCACGTGCGACGATTTCCGCGCCGCGATGGCGGATGCGAATGGCGTGGATTTAAGCCAATTCGAGCGTTGGTATAGCCAAGCAGGTACGCCCGTATTGCGCGCTAGCGCACAGTATAACGAGGCTGCACACACATACACCCTCACTATCACACAAAGCTGCGCGCCAACGCCGGGCCAAGCCGAAAAACTGCCGTTCCACCTGCCATTTGCCATCGGCCTGATTGACCGCCGTGGTCATGATTTGCCGCTGCAATTGCTCGGCGAAAGCGTTGCTGGCGATACCACGCGCGTGCTCGACATTCGCGATACGACGCAAACCTTCACCTTTATCAACGTGCCTTGCCCGCCCGTGCCGTCATTGCTGCGCGATTTCTCCGCCCCCGTCGTCTTGGAATACGACTACAGCGACGATGAATTGGTGTTTTTGATGGCCAACGACAGCGATGCGTTTGCGCGCTGGGAAGCGGCCAACACCTTTGCGCTGCAACTCCTCAAAAACCAATATGCCGCTGCAGGTCGCGGGGAGAAAGTCGCCGCCCCAGCCGCATTTATTGCGGCGTACAAAAAGCTCCTAAGCAGCGACAAGCTCGACCCTGCACTCGTCGCCTTGATGCTCGAATTGCCACGTGAAAATTACTTGCTCGAGCAACTGTCCGACGTGGATCCAGTGCGCCTATTTGAAGTTTGCCGAAGCATCAAACACCAAATCGCCCGCGAATTACGTCAGGAATTGCTCGCGGTCTACCAGCATCTCAACGATGGCACGCCATACGCTTACGATGGCGAACAAGTAGCGCGCCGTAGCCTCAAAAATATCTGCTTGGATTATCTGGCCGAGCTCGACGAACCGATGATTGCTCAGCTACTCGCCAAGCAATATCAGCGCGCCGACAATATGACCGACCGCTTAGCAGCACTCAAAGCGCTCGTCAACCGCGATGGCGGCGAGGCGCAACTGGCCGACTTTGCCGCGCAATGGCAATCAGACGCACTGGTGATGGACAAATGGTTTGCGCTGCAAGCCACCAGCCGCCGCCCAGGCGCACTCAGCCGAGTGCAGCAATTGCTGGAGCATCCTGGGTTTTCGATTAAAAACCCAAATAAAGTGCGTTCACTGATCACCGCATTTTGCCTAGCCAACCCACCGCATTTCCACGCTGCCGACGGCTACGGCTACGCTTTTGCTGCCGACCACATCATCGAACTCGACAAAATCAACCCCCAAATCGCCGCGCGATTGGCGAGCGCGTTTAATCGCTGGACGAAAGTCGATGCAGGGCGTCGTGAGTTGATGCAGCAAGAGTTAGAACGAATTCGCGGGACGGAAGGATTGTCGAGTGATACGTTTGAGATTGTGACGAAGGCGTTGGGGTGAGTTAGCTGCAATGCAATTAGTGGCATACGCGAAAACCGCGTTCATTGAGCGCGTGTCAACCTTAGAGCCCGTCATTCCGCGATGATACAAAAAAGAACTTGGCGCTCTCTGACCTAGATTCGTAAATACATCTACTGCAGCTTCTCAATCAGAGTCTCCTGTTTATGAAAGGTAAAATGCCATTGAGATATATTAGCCGGGCGTGTATTGCTGAGGACGTTCACCACCGATTGCTACAGGGCGATACCCAACTAGAGCTACATGAGTGTAAAAATGGTGAGCATCTGTGGCTGATTGACACTGTGACGCCCTTTGGGCAAAGAGAATGAGATGCTAGATGATTTGAAATTACATACATTTCATAATCAATCAGTGAATTATTACGCCAACGATAGCTTTTTTTCTTTTTAAAGTGAATGAATTACATAGGGACTGGATGGGTGAAAGCATGGGTTGCCTAAAATTAACAAATAATTTTGTTCTTTTAGTGGCTTTGACCTCCTGTGTCGAAGGGTCTGTGTGGGAGCATATTCGCTTTAAAAAGACAAAATATAGTGAGTCTATGACCTTTAAAATAAGAAGTTGCAATATTGGTCGGATTGATAATAGAGAAGGTGTTTCATTGCGTGGCAAGTGGAATTTTAATGCGTCGTCGCCTAGCTTCGATTGCGTTGATAAAAATCCTGAGTTATTCCAGTTGCGCATGGGGACGGCAATTCGATCAGGGAAAAATGGATTTTACGATAAAGCGGATGGCACTACTCGTTGTTTGATTTTGGAATCTGGCGATTATATTCGTTGGCGATACGGCTGGGGTGGGCGATGCGATGCTTTTGAGGTGATGGAATTCACATCAAAAGATAATAAGCGCATTTTAGTTAAGTATCTTATTGATAACTCCAAAAAAAGTGCAAATATAACTCGAGACATTGGACATGATTGGCATGTTGAATATTGGATTGATTGGATCCCCTCGATTGAAGAGGCTCGAATTATTGATGCGAACGTTGTGACTGTAACTAATCGAATGATTGAAAATGAGTAATTACTTTATTAACTTAAATGCAAATCAAATAAAACCACTGGATTGAATCTGGCGGCTTTATTTTTTTATGCGGCTACGCCGCGTAGGTTTTAGGGCGCGGGCTGCGCGCGGCAGGTCACTTTCTTTTGCTTCTCCAAAAGAAAGTGACGAAAGAAAAGGAGCCCCGAGCGCGCCCAGCTCCGCTGTGCCCTCGATTGTCGCGAGCCTAGGTCTCGCTCCACACTCGGTGCGCTTGGACGGGATTTGAAAACCATCACTCCACCACTGTTGTGCATAGTTTCTTGCTGGTGTTGAGCCAACATGGTTGTTTTTTGGATTTTTCGACATAAAGGGCAAAGATCGCTATCTAAAGTGTCTTTACCGCTAGCTTTGCTACTGGATTCCGGCGTACGCCGGAATGATGAGTCAGAAAGTGCATCGATGTATTTAATCGTAGCCATTGATCAACAATGCCTTGCTGGCAATACATCGAAATAATTTCTTGATCGTTGAGCTGGAGCTTGAGCTCCCTTGTATCGCGCCGAGCGAGGAACAAGCGGCAAGGGGCTTTCGGCGGGCTCTGTTTTGTTAAAGCCCGACGCCTTGCCGATTGTCCGCAGCGAGGGACTCCGACAAAGTCGGACGCAGATACTAGGGCGGCCTTCTTTTGCTTACTTTTCTTGGCCGTTCAAGAAAAGTAAGTGCCGCGCGGCATTAGCGCGACTCAGTCTAAAAAGGCGACAGCAGATTCAGATAAAGAGCAGACTGTAAGGTTTGCAAACCCACAAAGTTTGCGAACGCGGGCGGATCGCTTTCGGTTCTGTTTAATTTTCAGCTCGTTTATTGATTCATATTCTGGCGCGCAAATCCAAAATGGATTGTCAC